>JBQMXM010000001.1:0-139094 GCA_052174015.1 Clostridium sp.
CATAGATATACATATTTGTATTATTTTCTGAATTTTGAATCCATCCAAAATTCTTTTTAGATTTTGAATCTTTATCTAAATAATATAATTTTATATCTTTTTCAGGAAAATTAATATATCCTGTATTTAAAAAGAAATGAATTTCAAATATTTTTCTAAGTATTTTACTATTATAATTATCAGTAAAGTCTATAAGTTCTGATATATTATAATCATATTCTTCAAATTTTTTTCTATCTTTAAGATTGCTTTTAAATCTTTTTTCATATTGCTCTATATCTAAAAAACGCATATCATTTTCGTAATCTATTTCTGCACAATTTATAACTATTGTTTTTAAGAATTTAACATATTCCATTAAATATATAATTTTTTCATATATTTTCATTGTATTTAATACTAATCTATTTAAATATTGTACTATACTTGCTTTTTCTTCAAATTTTAAATCATGATTACATATTTCTAAAGTTTTAGTATATTCTTGAATCTTTTTTCTAGCTACATCTGTTAATTTTGTGATTTCATTTTTCCCAATAAACTTTTCTTCATAAGCTATGATATCATATTTTTTAAGTGCAAACATAATATCTTTAAATATATCTACTAAGCTTTCATACTCTGAATCTTTTGATTCATATAATTTTGTTAATTCTTCTTCTGTAATATCTAATGGCTCTTCTAACATTTGTAAAAATTCACTATCTGTCATTGGTTCAAAAATAGTAGCTAAATATATATCATTTATATTATATACTGAATCTAATTCAAATTTTTTAACTATTTTATTAAATAATTTATTTATATAACCTTTTTGTAATATCTTATTTAACTCCTCTTCTGAACATACAGGTAATTGTAATAATAATGAGTTTCTTAAATTTTTCTTTTCTTTAAATGATTCTATTAAATTACATAAATCTAAAATAATCCAAATATTAATATCTGTTTCATAATAATCCATATTATCTTCAGGTAATTTACTATAATTTATTAATGCTAATCTATCTATATATCCTAATTCTGATATATAGATTTTTTGGTCTTCATTAAATTCCTCTATTATATTATAAGTTACAGAAGTTATTACTTTTTTTATCATATCATATGGTATTTTAGTAATTTCAGAGATTAATTGAAATACCATTCTATGTGTTAATATATTAACTCCATTTTCTATTAATTTTTTTCTTTTCTTTTTTAACATCAACATTGTTAATATATAGTATTTTTTAATATCTTGTGATATTGTTTGATACATTTCTAAATCATAGTTTTGCTCTGTTTTATTATTTTTTTTCATCATTCCTCCATTTTCATTTTAATTATATCATAATAGATATAAATTTACTATATTAAGTTTGTATTAAATTTATTTTAAATTATCATTACATTTCACCCAACATTAAATAACATATACTAAGTACTCAAGATAAAGATATAAAAAATAGAAGATGTTAATATCTTCTATATTAATTATTATTATTTTTTTATTTTTTTGTTATTATTATTAATATTATTACTAAAATATATGTTATTGTCCAAATGTTTCTAATTTTTGATTAATTTCTTCTAATGTTTGCCCTGTAACAGCAGATATCTCACTTGTTAATACTTGTGTTACATTATTAAGCATTTTCTTTTCACTAGTAGATAGATTTTTTTCATTATTTCTAAGATTTAAATCTCTATATACTTCTGCTAATTCATATACATTTCCTGTTTTCATTTTTTCTTTATTTTCATTGTATCTTTCATTCCAATTTTCAACATCATTTTTTTCTGTATTAAAAATAATGTCCATTACTTCATCTATTTCTTTTTCTGATACAACATTTCTTAAACCTAACTCAGATATCTTATTTTCAGGAACCATTAATGTAACTTCTCCTGGCATTTTTAAGATTAAATAATTTTGTTTTTCTCCTAATATTTCTTTTTCTTGTATATCTGAAATTATCCCTGCTCCATGCATAGGATAAAATACTTTTGCTCCGACTTCAAACATATATTTTTCCTCACTCTCTTTTTTCTACATCTTTATTATACCACATTTTTTAATAAATAGAAAGAGTAAATAGCAAAATATTTATGTAAATTAAAATAGACTCAAATTGAGTCTATCTTTTATCATATTTATTAAATTATATTAAATTATATTATACTAATCTTTTATCTTCCATTGTCCTGCACTTACTTTCTCTATCATACTTCCATCTAAATATACTACAGGTCGCAAGAATCTTGTACTATCACGCACATCTGCATAATTCTCTCTACCAGTGAAGATCATGTCGCCATAGATCTCGCGAGAGTCTACAATATGGATCCAAAAAACTGCAAAACTAGAGCGAATAGTAGAAACGCTACGAGAGCTAAGCCAATACCAATTACTTTTAAATATATGATTTTTTAATTTTTCCTTATTTTCTTTTACCTTTGGGTCTGTTACTAAATCTTTATCATATTCTCCTCCGAGTTCTTTATCTATGGCATAATATTCTCGGTCATATCTTTGTTTACTTGTACTACTTCCTTTTTCATTATCACTACTTATTGTTGGATATACTACTTCTAGACTTTTTTGAGATTCCTCTTTATAGTTATGATAATCATCAAAAAATTTCTTATCATCATCTGTAAAATCTGTATGTTCTTCCCCCTTCATTATTTTAACTATATCTTCAATTGTCATACTTCTTGCACCAGAACCAGTTAATGTTCTTGATTGTGCTTCTCCAATATACTTATTACCTATTTGATATGTTGTAGTTATTTGTTTAGCTCCTTTACCATGTCCATATATACTACATGCTTTATGTAGTTCTTCTTCTGCATATAACCAACCTATACCACCTTCTAGTGTAAATTGGTTTGCCTCTTCTCCTCCTGTTATTCCTCCTACTGATTCTTTTGAAATTACCTTTATTTGATTGTTATGAGTTGATATTACAACCCATTCTTTAGCCGTTGGGTCTATTGTTACTGTTTGTGTAGGACGATGATAACCATTACCTCCTGTTTGTGCAGTACCTTTTGGACTTATATATGTTAATTTTGATGTGTCTGTAACTCCTTTTGTTGGGTCATAAGTTATTATATCTCCAACTTGTATTCCTGATTCTGATGATTGGTTTTGCCCTATTTGATTATTTATTATTCTACCGTCTTCTATTGTATAAGTAACTGTATATTCATTATGGTTTGTTTTAACTTTTAAGTTAAGTGGAGTAGCATTTTCATCTCCCACTATTTCACCATCTAACTGTATACCTTGTTTTTCTAATTCTTTTTTAAAAGTAACTTTATTAAATTTTCCATCTTTATTTGTAAAACTTGCACTATATGCTGACATTATTCTGTCTTTTTCTAAGGCTATTTCTTGTTTTTGCTTACTTTCTCTCGCTTTAAATATTAATCCATTTTGTCCTAGTGCTAAACTAAGTGCAACTCCTGCAAGTATAAGTAATACTATTATTGTAAGTACTAATGCAATTAATGTTATACCATTATTTGTATTTGTTTTTTGTTTATTTTTCTTTTGTTTATACATTATATCTCCTAACTTTTTTTTAATATTTAATATAATTTAACTATAATAATTCAAACTATAATACTATAATATAGTATATGATTATATTTATTAATTTAGTATATATATTTTTTTATAGTAATAACATTGTAATATTTTTGTAATTTATATAAAAAATAATAGAGATATTACTACCTCTATTATTTTATTACATAGTTATTTATTTAATTGGTTGTAAACTATTTGTTTACTTTGTCTTTTAATGCTTTTCCTGCTTTAAATACTGGTGCTTTTGAAGCTGGAATAATCATTTCTTCATTAGTTTGTGGATTTCTTCCTTTTCTTTTAGCTCTTCTTCTTACTTCAAAAGTTCCAAATCCTACTAATTGAATTTTTTCTTCTTTTTGTAACGCTTCTGTAACTACATCAAGAAATGCTGCTAAATGTAATTCTGCATTCTTTTTTGTTCCTTCTGTTTTAGCTACGATTGCTTCTACTAATTCAGTTTTGTTCATTGTATACCTCCTACAATAATAATTATTAGCAGTACATTTATCAATATTTAAATATACTTTTAGCTATCATTATTATATTTTTAATATAGCATATTAAAAATTTACTTGCAAGACTTTTTTTAACTTTTTTTTATTTTTTTACATATTTTAGCTATTTTTTTGTATTTTTCTAGTTTTTACGGCATATTTCCAAGTAAATAATCTTTTGTATGCATTCTTTTTTTGTTCTCTGGTTGCAGAACTATTACTTCTATAATACCATCTCTTGCTTTTATAAATAGTCTTCTGTTAGAAATATAATATGTTTTTATATCATCTTTTAATATTTCTTCTAAACTTTTACCTATTATATTTGAAACTTCTTCAAATGTTAGTTTTTCTACTTCAAATATTTTAAAAATTGTATTATTTAATTTTGTTTTAGCTATTAGAAAATCATTTAATCCTCTTACTATATTAAATATTTTTTCTGTACTTTCATTCCAATTAATATTTTGTATTTGTTTGTCTATTAATGGTGCATATGTTGCATCATCTTCATTTTGTTTTTGTGGAACTATTTCATCTATTTTATCTAATGTCCTCACAAGTATATCTGCACCTAAAATACTTAATTTTTCAAACATTGTTTTAGTTGTGTCTTTTCTTTCTATTAATATTTTTTCTTGTAATAATATATCTCCTGTATCCATTTTTTCATCAAGATACATTGTAGTAATACCTGTTTCTGTTTCTCCATTAATTACAGCCCATTGTATAGGTGCAGCCCCCCTATATTTAGGTAATAATGAACCATGTACATTAATTGGTGCATATTTACATATATTTAAATACCTTTTTGGTAATATTTTACCATATGCTACTACAATTAATATATCTGGTTTTAACTCTTTTATTTCATTAAATACTTTATCGTCTTTTAATGTTTTTGGTTTTAATACTTTAATACCATGCTCTTTTGCTAATATAGCTACAGGTGTTTCTAGTATTTTTTGCCCTCTGCCATTTTTTTTATCTTCATTTGTTACTACTGCTAATATATTATGTTTTGAGTCTATTAATTTTTCTAACGACTTACGTGCAAACTCAGGTGTACCCATAAATACTATATTCATTTTAATACCTCTTTTACTTATCTTTATTATTTTTATTCCTTTTTTATTATTTCTATGATATTATATAACTAGAAAAAAATAAAGGAGTTTTTATGAAAATAATATATATTTTAGAAGATTTTCTTAATAATTTTAAAAATATTTTTGAAAAAATATGTGAAAAAATAGCAAAAGTATTAAAAACAGATACATATACATTAATAATAGCTATATTTACATTATTAAGTTGTATTGCAACTGTTACTTGTATATTAGAATTTATACAAATTTTAATTGGTGGTATTGGTAATAATCTTATACATATCTACATATCTCCAATTTATCCTTTAATTGCATACTATTATATGGTTAGATCTAAATATTTTAAAAATTCTGAATTTAAAAAAGATATTTTGAAATTTCATATATTTATGTTTGCAATTATAGTTTCAATATTATTAGTTAAAATAGTTAATACCGTTTTTTGGGGAATATTTTTTGCAATTCCTAATTATATGTATATATTAAAAACAAATAGCTTTAATATATATTTTAGCACACTATCTTTAAACCTATTTGTTTTTAGTTTTAGTTTATACAAAATATATTATTCTTTTTTTAAAATACCTAAACATATACAATTAAAAAAAGAAGAAAAGAATTTAAATAAACAAAAAAATAGTACACCTAGTTTAAATGTTACTAAACTTAATAATGATAGAAGAACTGAATTTACAAATTTTCTAAAAATTGGTAATATAACTATTCCTGAAACAGAAAATTCTAAACATACATTAATATTCACAGAAGATAGTAATAATATTAATCGTATATTTACTAATGCTATTTCTAATGATTTAGTAAAAAGAAAAGATATTAATGATTGTGCAAACATATATATTAATGAGCTTTTAAAAACTAATAGAGTTGAGTTATCTAAGTTTTCTTTTGCTACTGATATTAATGACATACAAGAACAAGAATTACACAACATCTCTATAAATAATCTAATAATTTCTTCAAACAAGATTAGAGATTTTTTAAAACAAATTACATATAATTCTAAACAAATGAATGTTGGTATTACATACATTTTTGATAAAGATATTAATATAGAACAAATTATAGAAAAGTCAAAAAACACTGAACAAAAATATACATTATATAATTCTGAAAATATATATATTAACCCTTTTATTGAAGAAAATAATAAGGCTATGGCTAAAAACATTTCTGATAGTATCTTTTTACTAAACAAAAAATTGAATTTAAATTTAAATATAAATTTTGAGTCTTTAAGACTACTTCAAAATTCTGCTGTTATACTAAAATCTGTATATATGAATGAAAACAATATTTTACCTAACCTTAGTGATTTAAAAAATATATTATCTAATTTAAATGATATTTCTACTTTAGTTAATAAGTTTAAAAAGATTAATGAAAATAATTTAAGTGCTTATACCAACTTATTAAAATATTTTGATGAGATATTAAAAGATGAAAATATTAAAATTATTCAAGATAAGATTTCTTCTATTATTAAGATAATTACAGAGATTGAAACATCAATTTTTGCTAAAATTCTTTTAAATAGAGAAAATAATATTAGTTTTAAAAATATACTTGAAAATGCTGAAATAAACTATATACCAGTTTTTGATAATACATTAAAAGAACTAATATTATTACAATTAACAAACTATATTAGTACAATAAATGAAAAAAATTATACTAACATATTACCACACAATATTTACATATCAAACTATAATAGTGATAATATTTCTAAATCTCTTTTATCTAAATTAACAGCACTCAACATAGCTATGATAGTTTCTGAAAAACAAATCTATTTAGATAACATTAAATATTTTAATAACATTTTTGCATTTGTTGATGTATATTCTAAATATCCTGAAGATTTTTCTAAAATATTTGATAACAATATTTTAAAATATTCTAAAGCAAATATAGATTTTCCGAGATATTTAATATATTCAAGCAATAATACAAATATGAAAAAACAAGGATTAATAAATAACATTTAAATAAGGAGAATATTATGATGGACACTACAATTAAAATATATTTAGCAGGTTCAATGTTTAATGAAGCTGATATTGCTCAAAGAAAATTAGAAGCATCAATACTTAGAAATACATTTAAAAATATAACTGTATTTAATCCAATTGAAAAACCTTTTAATACAAACAAAGAAAGTTTACCTACATCAATTGAAATATTTGAAGCTGATACTCAAGCAGTTATTGATTCAGATATATTTCTAGCAGATATATCAAATGAAGATTCAGGTGTTTTAGTTGAATTAGGTATAGCTATATCTAATAATAAGACTATTATAGTTGTAAATTCAGATATTAGACTTAAATCTGCAAATAAATATGATATACCTTCATATTCTATGAATCATTATGTATTAGGTGGAATATTAAAACATGGATATCTTGTACATAATTTTAATGAAGCTATATCAACAATAGAAAACTTAATACCTAATTTATTACAACAAAAACAATAATTAATATTATTAAATATTTAATGTAAATAGGAAGTAATTTAAATTACTTCCTATTCTCATTTTATTATTATTAAATTTATTATTAGTATTATCTTTTTTTAAATTTATTGGTTTAAATTTATTATTATTTGTTAAATTATTTGTTAAATAAGTCATCAAACATCTTAGCTAATTCATCAGATAAATTAGTATCTTCATATTCTATATCTTTTAATTTATTTTCTTCTTTTGTTTTTTTATTTTTCTTTTTCTTTTTTATATCTTCTTTTTCTTTATCTTTTTCTGTATCTATATCAAATACTAATGTATTTTCTAATTGTTCATCTAATATTTTTTGATTTATTTCTGCTATTTTCTTATTTTGGTCTTTTTGCATCTTTACATTTTTATCAAGTTCTTTTTCAAGTTCTATAGCATACTTATTATTTATTTTATCTATTAATAAGTCTTGTTTATCTTTATTTTCAAAAACTATATCATCTAATGATAAATTTGACACCTTATTTTCTAATTTTTTAGAATTTTTTTCTGTTTTTATATCTTTTGCATTTTCTTCTGATAAATTTAATTCTTCTATTTGTTTAACTTTATCATTTTTCATTTTTATTGTTTCTTCTTTAAATAATTCATCTAATGATAGTTGTGTTATATCCTTGTTTTTTATTTTCTTTTCTTTTGTTACTTTATTAGATTTTAATACTTCTTTTTGTGTTTCTAAAAGATTATTTTCTAGTTCGTGTATCTTATTTGGGTTAACTGCATTTATTCCCATCCCACTATTTACTTTTACTTTACGAGTAGGGTCAAAAATATTCCATGTTCCCCTATCTACTTTATAGTCTTGATATACTGATTTAAAAGCATATTCTAGTAATGGTTTAGCTTTTTCTTCTTTAAAATACCAAAACTTATCTGCTAATATTGGAGGCACTCCTTTTTCTAGTATTATACACTTATTATTATCTAAATTCTTTATTTCATCAGGTGTCATTAAATCTCTAGACATAATATTAGTTGATGTTGTTTCGTTTTCAGAATCCTTATTCTTTGTATTTTTTGATGTTGACTTATTCTCAACTTTTAAAGTTATTTTACCTAATGCTTGTGAAAAATATTCAGATGTCTTTTTAGAGTTACTTCCTAAAAATAGGTGTGTATCACAATTTGCAAGTATTGTTTCATATGATTTTGGATATAGTGCTTCTAATTGGTCTAAATTTTGTAATATTATACTAAATGATATTCTCCTACTTCTAGATGTTGAGATTTTTTTATCAAATTCTGGTATTTGTCCAATGTTTGCAAACTCATCTAAAAAGAAATATACAGGCATTTTTAATTTTTGATCTGGTTGTTTGTCTGCTTCTGCATATAGTTCTTGTAATAATTGAGAAAAGAACATTGTAAGTATGAAATCATATGTTGATTGTGAATCAGGTGATATTACAAAAAGTGCTGTTTTTTCTTCACCTATACTCTTAAAGTCAATTGTATCTGTTGCTGTTAATGCCGCTATATTAGGTGCATCAAACTTACTTAATTTAGATTGTAATGTCGTTGCAATTGATGCAAATACTTTATCATTAGAAAGTTTAACATTTGCAAAATATTTTCTTGCTAAATGGTCATGTGGTAATAATTCTAATAATTCTTCAAACATATTTGTTCTACCTGTATTTGCAGCTGCTGCTCTTACTAAATTTGCACAAGTTGCTAAATTTATTTCTTCTTTTGGTCTTGTAGATAACAAGAAATATATTACTGATTTAAATAAGTTTTCTGCTAAATTATCCCAAAAATCTCCATCTCCACCACTACTCTTATTCTCATCTCCCTGTCCTTTCATTATTGTATTTACAATAATATCTACATCTGGTTGACTTTTTATATGTAATAGTGGATTATATCCGTCACTTGCTTCTGTATTTACTAAATTTAATACTTTTATCTTATATCCATTTTCTTTAAAATATGCAGATGTCTTATTATATAGTTCTCCTTTAGGATCTGTAAATACATATGAACCTAAAAGGCCTAATACATTTGGAATACCAAATGTTGCAGATTTACCAGAACCACTTCCACCTATTACAGTTATATTTATATTTCCTAATTTGTCTACTGGTAGATAGTTATCTTTTGCAAGCAATATACCATTATCCTTATTTAATATTTGATATTGTTCACCTTCTTTACACCATCTACTAGAACCTTGTTCTATATCTGTATAATCTGAGTCTTTTGTTTTTGTTTTTACTGTTAATATTACCCAAATAAATAATACTACTACAATTAATAATTTAAATAGCAAATAATAGTATGGCAATGCTGCTGTTTTAGTAAATAACATTCCAATTGAGCTAAATGGATGTGTTACAAAAAAATATAGGTCATTTATACTATTTGTTGAATTTTCTACTAATGGTATCTTACTTTTTAAACTTAATATTGTTAAAGAAATACTTGGTAACACAAATATTGATAATATTACAAATAATGCTAATGCTATTGGTGCTGTTTTTTTAAACTTTTGTATTATTTTTTCCATATCTTACCTTTCCAGTTCTATCTCTTGTGTAACTCTTATTTCTTTTTTATTCCCTAACTCTATTTGTTCAAGTATTCTATCATAATCTATTCTTTTTGCTTCTCTGTCTTCAATAACTGCTATATATTTTTTGTTTTCATTTATAAATTTACAGATACCTGTTGCAAGTACTCTTTTTCTTTCTTTCCTATACTCTATAGCTAAATATTTGTTTCCAGGTACAATTTTAGATAATAATACTTTTTCCTTTTTATCCCCTTTACTTACTATAACTTCTTCTATCTCTACTTCTTCACATTTATTAATATCTATTAAAAATATTCTCCTATTATTTGTTGATTCATAAATGAAATATTTTTCATCTTTTTTAACTTCAATAGTTTGAAAAATTATTCCTTGTGGTTTTGTTGATATATTTAAAATTCCTTTTTTTACATATCCACCATTTACAACAATCTTATTATCTAGTATAGATATTATTATTAAATGTCTATCTTCTGAATCTAAAAAGAATTTCTTTATTGTATACCCTGTATATTTAGTTTCTTCTTTTTCTAATTTTTCTAATATTGGTTTATCTGTTTCAAAAACATCTTCTACTTCGTTTATAGCATATATTAATGAATTTACACCATCTATATCTGTTATTTGAAAACTTATTTTTTTATCCATTTTTACCTCCCATTAAAATTAGTATTTTTAATGTAACTATTTATATATATTATATATTATTATATATTATTATATATTTTTTTATTATTATGTATGTATATGTATGTATATATATATTAATTATTTAGATATTTTATCTGCATTTTTATCTATTAAATATGAAAATGCTATTCCAACTACAAAACATATTATTGCAATTATTATCTTTTTAGGTGATTGTAATAATAATTGTTCGTCCATAAACATTTTTTGTGTCCCTGAAAATATTATTATTGTAGAACTTATTACAAATCCTATTATTATTGAATATGTCTTCGTATAAAAATTATCTAATAAATATTTTATAAGTCTGATTGCAAGTATTATACCTATAATAATACCTATTGCAAACGGAATTATAAATATAAATTTAGCATTTGCAAAATCTAAAGCAAGACCATTTAATACTTCTGTCATAGCATCATACATTCCTAATATTAATAATATCATAGAACCTGATATTCCAGGAATCACCATTGAAAATGCTGCTATAGCTCCTGCTAAAAATATTGGTATTATTGTCTTATTAGATATATTTTCTACTTTTAATACTGAAAACGCAATATTATTTTCTTTTAATAGTAGTAATATTAATCCAAATATTATACCTATTATTCCAAATATTATTATTTCTCTTTTTTTATCTTTATCTTTATTTTTATTTTCATTTTCATTTTCTCTACTATTTATACTATTATCCTTATTTAATTCTTTAATTAGTGGCATAATTCCACCTATTATTAATCCTAAAAATATATATTTTCTATATATTAATTGTTCTGCATTTAAATTTTTAAAAAATACTGATAATCCTAAAATAGCTATGACCATACCAATTAAAAGTGGTATTAAAAATGTATTTTCTTGTTTTATCATCTTATATATCATATTAGGAATTGCCATAAAAAATTGTTTTTTATTCTTAGGTTTAATAATGTCTAACAATCCTTCTCTACATATATTCATAATAGAATTAAAACTATCAATTATTTTTTGATATATTCCTAATATAACAAACATAGTACCTGCACTTACTCCAGGCACTATATTGGCAGTACCTATTATTAATCCTATTATTATATTTTTTAATTTCTCTATCATCATCTACCTTCTATTTATTATCTATTTTTTCTTTTTTATCAGTTTTAAATTTTAAATGTATTAATTTTAACTTCTTTTTTGGTGTTAATATTCTTTTTACTTTTTTATTTTTAAATTTTATATCTATATATTCATTTATTGCTAAACTTAATATTGTAACTATTGGTACTGCTAAGAACATTCCAAGTGGTCCAAAATATGCTCCACCTATCATTACAGAAGATATTATTAATATCTTATTTATCTCAAGTGAATTTCCTAGCAATATTGGATTTAATATATTTGCATCTAATTGTTGTATTATTATTGTTAATATTAATATTAATATTGCATGTGATACTCCTCCTGTAATTAATGTAATAAGTGTTGCAATCCCTACTGCAAATATCGCTCCAAAATATGGTATTAAATTAAATATACCTATAAGCATTCCAAGTGCAACTGCATATTTAATTTTAAATAGTAATAATGTAATTGAAATTATTATACCTACTATTAATCCGTCTATCACTTGTGTTGTTACAAAATTAAAGAACACTTCATTTATTTTTTGTGTATATTTTACAAATGTATTTGCAACTCTCCTATTTGTAAATGCATTAATTATTTTTAAAATGAATTTTAATATTTCATCTCTTGAATATAGCATATATATTGATACAACTACTGTTACAAAAAAGTTGAATATTCCTTGTGCAAATTCTATTAACTTATATGCTTGTTTAAATAATTTATCTACTGTTAATTCGTTTGTTATATTTTTATATATTTCTACATTTTCTAATTGTGATAATTCTTTAACTATATTAAACTTATTAACCCAACTATCTGCAGGTAATGAGTTTAAATATGTTTTAAATTGTACAAAATGTGTAGGTAAATTTTCTATTAATTCCATTATATTTCTATACAAAAATGGTATTGCCCATTTAATTGCTATAAATATTATTAGAAATAGTATTAGATACACTAAAATTATTGAAATTGTACGTGCATTTTTTACCAATGTATTTATCTTTAATTTAGAAATAAACTTTTCAATCTTATTTTGTGGTATATATAATAAATATGCTAATAATATTGCAAAAAGCACAGGTTTTATAACTTTCATAAAACTTAATATACTTGTAAATATATTATGCTCACTCATTATAAATTTATATGCAAAAATCAATGATACACATAATATAAATATTTTTAATAATATATTATTCTTTTTCACATTATTATTGCCTTTTTTGTTATTTATATTAATATTAATATATTTATTATTCATAATTCTCCTTTTTTATTAGATTTTTTATTATTTATAAATCTATCTCTATTCCTACAGGACAATGGTCACTTCCTAAAACTTGGTCATATATCATAGCTTCTTTTAAATTTTCTGATATGTTTTCAGAAATAATAAAATAGTCTATTCTCCAGCCAACATTTTTTTCTCTTGCTCTACCAAAATATGACCACCATGAAAATTTTTCTAAATCTGGATATATTTTTCTAAATGTATCTACATATCCTAACTTTAATAAATTTTCAAATTCTCGTCTTTCTTCATCTGTAAATCCTGCATTTCCATAATTAGCTTTTGCATTTTTTACATCTAAATCCTTATGTGCTACATTTAAATCTCCACATAGTATTACAGGTTTATGTGTCTTTAGTTCTTCTAGATAATTACGAAAATCTGTTTCCCATTCACACCTATATTCTAATCTTTCTAATTCTCTTTTGGAATTAGGTGTATATACATTTACCATATAAAAGTTTTCAAATTCTAATGTAATTATTCTACCTTCTTGGTCATGTTTTTCTATATCCATACCATATCTTACACTAATTGGTTGTATTTTAGTCCAAATAGCTGTTCCTGAATATCCTTTTTTTACTGCACTATTTAAATATACAGTATATCCTTCTTGAGATAAATCTAATTGTCCTTCTTGCATTTTAGTTTCTTGAATACAAAATATATCTGCATCTTCTTGTTTAAAGAATTCTTCAAATCCTTTTTTATATGCTGCTCTTATTCCATTTACATTCCATGATATTATCTTCATTTAAACCTCTCATCTTCTAATTATTTTAATATTGGAATATTTAATTCTTGTTTCTTTATCTTTCCATTTTCTTCTATAAATTCACACCATGTAGTTTGTAATTCTTCATTTAATTGTAATATATCGTGTGTGAAATATGGTTTTTTTGTTATTTCAAAATTGTTTAATACTATTTGTTTATAAGTTTCAATTATATGTTTATCATCTTCACATAAAAATACTAAGAATGGTATTTCATTAAATCCACTTTCTATATTTTCAAAATTATCAAAAAACTCTCTTATTTTCTTTAATCTTTTTCCAAAATTCTTTTCCCAATTTTTTTCTCTTCTTACTGTTTCAATAATTATTGGAATTTTAGCTAAATTATTTCCTTGTTCAATTATTCCATTAAATTCTAATCTTCCTGATAATATATTTACACTTTTTCTTGGAATAATTCCTTTATTATTCTTGCTTTTCATTAAATATGCAAGTAACATTTGATTTGCCGCTAAATTCTTTTTAATTCCACAAATATCTAATAGATTATCTGTTGGTTTCCAATTTGTAACATATGATTTACCATCTAAAATATATTTCCCATTTTTATTTAATCCATATACTCTATAATTTGCTTTTTCTTCTAATGTTTCAAAATGAAATGCAACAATCAATTTGTCTTTTAATAATTGTTCTAATTTTAATGCTAATTTTCTGGGTACTTTAAACTCTAAATTGTCTTGTGCAAGTAATTGATTTAATTGTCTTGATGTTAAAAATTTGAATTCAGCAATATATTTTAAAATCAATTCTTCTCTTTCTCCATAATGTCCTCTTTGAAATTTAGCTATAATTGAATCTATATTTGTATATCCTTGTTTTTCATCAGAAATTTTAATTTCTTCTAAATCTGTTGGCATTTTAAATATTGATACTCTTTGTTTATTAGTTTTTAGCATACTATCATCTGTTGGTATAGTTGCCTTATTTTTTTTGATTACTTTTTTTTCTTCTTTTTCTTCCATATTTCCTCCT
The DNA here is from genome assembly GCA_052174015.1 of Clostridium sp. Lineage (GTDB taxonomy): Bacteria > Bacillota > Clostridia > TANB77 > CAG-508 > JABCPO02. The sequence goes on from JBQMXM010000001.1 coordinate 15,121, forward strand.
AGAAAATCTAATTAAGATTTCCTCTAATTATTTTTATTTATATATAGCTATTATATATTATATTTTTTGATATATAAATAACTTTTACATCTTTTTATACTTTTGTATATATAATGTAAAAGTTCTAATGATTTTTATATAATTTTTATATAATTTTATCTAATTTTATATATTTTTTATCTGATTACTATATTAAGTATTTTACCTTTAATATATATAACCTTTATAATTTCTTTATCTTGTAGATATCTTTTAATATTTTCTTGTTGTTTAGCAACTTCTAGTGCATCTAGTTGTTCTGCATTTGGTGATATCATTATTGTATCTCTTAACTTACCATTTACTTGAATTGCTAATTCTATCTCATCTTTAATTAATGCTTTTTCATCATATTCAGGATATTTTTCTAAATGTATGCTTTGTACATTTTCTCCATTTAATTGATGCCATAATTCTTCTGAGATATGTGGTGCTAAAGATGCAAGTATTAATAGATAGTTTCTAAATGCTTCTTTTAATTGAGATATATTTCCATATATTTTTTCTATTCTAAGCATTTCATTTGTGTATTCCATCATTTTAGCTACTGCTGTATTAAATGAAAATTTAATTATATCTTCTTTTACACCTTTAATTGTATAATTCATAACATATGCTAGTTGTTTTTGATCTTTTTCCGACATTTCTGTAGAAACTATATCATTTGATATTATTCTTGTAGCTAAATTTTGAATTTTTATTAGATATTTACTTATAGATTTTATACCATCAGGATTCCAAGCTCCACCGTCTTCATACGCAAAACCAAACATTAAATACATTCTAAGAGCATCAGACCCATATATATCTATATATTCATCTGGTGAAACAGTATTTCCTTTTGATTTACTCATTTTGTTTCCGTCTGGACCTAAAATTATACCTTGATGTATTAATCTTTTAAATGGCTCATCTCCTTTTACATATCCGCCATCTCTTAATGCTTTGTATATAAATCTACTATATATTAAATGCATTGATGCATGTTCTTTTCCACCTACATATACATCTACAGGTACATATTCATTTATTTTTTCTGTATCAAATATTTTATCTTTCATAGTATTAAATGGATATCTTAATTGATACCAAGATGAACATACAAATGTATCTAAAGTGTCTACTTCGCGTACAGCATCTTCTCCACATTTTGGACATTTACATTTTTTAAATTCTTCTGACTTTGCTAAAGGACTTTTTCCATCTGGTTTAAATTCTACATCATATGGTAATAATACAGGTAAATCTGATTCATTTACTAATACTTCTCCACATTTTGGACAATATACTATAGGAATTGGAGCTCCCCAATATCTTTGTCTTGAAACTAGCCAATCTTTTAATTTGTATTTAACAGTATTCTTTCCTTTACCTATTTCTTCTAATTTTTTTACAATTTGTTTTTTAGCTTCTTCAAAATTAAGGCCATTAAATTCTCCTGAATTGATTAATTTTGTGTTTTCTTTCTCTATAAATGCTGATTTAGAAATATCTGCATTTGATTCTAAATTATCAATTACTTGTATAATATCTATTCCAAATTTTTGTGCTAATTCAAAATCTCTTTGGTCATGTGCAGGAACTCCCATTACTACTCCTGTTCCATAACTTTCAAGCACATAATCTGCAAGTATTATTGGAACTTTAGTATTTGTTAATGGATTGATTGCATATGAACCTGTGAATGCACATGTTTTTTCTCTATCTGTAAATTGTCTCTCAAGTTCTGAAGATTGTAATGTTTTTTGTATATATTCTTCTGCTTCTTCTCTTTTTTCTTCAACTATTAATTGTTTAGCTAAATCTGATTCTGGTGCAACTGCAACATATGTTACTCCAAATATTGTATCTGGTCTTGTTGTAAATGCTTGTAAAGTTACATCTTTACCTTCTACATCAAAAAATATATCTGCTCCTACACTTTTACCAATCCAATTTTGTTGTATTTTTTTAGTAAGTTCAGGCCATTCTAAATCATTAAGTCCTGTTAATAATTCTTCTGCATAATCTGTAATTTTAAAAAACCATTGATTTAGTTTTTTTCTTTCCACAATTGTTCCACATCTTTCACATTCTCCTTGAATTACTTGCTCATTTGCAAGTACTGTATTACAAGATGGACACCAATTAACAAGCGCTTCTTTCTTATATGCAAGTCCTTTTTCATATAAATATCTAAATATCCATTGTGTCCATTTATAGTATTCTGGAGAACATGTCTTTATTTCATAATCCCAATCATATGAACCACCTAATTCTTTTAATTGGATTTCCATATTAGCAATATTTTTTTCAGTTGAATCTTTTGGATGTACTCCTGTTTTAATTGCAAAATTTTCTGCAGGTAATCCAAATGCATCAAATCCCATTGGATGAAATACATTTACTCCATTCATTCTTTTCATTCTTGCATAACAGTCTGTTAATCCATAGTTAAACCAATGTCCAAGGTGTAATTTAGCTGCAGAAGGATATGAAAACATTTCAAGTACATATTCCGATTTTTTCCCTTCTTCATGTTTATATTTATATACTTTATCTTCTTCCCATTTTTTTTGCCATTTTAAATCAATCTCTTTATTATACATACTTATCTGTCCTTTCTATTCTATATATTTTATCATAATTTCAATTTTTTTAATATACTTTTTTTGTATTTTTTATGCTTTTTTCCACACTTTATCCACATGTATTTTTATAGATTATATAAAATTATAGATTGTATAAAGAGTCATTTATTTTAAAAAAGTATCAACTAGAATAATATTATATTCTAAATTGATACTTTGAGATTCATTTTATCTTTTAATCTTTTATTCATTTATAGCACTGTTTTTCTTATTTTTTAAATAGATATTAATTTTTTCTCCCTTGTTTATTAATATTGTTAAGATTAATAATGAAGTGATTCCAATAATTGTTAATATTAACATATCTTTTTGTACTACTTGCATATTTAATCCTGATGATATTTCTCTTAGTCCTTCTACTCCATATGTAAATGGCATATATGGATTTAGATTTTTAAAGAAACTAGGTATTAATTCTAGTGGGAATGTTCCTCCACATGCTGTAAGTTGTAGTATTAATAATATTATTGAAATTATTCTTCCAATATCTCCTAATAATGTAATTAACATTTGAATTATTGCTATAAATACAAATGACATTAAAACATTAAATGTAACAAACAATGTTGTATTTTGTGGTTTTAGTCCTAATAATAGCACTGCTCCCGATACTAATAATGCTTGTAATACCCCTATAAATGCATATGCTGAATATTTACCAATTACTTTTTTAAATTTAGACATTTCCTTATTTTTAAAGAATGGTTCAACTACAAAGAACATCATAATTCCACCTACCCATAATGATAATGGTATAAAATATGGTGAAAATCCTGTTCCATAATTTGGTACCTCATGTGTTTTTTCTTCTTTTATCTCTAATGGTTCACTTCCAAATTCTGCAAATTCTTTGCTTGATACTTTAACAGAATCATCTATTTTTTGAATACCTTCATCCACTTTTGAATTTAATGTATCTGCTCCTTTATTTAATGTAGATGTTCCATTTACAAATTCTTTTAATTTGTCTGCAAATATATTAGTTGCATTTGATAACTTATCAGTTCCTTGACTTAATTTACTTACTCCGTTTACCAATAGTTTACTTCCATCTGTTAGTTTATTACTTCCACTAACTATTTTTTGTTCTCCATCTTCTAATTTTAATATTGCATTATTAAATTTTTCTGCATTTAATGATAATAGTTTTGATGCTTCAAATATATTTTCTGTTCCTTTTGAAATTTCCTTATTTCCAAGATTTAATTTATTTACATTTTTATCTAATTCTTTTATTCCTGTATTTAAAGTTGAAACTCCATTATTTATTTTTGTTTCTCCTAAATATATTTGCTCTAAACCTTTTTTTAAACTATTACTTGAATTATTCATTTTCTCATTTAATAATATATTTCCATCTAATATTTTATTAATTCCTATTTTTAATTCAGATTGCATTATTTTCTGTTTATTAATATTTGTTTTTAATTCAAGTATATTTGTTGAATTAGATTGTAAATCTTTTTGAATTTTTTGCATATCTTTTTGTGAATCATTTAATGTCTTAAGATTTCCATTATTATTTTTAATTATATTTTTAATATTTGGATCATTTTTTAATTCAGGATGATTTAATATTAATGTCTTTAATTCACTATCTATTTTTTTAGAGTTAACTCCAATACCAGATATATTTGTTAAAACTTTCTTCTCTTGTTTTAATATATTTTCATTATTTAGAATAATTTTTGTTAGACTATTTTCTACTTCTTTTTCTTGCGTTTCTGCTATATTTGAATTTATTATTCCTTTTAATTGTTTAGAAGAATTAGATAATGTTGCCATTTGTGGAACTATTTCTTCATTATATGTATCTCTAAGTTGTTTTAAACCTCCATTTAATTTATCTGAAGATTGTTTTAAATTTTCACTTCCTGCAGTTAACTTATTTGTTCCAAGTACTAATTTTTCCATTCCATTATCTATTGCATTACTTCCATTAAATAGTTTTTCTGTACCTTTACTAAATTCTCCTATTTTTTGGTTATATAAATTAAATGAATTACTAAATTTTTCAAACATATTTGAAAATATATTTAATCCTGAATTTAATTCTTGATTTTTTTCTGTGAAAACTTTTGTTTTGTCTTCAAGTGTATTTATTCCTTCTTTTAATGTATTTGTTGAAGATGATAATTTCTCTCCACCATTTTTAAGTTTTGTACTTGCAGTTAAAAATTTATCTGTACCAGTTTTTAATTGTTCTGTTCCATCTGATAGCTTTTCCATTCCAGTTTTTAATTCTAAAATACTATCAAAACTTGTCTTTAAATATTCTTTAGTAATTTCTTTTTCTATTTTATCTTTTAATTCTAATTCTACTTTTGAATTGATTTGTGCTGCTAAAAAATTCTTTTTTTCATTATTAGAATATATTAAATTTGGTTTAATTTGCTTTTCTGTATTTCCACTTAATGTATTTACTGTAAAATCTTTTGGTATTGTAAATACTGAATAATACTTATTATTTTCTAAACCTTGGGATGCATCTTTTTCGTCTGTAATTATCCATTTAACATTATTATTTTCTGATAACTTTTTAACTAGCCTATTTCCAAGTGTTTCTTCTCCTTGATATTTATCATTATCTCCTACATCTTTATTTACAACAGCAACTGGTAATTCTGATAATTTTTCATATGGGTCCCAAAATGCTGCTAAATATAGTAGACTATATAACATAGGTACTATAATTATTGCTAATATTGCCATTATATAATATTTATTTGTTATTAACTTCTTTATTTCTGTTTTACATATTTTTAATGTTTCCATTTTATCCTCCTTTTTTATTTGACTAGTTGGTCATTATTTTATTATACTACCATTCTACTTTTATGTCAATAAAAAAAGAGTAGCTATTATTGTACATATAGATTGTACATATATTCTACTCTTTTCAACTATTATTTATTTAATCTTTCTACATATTTTCCTGTTCTTGTATCTACTTTTATTATATCTCCTATTTCAATAAATAGTGGTACTTGTATTTCTAAACCATTATCCATTTTTGCTGGTTTTCCTGAAGTTGTTGTAGTATTTCCACTAAATCCAGGTTCTGTATATTCTACTTCTAATTCTACAAATGTTGGTGGTTCTACAGTAAATACTTTACCTTTATATGATAAAATAGTTACATTCATATTTTCTTTAATGTATAGTAATGCTGTATCCATTTGTTCTTTATTTAATGCTATTTGTTCATATGATACATTATCCATTAAATAGTATAATTCTCCATCATTATATAGATATTGCATTTCTTTTTTCTCTATTTCTGCTAATTCAAATTTTTCTGAAGGGTTAAATGTTTTTTCTAATGCCGCTCCTGTCATAACATTTTTTATTTTTGTTCTAACAAATGCAGAACCTTTTCCTGGTTTTACATGTAAAAATTCTATTACTCTATATACATTTCCTTCAAATTCAAAAGTTGTTCCGTTTCTTAAATCTCCTGCTGATACTACTGCCATTTTATTTTCCTTTCTTTCCTTTTCTATATTTACATATATATTAATATATTTTTTTATTTTTTTCAATATTTTTATTTATATATTATTCTCTATAATTTGTCTTTTTAATTATTCTTTTACTCATATCTTTTACTTTTTCAGATGCTTCATAATTTTCTTCTTTAAATAAGTCTTTATGTAATTTTTCTACATTTGATTGTAATGTTACAGGTACTCCATACCATCTATCTAATGTTATTCCTCGTACATTGTATGGCCACCCAAAATTATTTTTAATATTATATTTAACTAATTGTGGTATTGTTTTTAATATTTCGTTTGTTGATATATTTGTCCTTATTTTTGGTAAAATTATATCTGTTGCATTATTTAATTCAATTGGTGATAACTTTTTAGATTTTTTTAACATTGCTTCTATTACTGTTCTCATTCTTTCAGTTCTCTTATAGTCTCCACCTGATGTATATCTAATTCTTGAATATGCTAATGCTTGCACTCCATTTAAATGATTAGTTCCAGCACTAGTGATTACTCCACCTTTTTTACCAGTTACTCTTTCAATTTCTGGAATATATCTATTCATATATCTCATTTCTTCTGCTGTTATATCTATATCAACACCTTTAAGTGCATCTACAGCATCTACTACAGCATTAAAGTTTACAGCTACAAACTCTTTAATATTTAAATCTAAAGCATTATTTAATGATTTTAAAGCATTTTGAGCTCCACCATAACTATATGCATGTGTTAATTTATCTAATCTTGTATATCCATTTTCTTCTACATCTATATATGTATCTCTATATACAGATATTAAATTAACTTCTCCATTTTTTTGATTTATACTTGCAATAAATACAGCATCACTTCTATTTCCTTTTTCATAACTATCACTTCTACTATCTATTCCAAGTATTGCAATATTTCTGTATCCTTCTAATTGTTTTTCTGTTTTTTCTTCTATTCCTATTTTACTTGTATCAATATGTTCTTTTTCTATTTTATCAACTTTCCCTTTTAAATATATATATGTTCCTATTCCAAATCCCATTAAAATAAGGGCAATTATTAATAATATTATTCCAAATACTTTTAGTATTTTTCCTTGCTTTCCACTTTTCTTGTTTTCTTTTGTTTCTATATCTATATTTCTTCTACTCATTATATAGCACCTTCCTTTTTAATTACTTTTAATATAGTTTTTAATATAATTTTTATATCTAATATTAATTTTGCTTTTTTTGAATATTCTTGTTCTAATTTTAACCTTTCATTAAATGGTATTTTTGATCTTCCTGCTATTTGCCATAATCCTGTAATTCCTGGTTTTACTTTAATTATATCATTATAGTAGTTACCCATATCTACTTTTTCATTTAACAAATATGGTCTTGGTCCTACAAAGCTCATATTTCCTATTAATATATTTATAAATTGTGGAAATTCATCTATTGATGTTTCTCTTAAAATTTTACCTATTTCTGTAATTCTAGGGTCATTCTCCAACTTTTTATTTATTGAATATTCTTTTCTTATTGCTTCATCTTCTTCCATTAACTTTTCTAATATTTGTTCTGCATTATCTACCATACTTTTAAATTTAATTATAGTTATAGTCTTTCCATTTTGTCCAATTCTTTTTTGTGTATAAAATATTTTATTATTATCTCTTTTTACTTTTTTACATATCCAAATAATAATAGTTATAGGTATAAGTAAGATACAGCCTAATATTCCTAAAATTATATCTAATATTCTTTTTAAAATTAAATATATTAGTCTATCTATTTTTTTAAACATATCTCATATTCCTTTTACTCATTTTAAATAGTATTATATCATTGTTTCCTACTATTTTCAACTAAAGCAACAATTAATGATTATAAGGACTGTAGAAAACAAAAACATATTTGACAGAAATATATTAAAAAGAAATATATATTATAATTAAATTAAATCAAATTAAGTTAAATATAAGATATGATATAATAAAAAATTATATAATATGCAATAATGCAACTTATCTAAGTTGCATTATTTTTACTATAATATAATTCATAATTATAATTCTTGACTATAATTCGTATTTTTTAAAGTCAGTATCTGTTTGTGTATTATATATTTCTATAATTTTTTCTTTATTTGTATCAAAAACTTTTAAAAATGCTTTTGCTTCTTTTTCTCCAAATTGTGTTCCAATGTTTTTTTCTATCTCATCTCTTGCAAATTGAAGATTATTTGCATCCCTATAACTTCTTTTTGAAGTTATTGCATCAAATGTATCTGAAATTGAACATATTCTTGCAAGATAAGGTATTTCTTCTCCTTTTAAGCCTTTAGGATACCCTTTGCCATCCCATCTTTCATGATGATGTAATACTATAGGGATAATATCTTTAAATATTGTTGAACTTTTTAATATATTTGCACCTATTTCTGCATGTTTTTTTATTATTGCATATTCTTCTTCTGTTAATTTATCTGGTTTTAATAATACTGAATCTGGTATTCCAATTTTCCCTATATCATGGAATTGTGCTCCAAGCTTTAATATTTTTAAATCTGCTTCAGATAATCCTAACTCTTTACCTATTTCTACTGAATATTTAGCTACTCTATCTGAATGACCTCTTGTATATGTATCTTTTGCTTCTACAGTCATTCTTAACGTCTCAATACTCTCAATATATGCTTTTTCTATATTCTTATTTTGCTCTACAATCTTTTCTACTTGTTCTACTGATTTTATACCTGATTCAATAAGTAGTAATAATTGATCTTTTTTATCTGATTTTTCACAATACCCTTGTATATTTAACCTTCTTATTGTATCAAGTGGTGGAGCTAAATCTTTATGTCCTGTTAATAATATTATATATAGGTTATCATTGAATTTTCTGATTTCTTCTATAACTTTATCTCCATGTATTGGTTCCATTAAAAAATCTAATAACATTAAATCAAAATGTTCATTTTTTACTATTTCAATAGCTTTTAATGGATCTGTTACTCCTACTACTTCATAACCAACTTTTGTAAGAAATACATTTAATGAATCTATAATTCCTTGTTCATCATCTACAGCAATTATTCTTCTTCTCTTACTATGTCCACTGTTTTTTATCTCTTGCTCTTTTTTCTTAATATCTCTTAATCTCACAAAATTTTCCTTTTATCTTTCTAAATTATATTTTATATTGTATATTCTATACTTTAAATTCAGGTAAATATATAGTTATTTTTGTTCCTTTTCCTTCTTCACTATCTAATTCTATTTGCCCTTTAAATTGTCCTTTTATTGTTGAATATGACATATATAATCCTAATCCTGTACCTTTTTTACCTTTTGTTGTAATCATTTCTTTAAAAGCTTTTTCTTTTACTTTTTCTGGCATTCCACTTCCAAAGTCTTGTACAGAAATTCTGATTACTCCATTAATTAGTTCTGCTTTTAATATTATTTTTCCACTTTCTCCATTATATGAATCAATTGAATTTGATATTATATTATTCAATATTTGAATTAAACTATTTAATGTTCCTCTAATATATGAACTATCTGTAATATAATTTTCTACTTCTAATTCTATATTTGCTCTTTTAAGCTCATGTTCCATTAATGTTTTTATATTTTTAAATAGGTCTTTTACTAAGAATTTTTGGTCTTCTGTTTCTGATAATGTTACTGCTTGTCCTTTTACTGCTGTAATTACGTTTGACATATATGAAACATGTACTTTTATTTTTTCAACCCATTCTTTCATTTCTTTTCCAATTTCTAACATATCTTCTTTGGTTACTTCTTCTATATCTAATGATTCTTCATATTCATCTATTAAATCTTCTAAAGCTTCTCCAGCTCCTGATATTGAAAAGATTGGAGTTTTTAAGTTATGGGCTATTCCACCTATCATTTGTCCAAGTGATGCAAGTCTTTCTTGTTCTACTATAATTTGTTGATTTGTATAAATTCTTTTTACTTGCTTATTATTATTATTTTGAATCATATTAAATGCAAGTACCAAGTCTCCTGTTTCGTCATTTGATGTTACAGGTAAATTATTAACTATTATATTATTTTTTGCCTGTAATATACTCTTCATTCCATTTGTAACTTTAGATATATCTTCTCTAATTGAATTTGCTATATATACAAAATAGAATACATCTAATAATACTAAAACTGTTACTATAAGTATAAATGTTATTATTGTTATTGGTTCTAAAATTTGAAATTGAACTCCTACATAATAGTATTGATTTGCTTCTTTACCTTTAACCTTTATAATTGATATTTCAGTCATTTTTCCATATTCTGTATATATCTGATTTTTTTTATCTTCAGGTAATGTTGGTGTTATTTGTAATATATATTCTTCAGCAAATTTAGTTATTTTTCCTTGAATTGGTTTTAATTTTTTTTGTCCATTTATAACTACTTCTTCTAATAAAACTATTTTATCTGACTTATTAAATATCTCTACTTTTGAAAGTTCTTTTCTGATATCTTTTAAATCATAAGTTTCATTTTTATCAAATATAGTATTTAATTCTTGATTATATGACTTATATAATAAATTTCCTTTTTGTTCTGAAATTATATTAGTAAGTACAATTATTAAAATAATAAATGATGTTATAACTACTGGTAATATTTGGTAAACTATTTTAGTTGATAATTTTACTCTTATTCCACCTTGATTATTATCAGCTATATCAGATGTATTTTTAATTATTGTTTCAAAAAAGTTTTTAGTAGCTATATTTATTGATACTGCAATAATTGCTCCTATTGATAAAGTTAATACAAACAGATTCGCAATTAAAGCTAAATTTGTATTAAATATCCATAATAATATTGCAAGTATTACAGCTGGTCCAAATGATATTGAAACTATTACTGCAAATGGATAATTAAAACATCTATCCCTAACTCTTAAAACATCTTTAATATTATCACTCTTAATCGTTACACTCTTATATATTGTATACAATATAATTGAAGTTATAATAATTTGAATTACTGAAAATAATACAAATTGTTTTGTATACCCTATACCTACAACTTTGTCTTGAAATGCATTATTTAATGTATTTTCTGGATAGTTTAATGCTATTGGTATTATTGCATGAAATACAACCAATAATATTATTACTATAGCAATTATAATTAAATATGCTTCAAAGAATTGCTGTTGTGGTGTTTGTGGCTTTTTATTTTTTTGTTCATTTTTCTTCTTTTTAATTTTTTCTTTTTCTTTTGTAGTTAATCTCATATCCACCTCTATCTTCTAAATTCATATTACATTATATTAAAAATATTTACAATATATTAAATAATTTTTTTATATAAATATTATATAAATCTAATTAATTGAATAATTAAATAATTAAATATATACTCTAAATAATTTAAAAGATATTAATAATATATGTTATTATAAATATTATTAATAGTTATTACTAATATACTTTATTTAACCTTAAACTTATATCAAGTTTACATAAATTTTACATAGTTTAATATCTATGATATAATAATAATATATAAAAAATATATTAAAAGAATCTATATTTTAGATTTTTGAAAGGAGAAAATTATGGAAAAGGTACAAAACAAGGTAGATCTATTATTAGATCTCAAGGAAAATATTTTAATTAAGGATAACATCCTTAAAGCTATTACTATTTTGATAGATGGAATCGCAAATAATGATTGCCGGTTAGTATATATTTTTAGCTATTTATTTCATGATATAGAGTTAGATAGAATAATCAACTATTTTAAAAATGGAAATGTTGATATAAAATATCTTCACTTCTTTTTAAGAGATAATTACTATAAGATGAGTTTTGATGATAATCTGAGACTTATTGAAAAAGCTTTAAACTATAATAATGCAAAAGAACTTTTTAATATCTATTATGATATAGATGATTGTATTAATAGTAAGCATAGAGAGTTGATTATACAAAAGCTCAAAACTCTATCTAAAAAATATTATTTTAAAGCGATATATAATGAGAAAGTTGCTTTAAATAAAGGAAATTTTTTGACCAAACTAGTACTTAAATTAGCTAAGAGATATACTACACAAACACATAAAAGGGATACATATTTTTCTAATAATTCTTTTGACAATGAAGGAAAATATATACCAACATATATAGTGTTTCATTCAGTAGAAAATATAGAAAAAGCTATAAATGCATATTATTCAGCTGAAAGTGAAGTATCAGTTACATTCCTCATAAATAAAAAAGGAAAAATTAAACAAATTATCCCATTAACCAAATCTGCTTGGGGAAATGGTACTAGTATATATCCTGAAAGTGATATTTATTATAGATTTGCTAAAGACAAAACTATCGCAAACAGGAAATATAATTTAAACCTATATAGTTTTTCAATTGCTAATGAAAGTGTAGATGGCAGTCTTACTGAAAAACAATTACAAGCAAATGTAAAAACAGTTATAACTATCAAAAATTATCTTGCAAGGCATTACAACTATACTGGAGAAATAACATTGCTAGGACATTCAGATATTGTTCCGATAACTAAAAGCAAAACTCCAGGTAAAAATTTTCCTTATGAAAAGTTAAAGCTTGCTATAAAAAGAGAAACTATTTATTAAAATAGCATAACAAAATATTTTAGCAAACATAACTAATAATCCATAAAATAAAAAAGATGTGCTTAATTATATGCACATCTTTTTTTCTATATTTTATTTTATATTTTTTCTATATTTTTTTATTTTTTAATTATTATATTATATATATTAATCTACAAAATTATATTTATCTTGCCATTTTTCTTTAAATATATTATATACTTCTTCTTCTATTCTAGGATTATCAAATGAAGAGTATACTTCTCCTTCTTCTTCATTTTCTTCTGTTAATTTTAATATAACTACATGTCCTTCATCTTCATCTACTTCTTCTTCGTCATCATACATAGGAGATAATACTACATATTCTTCACCTTCAAATTCTATTAAATCTAAAAATTCAAATGCTGTATCTTTTCCATCTTCATCTGTTAATAATATTACTGCATTATTTACTTCTTGTAATTCTTCATCTGTTACTTGTAAATCTTTTTCGTTATCCATTTTGTCCTCCATTTTTTGATATTATTGATATTATACACTATTTTTATTTAAATTTAAAGTATTATTAATAATATTACATAATTGTATTATATATTATTATTATATATATGTTTTAATACTTAATCTATACTTCTCTTCTTTTAATATATGAATTTAAGATATTAACTGCCGCTAATTGATCTATTATTCCTTTTTTCTTACGACTTTTAATTTGCATTTCTGTCATAATTGTATTTGCTTCTATACTTGTATATCTTTCATCTTCTTCAAATATTGGTATTTTTGGAAATTTGCATTTTAATTTATGTTTAAATTCTTTAGTTATTTTTGCTCTTTCTCCTTCTGTCCCATCTTCATTATATGGAATTCCAATAACAATTTCTTCTACATTATATTCTTCTATTATTTCAGCTATTCTTTTTAATAGTTTTCTATCTCTTGATTTTACAAAATCTTTTTCTTTTTTAGTATCAATTGTTTCAAGTCCATATACAGTTATATTTAATGGGTCTGTTAATGCTATACCTGTTCTAGCATTCCCATAATCTATAGCCATTATTCTCATTTTTACCACCATCTAATACTTTAAGTTTTCAAAATATTTTGTTAATAATTCTTCTATTATTTCTTCTTTTCCTAATTCTGTAATTATTTTTCTAGAATCATTATAGTTTGTAATATATGTAGGGTCATTTGTTTCTAAAAAACCTAAAATTTGATGTATAGGATTATATCCTTTTTCTATTAATGAATAATATACTTTTTTCAATTCTTTTGAAACATCTTTTGTTTCAAATAGGTTGAATTCTTTAGTTTCTTGATTTGTCATATGCCCCTCCTTACTATATCCTTATTATATATATATAACATCATTTGAATATTCATTTTGATCAATATAATCTTCTAATTTTTTTGATATTACATCTAATGCTGTATTCTTATAATATGGTGTAACCACTATATTTATTTTCATATTATCTTTATATAATATTTCTTTATCCGATTTTTCGTCTTTTTCTTGTATTTCTTCTGTTTCTTTTGTATCTTCTTTATCTACTTTCTTCTTATCAATTTTTTCATCTACTTTTTCATCTTTTGAAGTTTCTGTTTCTACTTCTTGAATATCTATTGTTTCTTCTATTTGTTCTTCAGTATTTACATCTGTTTTGTTTAACTCATCATTTATAATAATACCTGTTTCAATTTTAAGTACTTCTATTTGTTCTATTTTTTCTTTAAATTCTTTTAATATTTTCTCTATTTGATGTTTTTGTTTTCCTGGAAATGCTAATAGGAATCTTGGACCCATATATCTAACATATATTGTATCTGGAATTTGTTTTAATAATTCTTCATATATTTTTTTAGATATTTGCTCTATAACTATATTTCCACCTTGTCTTGTGAATTTTTGATTTATTTCCTCTATATTTAAAATTTTAATCATTGTTAATTGTGATATAACTGTCTCATCTAATCTTCTTTTTCCTTCTGTTAACATATATTCAAAACTCTTCATATTTGAATATTTATCATCTCTAACCATATTTTCTAAGGCAGATTCATAACCTAATGTTAAAATTGTATCAAGCATTGCTCCTCTTAGTATATTTAATATTTCTACATCAATTGAATCAAATGCATGTGATTTTGAAGATTCTATTACCCAATATCCTAAATACATATTATCTTTTAAAAATGGTAGAAATATTGATGATTTAGCTTGTCTAAAATTAACATTTGTATATATTAAGTTTTCTTCTGTTTCGTCTAATGTTAAATATTTCACATCATTATTTTTTATACTTGTCTTATATATATCTAATAATTGCATTTTTAATATTTCTTCTTTATCTTGTTCAGGAATATTTGTCATTTTTATTACATAATTTATTCCATTAAAATGTACTATAGTAGAATAGTCTACATTTAATTTTGTTAAAAGTAGGTTGTTTAATTTTTCCATTTTATCCATTACAGATACTGAAGATGATGCAATTTCAATGATTTCTTTCATTATGTATAATTTATTCATCTTCTTTTTAGATCTATTTACTAATTTTAAATTATGATTAGTATGTAGATTATATGCGACTAACGCTATTATTAATATTACTTCTAAAATTACTATTCCTATTATCAATTTTAAATTTTCCTTTCATATTAAATTATTAATTATTAATTATTAGTTATATATTTTAACCTACATATTATTACCCCTTGATACTAATGGATAAATATTATGTGCTAAAAGTTTTATTTCTTCTATAAATTTTTTAGGATATCCTGCAAGTTCAAACTTACATTGAATAATTTGTTCTAAATATTTTTGATATGCCATTAAATTAAATGGAATTGAAAATACATTTACATTTTCTCTATTAAATAATGATATTCTTTCTTGCATAGTTGGACTATTATACATAGATATACCTCCAACTATTTGTTTTTTAGTTAATCCTCTAACTCCTACTTCCTTATTTAAAACTATATTTATTTTTTCATCTGTTAATATATTTCTTAATTTTAATCCTTTTAAAAATTCTGTTAATGGTTGAATTGTAAGGATGTCTAATGATTGTACAAGATATATTTCTTTTGCTAATTGAAAATATTCAAGTTCTGTTTCAAAATCTGAATCTATTAATATAACTGTATGATTCTTATATAATGTATTTATAACATTATATGGTGAAACTTCTAATTTCATTCCTCCAGGTACTGAAGTATATACTGTTAAATTATTATCTACTTGTATGCCTTGTGCTATGCCTTTATCTAATTTTAATATAGATATTTGAGCGATTTGTTTTAATCTCTCATCACTATTTGTAGACATATAGTATGAATTCTTATTTTTTGTAACATCTAATATTGCTGTATTTATTCCTAATTTTGAAAACAATACTGCAATTGTATTTACTAAAAATGATACTCCATTTTTAGTTGTTCCTACAAATATTACTGCTTTCTTATTTTGATAATTTAAACTCCCTGTGTCATATCTCATTTTAGATACATTATTTTGCGTTTGTACAACATTTGGCTTTATTTCTTTTACTGCACTTACTACACTCTGTTTTTCAACTGGTTGCTCTACAACTTTTGATACTATTTCTTTTTGCACTATAGCTCTATCTTGTTCTACAGTTTTAACATTTGAATTATTAAATCTTTTTACAATTTCATTTTCATTTCTTAATACTGTTTGAACTTGTATAGGTAACTTGTTTAAAATATATTTTAATTCTTCATCATTATATTGTGTTGCTATCTTATTAAATATTTCTGAATATTTATTAACTTTTTCTATATTTTTTTGATAAAAATCTAAAATACTTTTTAATTGTATCTTAGGTATTGCGCCTTCTTCTTCACTAATTATTCTTTCTTTTTCTACTACATTAATATTATAATACATCTTTGCTTCTTGTGAAGTTCTTGGTTTTTTTAACAAGTTACATACATTAGTTATTTTTCTATCTTTACCTATCAAAGCATTGTATATACCTATTTTAAATAGTTGTTCTAAAAATTGTTCTCCAAAATTCCTATTTTCTTTAGTTATTAAAACTACAGGTATAATTTGTTCATTTTTGTTTATAGAAATATCAGTTATCTTATCTAAAATGGAAATTAAATTTTTATCATGTTTATCATTAGAAATTTCTTCTAAATTTTCATCTAATACTATTACATCATAATCTTTTACTGTTTCCAATTCTTTTATAACTGAATTATAATAATATACATTTTTGTATATTAATACTTCATTATTAAGTTTTTGATATTTATTAATAACTAATTCTGATATTTTTTCACTGCTTACTGCAAATAATACTTTCATTAATTTATCCATCCTTTAGTAATTATAGTAAATATTAATGGTAGAATTTCAATTACTGCAAAAATAGCTAATATCATAACTCTTTTTTTTCTGCTATTTTTCATACTTTCTTCATCATCTCTAAAGATTTTATCATGTGAGAAACTAATAATTAACAATATTATTGTTAGTGGTATAAATATAAATGCTAATATTTTTAATATATATAATATTATTGCAAGCCATATTTTACCATTGTATTTTTCTTTTAAATTTTCTAAATCTGTAATTGCATTTTGTCCAAATATAGATAATTTTGTTTTTTTGTTTTCAATATTATTTTTTATTTTATTATTTATTTGTTCACCTTGTTTATTTATTTGATTTGTTGCATTATTATTTTGATTATTCTTTTTATTTGAATCTCCTAAATCAAATATCTTAGTTCCAAAGTTCTTATTTATATCTACATTTTCTTGATTTCCTTTTAGTCTAATATCATCTCCAAAAACATTAGGAATATCTACATTTGTTGCTTTAACTATTAAAGTAGTATTTAATATACAAAAAAATACAATTAATAATATACTAATTTTTTTAATATTTTTCACTTATTACCTCTCTATCTTCTTTTTATTATTTAAAATTATTTTTCTACCTATTTACTATATATTTTCTTTTGTATATATTACTTTAATTATACTTACAATCCTATATTTTTTCAACTAATTTTATATATTAATTACAAATACTTAATAATAAAAAGAGGAATCTTTAGATTCCTCTTGCCTCTACTCTATATATTATTAATTTTTCTTAATTTTTCCTATTAATAATTTTCCTGATTTTTCTACAACTTCTAAATTATAATTTGTTTCTGTATAGTTTGATACATCTTCTTTTGATAGTTTAGGACTCCATCCATCTCTATATCTTACATTTACTGTATATGTTTTTACTCCATTTTCTTCTTTTAATTCACCTTTAGTTATAGTAACATCATATACTCCTGCACCTGTTGGTTGTTCTATTTTAACTAAATCTTCTTTAGAATAATATTCTAAATTTTTTAATGATATTCCGTTTACAAATGTTTTTTCACTTGCTGCTTTTAATTGAGCACCTTTTACATATATTGAATTATCATCTCCAGCTTTTAAATATTTTTTTGCATCTTTAGATAATTGATTTGCTCTGAATTTTCTAACATTGTTTAATTCAACTGTTATTGCTGCTTTTGTTGAATCTGAAAGTTCTTTATATGATTTACCAGCTTTTTCTGCTTCTGTACTTATATATAAGTCAACTAATTTTCTTTGTTCTTTTTTAAATATATTATTTGCTATTTTTGCTTTTTCTACATTATTTATTGCTCTTGGTTGAGTAGTTTTGGCTTTTTGGTTATCTTCTTTTTTGTTTTCTTCTTGTTTATTTTCTTCTTGTTTTGCTTCTCTTAATTTTTTAAGTTCTGCTAAATTTTTTTCATTTTGTTCTTGTACTTTTTGTAAATGAAGTTTTGTTTGACTTTCTATTTTTTTAATTTCTTTTATTTTTAAACTAGCTGTTAATTGTAATACTCCTATTAATATTATTAATAACACTATTAAAGTATATAAAAATACTTTGATTTTATCTTTTTTTGGCTTGTTATTTTCTTCCATTTTTTCCTCCGTTTTATTATATTTTTGATTAATTGAATTTTAACATATTTTAAAAATTTTTGTAATAATTATTACATTTCTATTTCAATTTTTCACGATTTTTTTCGCACTATATTTTTAGTGCTTATCCCACATTTTTAATCTTTCCAAAATATTAATATAATCCATAAATTCAACTAATCTATATACAAATTATTAATACTATACTTCAATATTATTAAATTATACCATTGTTTTACTTTTTTTAAATTTATGATAAAATACTATATAATTAAAGGAGAAATTTATGAACTATACACCAATTAATAATGTTTTAGGAATAATTTGTGAATATAATCCATTTCATAATGGACATTTATCACATATAGAAAAAAGTAAAAAATTAACTAATGCAACTCATACTATTGCTTTAATGAGTGGAAATTTTACTCAAAGAAGTGAACCTGCAATTATTGATAAATGGTCTAGAGCTGAAATGGCTATTTTAAATGGTGTTGATTTAGTTATTGAATTACCTAATATATTTGCAACTGCTTCTGCAGAAGATTTTGCATATGGTGCAATCAAAATATTTAAGGAATTAAAAATTGTATCTAAGCTTTCTTTTGGTAGTGAATGTGGAGATATTAAAAAGTTAGAAAATTTAGCAGACCTATTTTTAATTCAACCTGAAGAATTTATGTACCATTTAGAAAATGCTTTATCTACGGGGGCATCATATCCGTCAGCTTTATCTAAAGCTACGGATTTAACATTAAAAAGTAAGATATATAGTGATATTTTAAATAATCCTAATAATGTTTTAGGGATAGAATATATTAAACAAATCAAACAACAAAACTTTCCAGTTACTGCAATTACAATTAAAAGAAATGAACCACATAATACTGATGATGTTGCTACTATAGGTAATATCTCAAGTGGAAGTAGAATTAGAAAAGCAATTATACAAAATGAAGAGTTTAAACAAAGTATCCCACAAAATGTATACAATATATTATTAAATAATTTAAAATATATAACTACATCTTCATTAAAACCTTTTGAATCTATACTCTTCTATAATATATTAACAATGAGTTTAGAAGAACTTGCAAATACACAAGATGTTTCTGAAGGTTTAGAAAATCGTATTAAAAAAGCAGCATTTATTTCTAAAAACTATGAAGAACTAGTATCAAATATTAAATCTAAAAGATATACTGAAAGTAAGGTTCGTCGTATTCTTTTAAATATATTACTTAAAACTACTAAAAAAGATATGCATACTGCAAAATCAAGTAAACCATATATACGAGTTTTAGGATTTAATAACAAAGGTAAAGACTTAATTAAGTTAATAGCTGAAAACAATCCTAAATTGGATATTATTGTATCTGTAGCAAGTTTTGAAAAAGAAAATATAAACAAATCAAAGTCAAGAATATTTAACAAAGATATATTAGCAACAGACCTTTATTCTCTTTCTACTACTCCATATTTACCTATAAAGTTAGACTATACTCAAAAGGTTGTATACATAAATAATGATAAAAACTCATAAGTTACAATAATTTTTATACAATTTAATCATAATTTAAAAAACAATAAATAAATATTAAATATATACATAAATAAATAAAGAAAAGAAAAGAAAAGAAAAGAATAGAAAAGAAAAGAATAGAATAGAATAAAATTAAATTAAAAAGAAAATGTACAAAAATACATTTTCTTTTAATTTTGTTTGTATATATATTTACATTATTTTAATCTTTTATCTTCCATTGTCCTGCACTTACTTTCTCTATCATACTTCCATCTAAATGTACTACAGGTCTTAAAAAATTACTAGGATTATCCTCATCCATAAGATCATCTTCAAATATAACGAAAGCTCCGAGCAGGAGTTAAGCAAACCCCACTACAATGAGCAACACTAAAAAACCTATTATTGTGTATGCCATTAATATAACGAAAAGCCATCCAATATTCATTATCCTTAAATATATGTCCTTTTAACTTTTCCTTACTTTCTTTCACCTTTGAATCTGTTACTAAATCCTTATCATATTGTTCTTCCGTATTAGTTATACTATAAGATTTACTATCAAATCCTTTTTTATCTGCACTAAGTCCATTTTCTTGTGTGCTACTTATTGTTAGATAATATGTTTCTGGACATCTAGTTATTGGATTCATATAGTATTTTTCAAATCCTTTTTTTTCATCTTCTGTAAAATCTGAGTATTGTTCACCTTTCATTATCTTAACTATATCTTCCATAGTCATACTTCTTGCACCAGAACCAGTTAATGTTCTCATTTGGACTTCTTCTGTATACTTATTACCTATTTGATATGTTGTTGTAATTTTTTTAGCCCCTTTTCCATGTCCATACACGCTACACGCTTTATGTAATTCTTCTTCTGCATATAACCAACCTGTTCCACCTTTAAGTGTAAACTTATTATTTTCTCCACCTACTATATCTCCTATAGGTTCTTTTGAGATTACTTTTATTTGATTATTAGCAGTAGATATAACTACCCATTCATTATTAGTATTTTTAGCTGTTACAGTTTGAGTGCCATATCTATTACCACCTGTTTGTACTGTACCTTCTTGACTTGTATATGTTAGTTTACTGTTATCAGTTACTCCCTTTGTTGGGTCATAATAAACTATATCTCCAATCTTTAAATCTATAGGTGCTATCGGCGTAGTTGTTTGAGTTTCCGCTTGCCCTATTGATTTTCTTTTTATTATACCATTATCTATTTCATAATCTACTGTATATTCATCATGTTTTGTTTTAAATTTTAGTAATTTTCCATTTTCTTCTACATTTATTTCTCCTTCTAAACCTATACCTTGTTTATCTAATTCATCTTTAAAAGTAACTTTATTAAATTTTCCATCTTTATTTGTAAAACTTGCACTATATGCTGTCATTATTCTGTCTTTTTCTTGTGCTATTTCTTGCTCTTGCTTACTTTCTCTTGACTTAAATATTAATCCATTTTGCCCAAGTGCTAAACTAAGTGCTACTCCTGCAAGTATTAGTAATACTATTATTGTAAGTACTAATGCAATTAGTGTTATACCATTATTTGTATTATCATTTTTCTTTTGTTTATACATTATATCTCCTAATTTTTTTATATATTAAGTTATTTTTTAAACTTAATTTTAATACAATTTAATTATATATAATCTAAATTAAAAAATTATAATTTTAATTACTAATTAATATTTAATTTAATAAGATTTTAATATTATTGTAATATTTTTAACACCTATCATTGACATTAAGCCAATAAAAATATTAAAAAACAAAAAATAAGTTAAATTAAAAGTTTAACTTATTTTAAAATTATTTTTAATTATCATTTACTAAACACATATTTTTTACTAAATAAATATATTATATATACAACTAATATTTGAGTAAATATTTTTACAAAATTATCTGATAAATTTAATTGTTTTATCATAAATGTAAATAATAGTAATTCTATTAATATATATATTATTATTCTAAAAATTATAAATAGGGTGAATTGTTTAGTGGTTTGCTCTATAGTATTTTCTTTATCTTTAAATACAAATAATTTATTAGTGATAAATGCAAATATTACTGTTAATATTGTTGTTATAAAATTATTTAATACTAAATTTTCTCTAAATATAGTTATAATTTTTAATATTTCATATATAAATATATTAAATACTGTTGTTATACCTGCAAATATTATATAATTAGTTATCTGCTCTATTTCTTTACTTGTTTTATTTTTTTCTCTTATTTTCATTAATTAATCTTTCTAATCTTTCTTCTGTATTTTCTTTTTCTAAACCTCTAGCTATATTTTCTTTTTTTTGTTTTTCTGTAACTATTTGATTTATTGTATTTTTCTTATTGAACTCTACTTGCATATGTTTTACAAATCCTTTTCTTTTTATATCAAATATTTTTGATATATATATTAGTATTAATTGTATTTTAGATTTTAAATTTGCAACTGTACTTAAATCTAGTTTTTGTTTTGTTAATATTGTATATAATATATATTGATTATATATATATAATTTTTTTGATTTTTTTACATATGTTAAATCAAATTCTAATAATTCTTTAAAATACATATAATATCCGTATGGATTTTCCATTGATATTTTTTCAATATTATTTGTATAACTATCTTTAGAATATGTACAATATTCTAATACTTCATTAAATGTAAATACTTCATATTCTTTATCCATTTGATGATGTAATCTTGAATCTATTATGTATTTTTCATTATTTTCCAATTTATGTTCAAAAAGTTTTCTAATTTCTGTATTATATACAATTATTTTTTCTCCTTCTATATTATCTATAAAAGTTGTTTCAAATATTGTTGTATTACATCCAGGATTTTTAAATTTTTTTCCCATAATTTTATCATTTCTATATGCTTTTAAAAATACAAAACCATATATATTAGGTAATATGAAACAGTTTTCTTTTATTTTCTTAATAGCATCATATGTTAAATAATCATCTGAATCTAATTCTATTATGAATTTTCCTTTAGCAAGTTCTACCAACTTATTTATCGCAGTCATTTTACCTGAATTTCTTTGATAAAAATACTGTATTTTTAAATTTGGTACTTCTTTAAACTGTTTTACTAAATATTCTGTGTCATCTACTGAACCATCATCCATTATTAACCATTCTATAGTAACTCCCCATCTTGTATTTTCTAAAATACTTTCATATGCTTTTATTAATCCATCTGCTCTATTATATGTTGAAGTTAATATAGATATAAATGGTTTCTGATCATCTATTAAATTAAAAATTTTGTCCATCTATTTATTATTCTCCACTATTTATTAATTATATTTATAATATCATATATCTTAGAATCATTTATTCTTTCAAATATATGTAAATTATTAACTATCTCTCTTTTATTTTTCTTATTTTTTTCTCTTGTACCTAATACTTTCTTAATTCCATTATATATATCTTCTTCTGTATTTTCAAATATATGTATATTACTATATTTTTGTACTGCTTCTATTGATGCTGTTTTTGTTATTAATATTTCTTTTCTTAAAACTTTTGCTTCATCTATAACTATACCATATCCTTCTACTTTTGATAATAGTGCAAAATAGTTTCCATTTTTAATATATGGATATGGATTTGAAATTTCTCCAACAAGTCTAAATGAATGTTTTAATTTTCTTTTTTTAGTCTCATTAATTAATCTTTCTCTATCTATTCCATCTCCAATTACATATATATTATGTATAAATCCATCTTTTATTAATCTTTCATGTACATCAAGTAATCTATCTATTCCTTTTTCTGGAATTATTTTAGCAACTGTTACTATACTTGTAATTGTTGGTGTTATTTCTTCTGGAATATATTCTTCTGAAAGCTCTTTTATCCTTTTTATATCTAAATACTTATATATAACATGCATAGACACTTTATCTTCTATTTTATCACCAAATTCTTTTAAAAAGTTTTCTTTAGCTGTATTACTTACAAATATTATATCATTATATTTTAAATAAGTTATTCTATCTATAACTTTTTTTAATAATTCATATTTTGTTGTTATTACACTATCTTGTTGTTTAGCTACAATTTTACTTGCTCCAAAATGTACCCATGCTATTTTTTTAGCTCTACTTTCTAATGCAAACATTTTAGTCATAATTCCTTCTACAAATGCTATCTCTACATCATATATATTTTTTATATTTGCAGTATATATAACTGGATAAAAAATATATAATAACAACATCTGTATTTTTTTTGTAAAAAGTGTTTTAGGTTCTTTTTTGAATATTGTTTTTAAAGTTATTTTTTTGTCTAGTACTAATTGTTGCAATTCTTTTTCAAATGTTCCATTCCCATATATTGTATAAATAGTTACATCATATGCATTATATATTTTTTTAACTAAATCTACTAATGCTCTTTCTGCTCCACCTATTTTTAATGAATTTATTCCAAATACAACTCTTTTCTTCTTATTTTTATTTCTATATTTTATATGTTTATATAAATTTATTAATGCAATTAATATTAATAAACATATAAATACACAACTTATAATAAATAGGAAACTTAATTCTTGATATCTATCCTTATTTATTGTTAATCTCAATATAATTAATGATAATATAATTATTGGTATTAATTGTAAAATTATTTTTATAAATTTACATATAATTTTTAAAAATCTATTCATTATTTCTTTAATTTTTTCTATCATTTTATCTCCTAGATTATATAAATATTAATATTAATATTAACATTAACATATAAATGTTGAATCTATTTTTAATTTTTTAGCTAATTGTATATCACTTTTTGATATTACTTTACTTGAATGTAATCTTGCATATTTAAAAATAGGTAATTCCTGAATTGCTTTTTTGTATATTTCATTTTTATCTTGTAATATAGCAAATGCTAATATACAATCTACGGCCTCTATTTTTTGACTTTCTATATCTTCTGTTTGCTTTTTGTATTTTAAAATATTTTCTATCATTTTACTGCAAAACAGAGTATCTTTTTCTAAATTCAACTTATTTTCTAATACATTTAATATACAAATTGCAAATGCAGATATATTATCTTGTTCTATTCCTACAAATTCTTCTCCATTTTCTAATAATATTAAACAATTATCATTATTATTTATACTTTTTTCTTTATCTACTTTTGCTACAACTTCATCTTCAAATATATCAATTTGTGCTTTATTTAAAAGTCTTTTTAATAATTGTGGTTGATTTGTATCTCCATTTTCATATTTTTCTTCGTATACTGCTTTTAAATATCTACGGATAATCTCTATTTTAGATGCCTTTATTACAATTTCATCTGATGAAATACAATCTCCGGCATAATTTACTCCCATATCTGTAGGTGAATTATATATTCTTTCTCCATATATTTTTGTTAATAATGTATCTAATATTGGAAATAATTCTACATCCCTATTATAGCTTGTTGCAATTTTATTATATTTTGATAAATACATAGGGTCTATCATAACTTTATCTTCTAAATCAGCTGTTGCCGCTTCATATGCAATATTTACCATATGTTCTACTGGTAAATTCCAAATTGGAAATAATTCTAATTTTGCATACCCTGATTTTATACCTTTTTTTGAATCTAAATATAGTTGTGATAAACATGTAGACATTTTTCCACTACTTGGACCTGGACCTATAACTAAAACAATATCTCTTTTTGTTTCTATATATTCATTTTGTCCTAATCCTTCTTCTGACACTACATAATCTACATCATATGGATATCCTGATATTTTTTTATGTGTATATATCTTTATCCCCTTATTTTTAGCTTCTGATATAAATTTATCTGTATTTGGTGTTTTTTCGTATTGATTAATTACTATTGAATTTATTAAAATCCCTCTTTTTTCTAAACTATTGATAATATTAAAAGTCTCATCACTATATGTTAAACCTTTATCTTGTCTAACCTTATTACTTTCTATTGCTTTTTGTCCAACAGTAACTATAACTTCTATTTCATTTTTTAAACTTTCAAGAATCCTAATCTTGTTATCTGGTATAAATCCTGGTAATACTCTTTTTGCATGCAAATCATCTAATAATTTACCACCTACTTCTAAATATAGTTTACCTTCAAATTTTTCTTTTCTTTCAAGTATTCCTTTTTTTTCTAATTCAATATATTTATCATTTAAAAATCCTATTTTTTTCATATCATCCTCTTTTGTATAATTTTATTTATATTATTTATTAAAACTAAATCCATTTGGTAATAATTCATTAATT
Organism: Clostridium sp.; assembly: GCA_052174015.1. Taxonomy (GTDB): domain Bacteria; phylum Bacillota; class Clostridia; order TANB77; family CAG-508; genus JABCPO02. The sequence continues at coordinate 41,710 of JBQMXM010000001.1, forward strand.
GTATATTCTGATATTTTCTTATTTTTCATATCATAAATATATATCCTAAAATCTTCATTTACAAATTCAGTAATAAATTGTCTGCAATATCCACAAGGTAATACATATTCATCTGCAACCAGTAATAGATATTCAAATTCTCTTTTTCCATTTGATATTGCTGATACAAATGCACTCCTTTCTGCACATACACTCTGTATTCCAGCATTTTCTACATTTACTCCTAAAAATATATTATCTTTATCTCCTTTAGTTTTTAATAATGCAGATACTCTGAATTTTGAATATTTTGAGTATGAGTTTTTTAAATTGTTTACTACCATCTCTATTTCTTTTTTACTTGGTACTTCTTGTTTAAAAGCTTTCATATTTACTCCTTTTTCTTTTGTATTATTAATCATAGTTAAATATTAAAAATTAAATTGTATGAATTTTTGTAAATATTGTTCTAATTCTTCTAACTTATTTTCTGTTGTTTTAAAATTCATACATTTTTCAAGTTCTGTATTTTGCATATATTTTAATATATTATATATATACTTATTTATATATGTCTTTTCCTTAGGCATAAAAACTTCTGTATTTTTTTCGTTTTCTAATATCTTTGGAAATTGAATTTTAAATCCTAATATATCTAATACTTTAAATTTGTATATTAATTCTATTTGTTTAAGTGGTCTGCTCTCCATTGATATATTATATAGTGAGATTATTGTAAGTTTAAATATATTATAGTATTCTATATATTCAATTTTTGATATATTTGTATGTATTGATATTGCTTCATCTATATATTTTCTAACAAACTTTAAAATTTCTGATGCTGTTACTAATTTATCAAAATCCATTCTAATATTATAGAAGTTTTCTTTTAAATGTAATTCGTTTAAGTGGTACATTTTTTCGCCTTTAAATAGTATAAAGTCTGAAAAAACTAAAAATTCTGTACCTGAAATATATTGCTTATTTTTTGTATAACATTTTTTTACAATTACAGATATTTTACCTAAGTTTGGTGTTAAAACTGTAAGTATTTTATCTTGTTGTAATGTAATATTTTCAGAAATTATTATTCCAGATGTTTTAATTATTTTTGACATATTTTCCTACTCTTTATTTAATTATCTATTTAAATTTTTGAATTATTGAATCATTATCAAGCCAATTTTTTCTAACTTTTACCCATATTTTCAAATTAACTTTTGATTCTAAAAATGCTTCTAAATCTTGTCTTGCATATGTACCAATTCTTTTTAGCATTTCTCCATTTTTACCAATTATAATTCCTTTATGTGTATCTTTTCTTGTATATATATTAACTTCTATATCATATATATGTTGTCCTTTTTTAGTTTGTTTTTGCTTAAAGTTTTCTGTTTCTATATATATTCCATGTGGTATTTCTTCTCTTAATAATTTTAGTGCTTTACCCCTAATTATTTCTTCTGTCATTTGTCTTAATGTTTGATCTGTGTAAATATCATCTGGATAATATTTTGGACCTTCTTCTAATAATTTAGTTATCTCATTAAGTACTATATCTACTCCGTCTCCTGTTAATGCTGATATTGGAATTATACTTTTAAATTCTACTTTTCTTTGTAATTCTTGTATTTTTTCAAGCAATAACTCTTTTTTTACTCTATCCACCTTGTTTAATACACAAATTATTGGTGTTTTGACTTTTTTTAATTTTTCTAATATATCATAATCAAATTGACTTAACTTCTTTTTGTTTGCTGCAACTACATATACTATAACGTTTGCATCTTTTATGCTTCCAATTGCATTTTCAATCATTAATTTAGATAATTTTGAATTTTTTTTATGAATTCCAGGAGTATCTACAAATATAATTTGTTTTTCATCATCTGTATATATTCCTTTAATATTTGTTCGTGTTGTTTGCACTTTTGGTGAAACGATTGATATTTTTTCTCCCATTATTTTATTTAACAATGTTGACTTCCCGGCATTTGTTTCACCTATTATACTTACATATCCTGATTTATACATTATCTTCTCTTCCTTTTCTCTTAATAATATAATTATATTATTATATACCTTAAAAAGCAATATATTATACCTATTATTACAGTATTCTTTGTAGAAAGTTCAAACATATTTGACATATAATTATTAAAATAAAAAATGTAATAAAATACATGATATTATTATATATCAATATTATTTTATTACATCTTATATGACTTGTTTTAACTATCTTATTAATCTAAATTAAATAATATTATTAATTAATACTCTTTTTTTACTATTCTCTATCTTTTTTACTAATTTAGGGTAACATGAATCATAGGCATAGCTTTGTGGAGCTGTAAAGTTAAACTCTTTTTTTAATATAGATAATGGTATAGGGCTTTCTAATTCTTCAACTTTAGATATATGATATGCAAATTTAGATTTTTTAATACCTTTATTAAAATCTTCATTCCCATATCCATATTCATCTATTTCATTTGGATATTTAACAATCTTATCTATAGTAAGAATATATTTTAATAAGCACGATGGAGAAGTCTCATAAACATAAAGTAAATCAATTTTTTCTTTTGGACAATATTTTCTAAATTCATAATTTTTTTCTCCACTTATAATCTTTTTTATGAATTCTGGTTTTATACTTAAAAATATTCCTCTTTTCATATTTTTTAAACTCCTTTTTGAAATAATCTAAAATAAGAAAGCTAATGAAAATACTATTAAAGTACAAAATGTGTGGAGCTATTTACTTAATAGTTATTATAATTTAAAATTTATACAAAAATATTATTTATTTATCTTTAACATCTATATTTAAATTTTTAAGTTCTTCTCTAATTTTATCAGATAACTCAAAATTTTTATTATTTCTTAATTCTTCTCTTACATCTAAAATTAAATTAATTAAATCTTTTTCTCTTTTATCATTATCTATTATATTTTCTTGAAGTGCAGAACTTAATATTACTTTATCTATATTAAATGTTATACCTAAAACTTTTAATATTATCTCATTATATATTTCTTGTATTTCTTTTATTAATTCTAAATCTTCTTTTTCTTTTTTGTATACATTATATAACTCATATAATTTTACAATTACACCATATGTATTTAAATCGTCTGATAATTCTTCTTCCATTTCTTTTCTTAAATTTTTAGCATATTCTCCATTATCAGTATTTTCTAATTTTTCATAATTTATATTTATATGTTGTATTTCTTTAAACATTTCTTGTAATTTATTATACCATATATATGTTTCTTCTAATTTTTCTTTATTAAAGTTTGTTGGTTTCCTGTAATGTGTTGAAAGTAAGTAAAACCTTACAAAGTCTGGTTCATATTTTTCAAACAATTCATCTAGTGAAATATAATTACCTAAAGATTTTCCCATCTTTTTGCCATCTATTGTAACTAAATTATTATGTACAAAGTAATTTGCAAATTTTACACCATTTGCAGCTTCTGATTGTGCAATTTCACAATCATGATGTGGAAACATATTATCCATACCACCACCATGTATATCAAAAGTATTTCCTAAATATTTTTTGCTCATGGCACTACATTCAATATGCCACCCTGGAAAACCTGCTCCCCATGGTGAATCCCATTCCATTAAATGATTATCTACATTTCTTTTCCATAATGCAAAATCATTATAGTCTCTTTTATCATGTATTTCATTTATTCTAGTTCCTGTTTCATTTTTACTTGTATCTCTTAATGATAATTGAGCATAATTTTTAAATTTGGATACTTCAAAATATACATTTCCTATATCTGTAACATATGCATATCCTTTTTCAATTAATATTTTTATCATATCTATCATTTCAGCTATATGTCCTGTTGCTCTACAACTAATAGACGGTTTCATAACATTTAATCTTTCCATATATTTAAAATATATATTTTCATACTTATATGCTATTTCCATCGGATCTATTTTTTCTAATTTTGCCTTTTTTTGAATTTTATCTTCTCCAAAATCTCCATCTCCAACTAAATGTCCTACATCTGTAATATTTTGAACATATTTAACTTCATAACCTATATATTTAAAATATCTAACTAATGTATCAAAAAACACATAACTTTTAGCATGTCCTAAATGTGGCATTCCATATACTGTAGGTCCACATACATATAGTCCAACTTTATTAGGAATAATACTTTTAAATTCTTCTTTTTGTCTTGTTAAACTATTATATATTTTCATTACATTTCTCCTTATATTATTATTCATATTTTTATCATATTTTTATATTCTTATCAACTATAATTAAATTAATATTTTATATCTATATATTTGCAGAAAACACAAATTATCACATCTTATATTTGTTTATACTATAAAATATATTTAAATATATTTTAACAATCTATCAATTGATTCAATATAGTTTTGAAGCAACTCTTCATTATTTGTTATAGGGTTTACTTCTAATAAATTTAATAATTCATTTATACTTTTTGTATTAAGATTCTTCATACTTTTAATATATTTTTCCTTATATCCTTTTTGAGTTGTAATTTTTTTATATATTGTTGGTATTAGATATCTTGGAAAATCATATTTTATTTCTTCAAACATTCTAAAAATAAATTTACTTTGTAAAAACATATTATATTGTTCTTCTTCTGTAAAATTTTCTAATAATTTATCTATATTATCTACTATTAATGCTTTTGATTTTTCGTCTTCTAATGTTTGTTTTTCTTTATCATATTTTTTAAAAATATCATGTATATATTTTAATATTTGAGCTTTAATATTAATATTTTCTATATTTTTTCTTATTCTTATCCTATTTATAAATTCTGAATATATTTTAAATTTTTGTTCTATATTTTCTGTATTATTAATATTATCTGGAGTTATATTTTTTAAAATATTTTCTATATATACATATTCATTCATTTGTGAATGTAATTCTATTAAAATATCATTATGATATGTTCTAATTACATTTTTTTTCATAAATGATTTTTGTACTGCATGTCCTAATTCATGTATAATAGTTTTTGTAGTTAGATTACTTAAAAATATCATATTATTTGCACTAGAATAAAAGCTTCTAAAACTAACTCGTTCATCATTACAAAAATATATATTTTCATCATTTATATATTCTTTAATTTTATTTGTATATTCTTTTCCAAATATTTTAAATATTTTTACTTCTTCTTTAATATCTTTCACTTTTAGCTTTTCTATTCTATATATTCCATTATATTTTATTTTTTTATATTTATCTATCTTATTTTTTTTATGTTCTTTTTGTTTTTCAACTTCTTTTTTGTTTTTAGAATTTCTATATTTTATTTTTAAAACTATACCATATATGTATAATATATCTCTATGTTTTATTGTTTCATTAAATCTTTTAAAAGATATTCTATTTTTAAAGTATTCATAACATTCAGCATATACTCTTTCTTTTAATTTTTCTTCAACATTATCTAGATATTTACTTAATTTTGTACCTTCTAAAAAAACTTCCGTTATATATGGATATATTTTATCTAATTTTTCTTTTTTTAAGTAATTATTAAATGATTTATATTTAAAAACTTTTTCTTCGTCTCTATACAATATAATATGTGAAATTATATATTCTTTAAATTGTTTTTTGAAAATTTTATGCTTTATTTGTTCATCATATATATATTGATATATAAATTTTATTGGTTTTATTTTTTGATTATATTCTTGCTTTGTATAATTCTTTTTAAGCTTATTTATTTTTTCTTCAACATATTCTTCTTGTTCTTTATGTATTTTTTTAATTAATTCATCTTTATCTACTTTATGTTTTATCTCAATTTTATATTTTTCTTTTAGATTATTATTTTTATTTTTTCCTTTCCCTTTCTTCTTTTTATCTTTATTTTCTTTTTCAGTTTTCTTCTTTTCTTTAATATAGGATCTAATAAACTTTCTTATATATGTATTAAAATTTTCTTTATATAATGAGTCATACTCATATTCTATTGCATTTTTAATATCTTTTATTATATCAACTTCTATATTATGCCCCTTTTTATTTTCTTCTTCAATATATTTTTTAATATTTTCTAATTCTTCAAATGTATATATTTTACATATTTTTTCATTTATTTTTTTATTCTTTTTAATAAAGTATTTATTAATTCTTAATATTTCATTTATGTTATGTATTAATTTTTTTCTATTACTCTCTGCTATTTTTCTTCTTGTTTTAGGCAAATTTATAGTTTGATATTTATCTATTATATTATATACATAGAAATTAAATCTTTTAATTTTAAAATTACTTAATGAATATGCATATTTGTTATATATAATATAAAAAAATAATTTTTGCTTTTCTTCTGTACTTAATTTTTCTCCTTCTAATTTTTTTAGTATAATTTCATTTTCATTAATTATTGAATTCTTTTTTTCTAAATATTCAAAAGTTTCTTCAAATGAATTAAATATTTTTTTACTAAATATCGGTAATTCTACTTTTCTAAATTTTATTTTACTTAAATCAAATTTTATCATACAACATCCTTTATTTTAATTTTATACAACAAAAAGTATACTTTTTTATTGTATACTTTTATTATCATTTGTAATTATATTTAGCATTTTATTATATAATTATAGTATTATGTAAGAAGTGCTAATATATATTCTAGTTCTTGCACTACATCTAATTTTTGAGCATATTCATATAGTTTTTGTATATTTTTATGCTTACTTTTTAAATATAGTTTGAAATAATGTATAATTTTATCATATTCAACATTTTTACTTGCTTTTTTTCTTAGAATAACTAAATCTAATAATCCTCTTTCTGTATCATATGATACAACTAGATTATTATCTTTTGTATATATTTCAGTTTTACCTACATCTACCATATCTTCTTTTAAGTAATAGTATTTACATTCTTCATTTGTTATTATCCTTGTATTATAATGACTTACAATAGTTATATTATATATTTTAGGTTCTTGTTTAATAAGATTATTTAAGTATAATGCACTTTCATGTGAATATATACCTTTTCTACATCTTGATTGATATATATAGTATTTATCATTAAATGATATTACTGTGTATATACCTTTAGATATTTTTTTAAGTTGTTTTTTTCTAACAAGTGTTGTTATTGTTTTAGAACTTATCCCTAATGATTCTATATAACTTGTTTTAACTATCCCATTATTACTATTTGCAATATCCATTACTTGTTGTTCTCTTGTATATTTAGCTATTTTTGCCTCCTAATATTAATATTTTTTAGCTTCTTCTTCTCCATTTAACACTCTAAGTCCTCCAAGTGCTAATGCTTCTAATTCGTCTTCTCCTGGATATACTGTAAGTCCAGCTATAAATGAAACTCTTTCTTCTATTAATTTTTGCATTAATTTTGAGTAAGCTATTCCACCTGTAAGTATTATTCTATCAACTTTTCCATATAATACTGTTGCAAGTTGCCCTATTTCTTTTGATACTTGATATGCCATTGCTTCATACATAAGTACTGCTTCTTTTTCTCCTTTTTCTGCATTTTCTTCTACTATTCTTGCATCATTTGTATTTAAATATGATACAAATCCACCTTTTCCTACTAAAAGCTTTTTAACTTCTTCTTTTGTATATCCATTATCAAAACATAAGTCTATTAAACTTCCTGTTGGTAAAGAACCTGCTCTTTCTGGTGAAAATGGACCTTCTCCATCTAATGCGTTTGCAACATCTATTACGCGTCCATTTTTATGTGCCGCTACACTTATTCCACCACCCATATGTGCGATTATTAGGTTTAAGTCTTCATATTTTAGATTATTTTCTTTTGCATATCTTTTTGCTATTGCTTTTTGATTTAATGCATGAAACTTACTTTCTCTTTCTATTTCTTTTAATCCTGAAATTCTTGCTAGTGGTTCTAATTCGTCTACAACTACAGGATCTACTATATATGTTTTAATTTCTTTTGATACTGTATTTGCTAATTCGTTTGCAAGTTGTCCTCCTAAGTTTGAAGCGTGTTGCCCACCAACACCATTTTTTAAGTCTTCTAACATTTTTTCATTTATTTCATATGTTCCACCTTCTATCGGTTTTAAAAGACCTCCACGAGCTACTATTGCGTCTATTTCTCCTAATTCAATACCTGCTTCTTTTAATCCATCTAGTATTACATTTTTTCTAAAATCTAATTGCATATATATTTTTTCATATTTACCTATTTCTTCTGATGAATGTCTTAATGTTTTTTCGTATATTTTGTTGTCATCTTCAAATACTGCTATTTTTGTTGAAGTTGAACCTGGATTTATTGTTAATATTTTTTTCATTTTTTCCTCCTAATATTAAAAGTTATTTATCTAATATTTAGTATACCATATATTTATACATATATCTATTATTTTTCATTTAAATAAAAATGTACCAATACTTTTGTATTAGTACATTAATATCTAATTATTTGATTTTGGTTTCATTGTAGGGAAGAATAGTACATCTCTAATTGATGCAGAATTTGTAAGTAACATTACTAATCTATCTATTCCTATTCCAAGTCCTCCTGTTGGTGGCATTCCATATTCTAATGCTTCTATAAAGTCTGTATCCATCATACATGCTTCTTCATCACCTTTTTCTCTAGCTTCTAATTGTGATAAAAATCTTTCATATTGATCTATTGGGTCATTTAATTCTGAATATGCATTACCATATTCTCTTCCACCTATAAATAATTCAAATCTTTCTGTAAGTTTTGGATTATCTGCTTTTTTCTTTGTAAGTGGTGATACTTCTATTGGATAATCATATATGAATGTTGGTTGTATTAATGTTTCTTCTACTGTTTCTTCAAACATCAAATTCATAATACTACCTATTGATTTTTGTGATTCTTGTACTTCAATATTATACTTTTTAGCTATTTCTAATGCTTCTTCTAATGTTTTTACATTATTAAAATCTATACCTGTAACTTCTTTTATAGCGTCATTCATTGTGATTCTTTTCCAACCTTTTTTAAGGTCTATTGTTTGCCCTGCATACTCTATTTTTGTTGTTCCTAATGTTTTTTGTGCTACTGTTCCAATTAAATCTTCTGTTAAATCCATCATATCAAAATAGTCCTTATATGCTTGATATAGCTCTATATTTGTAAATTCTGGATTGTGTTTAATTGATATACCTTCATTTCTAAACATTCTCCCCATTTCATATACTTTTTCAAATCCACCTACAATTAGTCTTTTTAAATGTAATTCATTTGCAATTCTTAAATACATTTCCATATTTAATGCATTATGATGTGTTTCAAATGGTTTAGCTGCCGCTCCACCAGCTACTGTATGTAATATTGGAGTTTCTACTTCTAAAAATCCTAAATTATTTAAATATTCTTTTATTTCTTTTAATATTTGAATTCTTTTTAAGAAAATGTTCTTAACATCAGAATTTACAATTAAATCTAATTCACGATGACGATATCTCATATCAACATCTTTAAGTCCTGAAAATTTGTCTGGAAACGGTCTTAATGCTTTTGTAAGTAAAGTTATATCTTTTACATGTACAGATATTTCTCCTGTTTTTGTTTTAAATACAAATCCTGTAACCCCTATAATATCTCCTAAGTCGTATTTTTTGAAATCTAAGTATTTTTCTTCTAAATCATTTTTTGATAAATATAGTTGGATTCTATCTTGTTCATCTTGAATTGTAGTAAATGATGCTTTTCCCATAACTCTTTTTGTCATTATTCTTCCTGCTATTGATACATCTTTTCCTTCTAATTCTTCAAAGTTTTCTTTTATTTCTTTTGATGAATGTGTTTTATTAAATTTTGTTTGTATAAATGGATTTTTCCCTTCTTCTACTAACACTTCTAATTTTTCTTTTCTTACTTTCATTAATTTATCTAATTCTTCATCATAATTAACTTCTACTTGATTATTCATTTTTTCCTCCTAAGATTTTTTCTGCTTTTTCTAATTGAACATCTTTCTTTTTTTGCAAATTATCTTTTGTTAATTTAACTTCTACTTGTGGTTTTATTCCTATCTTATTAATTTTTTCTCCGTTTGCTCTTTTGTATTCTTCTGTAGTTACTTTAAGTACCCCACCTTTTAAAATTCCTGTTTCTAACTTAAATGGGATTATTGTTTGAATAACTCCTTTTCCAAAAGTTTTTTCTCCTACAAATTTAGCTCTATTATTATCTATTAATGCAGATATTAATATTTCTGAAGCAGAGGCTGAATATTTATTTCCTAATACTATAATTTCTTCTGATATTTTAGGATCTTTTTTAGTTCTAACTTCTTCTATATTATGATATTTATCTTCTGTTTTAAATATTAATGTGTTTTTAGGTAAAATTAATTCTAATATCTTTTGTGTAGATCTTAAATCTCCTCCACCATTATATCTTACATCAATAATTAGTTTTTTCATTCCTTTTTGTTTTAATTCTGTATATGCTTTTTCAAAATTTTCATGAACATGTTCATCAAATGTTTCAATTCTAATATATCCAATATTATTTTTTAACATTTTAAATGATGTATTATTTATTTTAATATCTTCTCTTTTTACATCTACATCTTTAATTACTTTCTTATTATTCTCTATTCTTGAAATTTTTAATTTAACAATTGTATTTTCTTTCCCTTTTAGTTTATCTGCAATTTCATCTAAAGTATTATTTGAGATAACATGATTGTCTATTTGAATTATCTTATCTTCTGGTAATAGTCCTGCTTTTTCAGCTGGTGCATCTTTCATAACCTGAGTTATAATTGCTTCTTCATTTTCGTTTAGTGAAAGTACAACTCCTATTCCTTTATATTCTCCACTAACTCTCGTATTTATATCTTCCCATTCTTTTTTTGTATAATATTCTGTATATTTATCACCTAATCCTGATACATAGCCTTTAATAGCTCCTTCTAGCAATGCTTTTTCATCCCTATTGCTATCTACATATCTTTCATCAAGTACTTTTCTAACCTTCTTTAATTCTCTACTTAATTCTTTGTAACTTGCATTAGAATGTTTTTTAAAAGTTGCAGGTTTAAATATATTTATTCCATTTTCTATACAATAATATGTTGCATTAATTGTTACAAGTACTACTATTACTGTATATAAAAATATTAATATTGCTTTTTCACGTTTTGTTTGCTTCATTTGTATCTCCCGTATCTCTTTTTTATTATATCACATAATTGAAATATGTAAACAATATTCAATTATAGAATGTTAATTAATTATTAATTATTAAAATTATTTTCCATTTTCTCAATTTGTTTAATTCTTTTAACATATCTATCTGTATTTTTAAATTTTGAATCTATAATTATATCTAAATATTTAATTAAATTTTTTAAATCTACATCATTTGAAGATACACAAAATACATTTATATCATCATCTTCAATACCATTTTTAATTCCAATTTCATTATTAACTAAACTAGCTCTAACACCTTTCACCTTATTTGCCGCTACAATCATACCATGTCCTGACTTACAAATTAATATACCAAATACTTTAAAATCTGAATTTTCCACATTATTTTCTACATTATATTTTTTTAATTCTGATACTAGTTTTTTTCCAACTAATTCTGCATATATTGGATAATCTGTTCTATCTAGGCTATCTGTTCCAACATCAATTATTTTAAAATTAGTATATTTTTTATCTAAAATATATTTAATTAATTCTTCTTTTAATTCATACCCACCATGGTCTGAACCTATTATCATTGTTGTATTTGCATTTTTTTGTATCTTTTGTTTATCCATATTACCTCTCTACTTTTGTATAATTATCTATCTGATTTTTTTATACTATTAACTTCAAATATATATATTTCTGAAATATATCCTTGTTTTTCCAATACACCTACTGTATAAGTTTTGTCTTCCACTTCTTTGATTGCTTGCGATATATATAGTTCATATTTTTTATCATCAAAATTAGGCTCTATAATTATATCTTTAAATTGAATTAATATCTTTGGAATATCAGGATTTTCTTGTTTTTGTATATTATATGATGTATTATTATTACTATTTTTTAGTTCTTGTAATAATGAGATAACTTCATCCTTATTCTTATTACCTATATATTTTAAATATTTAAAATTAAATTTTTGTCTTTTAATGTTTTCTTCATTATTTACTGTACTTTGAGTATTATTTTGATTATTTTCTTGATTATTCTGAAGATTTTGCATACTTTTTCTAATATTTAATATATAATTTTCTAATTTCCACTTATTTAATATATTTTCTAAATATGATGTTTTACCATCATTTGTTTTTTGAATATCTATCTGCATTCTTTCTAATCTACTTGTACTAACACCATTTGTAGATACCATTTCATTAATATCTTTTATATGATTTGCATTATCTCTAGTTATATATGGACTTGAAATAATTGAAGCTGTTAGTAATATTGATACTAATTTTGACATATCCACCTACCATTATATTATCTCTAATTCTTCTCCTTTTATACTTATAGATAAATTCTTTAATTGAATATATTTATCACTACAACTATTAATTATATTATTATTAATACTTTCTTTTAATAATTCTTTATCTTTAACATATTCCTCTTCTTCTAAAATACATTTTAATATATATTTTGTTCTAGGTTTTCCTTCTAAATTTAGTTCAAAATAATATATATTCAAATTATTACTACTTTTTATTAATTTTAATTCATATACATATTTTTCATCTAATGAAACTATATACATTTTTGGTATATATTTAAGAAGTTCTTCTTTTCCTTTAATAACTTTAGAAATCACAATATTCCCTATAAGTTTTTCTAAACCATTAATTTTTTGTACATCTAAAAACGAAATATTATATTTTAAATATGATATATTATTAATTGGATTAACCTTTGGTACTATATTATTGATTTTTTTAATTTGTATTTTACCATCATTAATCTCTATATTTTCATTAATAACTGTAGTTTTCGGAAGTTTAATTTCTCTTGTATTACCTTCTATCTCTATATATAGTATATATTTACAAATATAGTTACATATATCTGATATTTTAAAATCAAAATAATATAATCCGTCTAAGTTTTTTCTAATATATCCATAATGTTTTTTTGAATTTTGAATTTTAAATTTTTCATTTTGATAAACTTCTTTATTAATATTTTCTGCATCAGAAATACATTCAGTTATATCACTAGATTCTAAATACACTTTAATTTTTCTAATATCTAAAAATTCTAAAGTTTCATTAATATATTTATTAATAGATAATTCAAACCAGATATATTCTCCTTTATCTTTTGAATTTAATATACCTATACTTTGTATTTCAGTTTTATATTTAATATTTCCTGTATCATCTATTTTTTCAGAAGATATTTTTTCTTTCAATTCTTTAACTTCTTTAATTTTTTTAACTTCTTTAATTTCATTATCTATTTTTATCTGATTTTGAAAAAAGTTATCCACATTTTGTACACATTTAGTGTTTATATCTATTTTTTGTTCTCTATTTTTTTTATTTATATGCTTTTTATTATTTCTATTCAGCTTATTTTTTCTTCTATTTTCTTTCCTTATTTCTTTCTTACTTTTTTTAATATTATTATTTAAACTATTATTTACACCATTAATATTACTACTATTATTAGTAGTAATATCATTATTATTATTGTTATTTAAATTAGTACTTTCTGTATCTATTGTTGATATATTTGAATGAATATAGAATACATTATCAGTTATGTATAAATTAAATAACTTCCCTTTATATGTTTGATTTGGTATTTTTAACATATTATTATCTAATTCTAAATAATATGATTTTTCCATATCTATATTTTTTAAATCAATATCAAAATAATATATATTTTTTTCATTTTCTTTATTTGATTTTGTTTTTAAAATACTTATCTTTTCCATATATTTCTTATCTATAGATACAAAGGAAAGCTCTATTTTATCTTCTTTAGCTTCTAATAATCCATTAATATACATTGCATTAGGCTTATTTGCTAATATTTGTATTTCTGTTACATTTATCTTTTGTGAAATTGTTTTTTCTTCTTGTTTTTTATCTTCGTTCATTTCACTACCTAATTTCAAGAAAACTTTTGTCTTCTTAATATATTATTTTCCTTTCATAATTGCTTCAAATTCTTCTCCAGTTATTTTTTCTCTATCTATTAGTACTTTTGCTACTTCATGTAGTTTATCTATATTTTGTGTTAGTATTTCTCTTCCTACTTCATATGCTTTATCTATAATCAATTTAACTTCTCTATCTATATTACCTGCTGTTTCTTCGCTAAATGTTTTATGTTGTGCAATATCTCTACCTAAAAATACTTCATCTTGACCTTGTTTAAAACATATTGTACCTATTACAGGACTCATACCATATTTTGTTACCATATCTTGTGCTATTTTTGTTACTCTTTCTATATCATTTGATGCACCTGTTGAAACATCTACAAGTACTATGTCTTCTGCAAGTCTTCCCCCAAGTAATCCTATTAATTGTTCTTCCATTTCTTTTTTAGATAAGAATGATTTATCTTCTCCTGATTTATACATTGTATATCCACCTGCCATTCCACGTGGCACTATAGATATTTCATGTACTTTATCTTGTGTTGGTAAAAAGTATGATACTACAGCATGTCCAGCTTCATGATATGATACTAGTTTTCTTTCTTTTTTACTCATAACTCTGCTTTTCTTTTCAGGACCCATAGTTACTTTTATCATTGCTTGTTCTATATCTTTTGTAGTAATATAGTCTTTTTCTTCTCTTGCTGCAAGTAACGCTGATTCATTTAATACATTTTCTAAATCTGCTCCTGAAAATCCTGCTGTATTTTTAGCTATAACTTCAAGTTCTACATCTGCTCCTAATTTTTTACCTTTAGCATGTACTTTTAATATTTCTAATCTTGCATTTTTATCAGGCATTGATACTACTATTTGTCTGTCAAATCTTCCTGCTCTAAGTAATGCTGTATCTAATACATCTGGCCTATTAGTTGCAGCCATAACAATTACACCTTCATTTTTAGAAAATCCATCCATTTCTACTAATAATTGATTTAATGTTTGTTCTCTTTCATCATGACCACCACCAAGTCCTGCTCCACGTTGACGTCCAACTGCATCTATCTCGTCTATAAATAATATACATGGAGAGTTCTTTTTAGCTTCTTGAAACATTTCTCTTACTCTTTTTGCTCCAACTCCTACATACATTTCAACAAAGTCAGAACCTGATATTGTAAAAAATGGAACTCCTGCTTCTCCAGCTACTGCTTTTGCAAGCAATGTTTTACCTGTTCCTGGTCTTCCTACTAAAAGTACTCCTTTTGGTATTCTTGCTCCCATATCTATATATTTTTGTGGATTTTTTAAGAAATCTACAATTTCTTTTAATTCTTCTTTTTCTTCTTCTATACCTGCAACATTATCAAATACTACTTCTGGATCTTCTTCATTATCCATTCTTCTTGCTTTGCTCTTTCCAAAAGTTATATCTTTAGCCATTTCTTGTCTTTTTCCATTCATAGCTAACATATTTAAAATTAAAAATAGTATTAATAATCCTAATATTGTTGGAATTATATACATTGCTGTTTTTAAAACTTTTTTATAGCTTGGTTCGTCTTTTTTATATACTTCAATCTTATTTTCTGTGATTTCACCTTTTATTTCATCTAAAAATGAATTTACACTTGGAATATTTGCCCTATATGTATTTCCATCTTTCATATATTTTAATGAATTATTATCAGATTCTATCTCTATTTTTTTAACTTGACCACTTTTAACATTTTTTAATGCCTCTGTATAATTAACAGTTTTTTCTCCATACATATTTAGATAACTTGTTATAGTTATTATTACTGATAAAATTAATGTCCATATTATTAATGTTTTAATTGTTTTTTTCATATTTAATATTTTGCCTTTCTTTTGTTTTAATTCATTTGTGCTTTAAATACAGAAATATATCCTGAAATACTATTACCTGTCAATTTAGAAAATAATTCTTGAAATTTCCCATTAAAATATTCTCTATATTCTTCTTTTGCTTTTTCACTTATCTTATTATCTTCAAAAAATATCTCTAATGTCCTATTAATACAATATGCTTCAAATTTTGCTTCAAAATCTGATTCAGATATTTCTTCTATTTTTTCATCATAAAATTTACCACTATCTTTAGCTTCATTTAGTGCTTTTTGAATTGATTGCATATATACTTGTTCTGAATTAGCTAAATCTGACTTTTTTAGTGTTTGTTCTGTATTTTTTAAAATATTAATGTCTTCTTTTTCGTATGCTTTTTGAATAACTATTGCAAGTACTGTTGCAAGTACTAAAATAATGATTACTAGTATACCTATTGTTATACCATTGTTATTTTTAACTTTTATATATTTCATATTTATTCCTTTATATATTATTTAATTTATACTATTCTCTTTTACATTAACTCTACATCATATTCATATATAGTTTGTTTTTTTTCATCTTTTATAATATATTTTTTATCTATTTTTTCTACTGTATATTTTAATTTTTCTTTTGCCATTTTTTCTTCAAATTCTTTTTTTACAAGTTGAAATATTTTTTCTTCTATCTCCTCATCTGCTTTTGCATTTGACATTACTATATCATACTTTCTATGATATATATCTAAAAATATATCTTCTATTTGCTTATTATTATATTTTTGTTTTTGTGATATTGTTGAATTTAATAATTCATTATTATTTGTAGATAAATTAATAACTACACCTGCAATTATTGTTAATATTATTATTGTAAGTACTAATAATATCATTGTTATACCATTATTGCTTTTTAACTTGTATTTCAATACATTATTTGATAACATTCATATCCCTTTCCTATTTCATAATTTCTTTTATTTCAATTTCTTTTTCAATCTTTTTATCTTTACCCCTATGTAAAGTCATAATTATTGATTTTGTTTCATCAGAATATCTTAAATCTCTTAAATACTCACCATCTTTTTTTTCTGCAAAAAAACGAAACTCTCTATATACTTCAATTATTTTTTCCCCTACTTCTTTTTCAGTAATTCCAGTATCTTCTGTAAGAAGATTTAATTCTAAATATATTCTTTTAATTTCTTGTTTTACCTGTATTTCTTCTATCTCATCAATTGTTTTTTGTGCTTCTTTTACATTTTTATTTCCATCTCTACTAATATATATATATGATACCATTGATACTATTATTGATAATGTTAAAATTGTAATTACTAAAGTAACTAAAGTTATACCTTGATTTTTCTTAAAATCTATCATACTTTCTCCTTTAAACGAAATATTGGTTCTTTGTTTTCTCTATCATGATATGCATATACAGGCCCTAAATAATACGCTTTTCTAATTTTTAAATCATATACTATGAAACTATAAACTGTAACATTTACTCCATACATTTTTATTTTACGTCTATTTGGTATTTCTTTTAAATTAAATTGAGAAATATGCACTATACTGTCATCAAATTCCCTTATATCATGATGCTTAGCAGCATATTCATTATACCTTGCTTTCATTTGTCCTGAGATTGTTGTTCCATATATATTTAAATCATATATACTATTAGATAATATTTTTTCTTCCATTGCTGATTCTACATATTCCAATGTTGAAAGCAATTCTTGTTTTTGCTGTTCTCTAATATAATCTAAAGAAAATGTAGTTACTGTACCTGCTATTATAGATAACAATATTATTATTGTAATTAAAGTTGTAAGTACTACACCATTTTTTTTATTTATATTTTTCATATTATTATTAAATCCTAATCCTATTTTTTTCATATTTTTCCTTTGTAAAGTTATATATAATATAATAATATACTTTAATAAATATTTTGTAAATACTTTAACCTTAATTGAATATTAAAAGATATATTATAGGGGTTGACAAATGTTAAAAAATGTTATATTATGTTTATGTAAACCGTAAGAGGTTACGTTATGCTTAATCAGAAGGAGGGTTGGTATCCTACTTCGAAGAAACTCCCCTAAAAAAGGTTTAAAACTTAGTTTTCTCCATAACAATATATTTATTCAAGCTAGGGGAGAATTTTAAGAAGGATGTTATTAACATCCTTCTTTTTCTTTATCTCTTTTTTTTCTATATTTTTTCTTTGTTCTTTATATTTTTACTTTTGTTTTATTCTTTATTTTATAATTATATTTTATCTTCAATCATTTATTATTCAAAATCAAATGGATTTTGTGAACCGAAGAAATTACGAATATTATTATTCTCTTGCTTTTGTTGAGTTTGATTTTCCTGTTTTTGTTGTTGTTGAATATTTTTGTTTTGTTCTTGAGTATTTGTAGTATTATTTGGAGATACTTGCATTTTCATTTTAACTGTTTGTTTCTTTCCACCTCTTATATATTCAACATCTACTAATTGATTAATTTGAACATTATTTTTTTCATTATTTATATCTGCAACTGTTGTAACTTCTTTATTATTAAATTTAGTAATAATATCTCCTTTTTTAAGTCCACTATTTGCAGCAGATGAATTTGCAATTACTTCACTTACATATACTCCACTCTTTATATTTAAAACTTCTGCCATTTCTTTTGTTATTTCTTTTCCCATAATACCTAAAGATGGTCTTTCAACTTTTTTATTCTTAATTAGTTGTTCTGTTATTTTTTTAGTTTGATTTATTGGAATAGAAAATCCTATACCTTCAACTCCATTTCCTGCAAATTTAAGTGTATTAATACCTATAACTTCTCCATGTCTATTTACTAAAGCTCCCCCACTATTTCCTTCATTTATTGAAGCATCTGTTTGAATTGATGTAAATGTTTTTCCATCTTGTAATTCTATTTTACGATTTATCGCACTTATAATTCCAGCAGTAACTGTACTTTTAAGTCCTAATGGGCTACCAATTGCCATTGCAAATTCCCCAATTTTTACATTGTCTGAGTTACCAAGTGTTGCTGGAACTAGATTATCTTTTTTAACTTTAATTACTGCTAAATCTGTTTGTTCATCTGTACCTACAATTTCTCCTTGTACTTTAGTATCATCATTAAATGTAACTGTAATACTTTTAGCTTCTGTTATTGAGAAAAATGAGTTATTATTTTTTGGATTAACAACATGATTATTAGTTAAGATATATCCATCTTTAGATATTATTATACCTGAACCTGAAGCTTTTGCTACTCCACTTTGAAATGGACTAGATACAGTATATTCAATAGAAATACCAACAATAGATGGTAATACTTTAGCAGCTACTCCTTCTGATGTTTTTGAATATTCTTCTAAATTAACTAAGTTATTATTATTATTATTTGTTTGTGTATTATTAGGTTTATATGATAATTTTTGAGCTATATCTTTAAAACCTAATCCTAACCACATTGATGATATTATCATCACAACTATTATTAATAATAATATGATTATCACTAAAATTGGTCTTCTTTTTTTATCAGAAGCTCCAAATTTTTTAAAATCATTTTCTTTACTGAAATTAAATTCATTATTTTTTTCTGACATATTATCCTCCTTATTTTTTATATTATATTACTTAGAAAATAGAAAATCAACAACATATATTTATAAATAAATTGATATAAAATTGATGTGAAATTAATATATTGATATATTAATATATCATCGTTATATATCATATATATAAGATTATATACTAAGCAATAATGAAAAAAGATGTATTTATTAATAATTAAATACATCTTTTAACTTTATATATTTTTTAAATTACTTAGTTAATTCTGAAATTGCATATACAATATTAGTTGCACAAACAATATTAACTTTTTCATCTTTTAGGTTTTCTTTATTATAGTCTACTTGTACATATGCCGCTAATTTTTCTATTTCTGAAACTAATTCATTATTATTTATAATTTCTAGAACTTTGCGAACATCTTTTTGATCTATTTTACCATCTTTGTTTACATCACCTTTTTTAATTATTGTATAATAATTATTATTTACTTTTAAGATGTCTCCTGTTTTTAAAAGTTTTTTATCTGTTTTACCAATATTTTGTTTTGCTTTTTGAAGTCCTTCTGTAAATATTTCTACTTTTGTATTTTGTTTAAAGAAGTCTTCTTCTTTTACTTGCCAATCAAAGTACATAAATTTATCATCATATTTTACTAATTCTTTTAGTTTTTCATCTAATTTTAATTCGTCTTTTGGTTCTTCTGGCTTTGGTTGATTTTGAGGATTTTGTTCTTGTTCTTCTTCCTTAGGCTTTTCTGGTTGTTCTTCTTTTGGTTTCTCAGGCTCTTTATCTTTATCTTTTTCTTTGTCTTTATCCTCATTTTCTGGTTTCTTAGGTTCAGGTTGTTCAGGCTTTTCTGGTTGTTTAGGTTGTTCTGGTTGTGGTTGTGGTTTTTCTACTTCTTTTGGTAATGGTAATCCTTTTAAATATACATATTTAAAGTTTACATCTGAAGCATCTGATAATGGATATCTTGCAATATATCCTTTTTTACCTTCAAATTCAATTTCAACCCATTTATATCCGTCTGCATTTCCTACATCTTTTAATACTTTAATTTCTTGTTCATTTTTTAATGTACCTATAACTTCTCCAGATAAACTCACCTTATTTCTTACTCTAAGTGGTGCACTAAGTGTTGTAACTGCATATACAGGATATGTTACATCTTTTTCTTCTACAAATTTGTATTTTGGTTTTTCAGGTTCGTTATTTTCTTCTTTTCCGTCTTCACCTTTTTGTACTTCTCTTATTTCAAAATATTTATTATTTGGATTTGATCTTTTGTAGTAAGCTGTATAACCATAAGTATTTCCTAGCCTAATCTTATACCATACATGGCTTGATTCTGCTTTTTCTCTTGGAACTTCTTCTATTGCCTCAAATACTTGTCCAAAGTTTAACAATCCTAATTTTTCTGAGTTAAGATTAGGTTCTTTTCTAAATCTTACTCCTCCGTCAATAGTTATAACTGCATTATATTTATCATCATTTCCTGGTGGTGGAGTAATCTTTTTTGTCATTCTATAAAATAATGGAATTTTAAATACATATTTTTGATTTAAATTTGAATCTACTTTTTTGTATGCTTCTCTTAAAAGTAGTCCTTCATTTATTGCTGCATGTATATTTTGCATATATTGATGGTTAACTCCACCATTTACAACATTAAACTTCATTGTATATTTTGTATCTTGATTATTATCTAAGTAATATTTTTTAATTACTTTTGCTCCTCCTAATAATCCTTTTTTGAATGTTGTCCATCCATTATCTTTTGCATAATTTAATCCATTTCTTATTACTTCTTCTGTTCCATTTCCTGTTGCCCCTATATTTAAAGGATTATATGCTTCTATTCCATAATATGGTAACAATCCTCCCTCTTGTCTTAATTTAGTAGCAAGTTCTAAATAGTCCATATTAAGTTCTTTAGCAACTTCGTAAACTTCATTTACTCTATCTGCATTTTTTGTACCTTTTAATACATTTTCTATTAATTCTTTAGCTTTAGTTTCATCATATTTTGAAACATCAGATTTTAATGATAGGAATGAGAAAATATTTGTTTCATTCATATATACTCTTGGATCTAATAAATATCTTACTGCTTCAAGTGATGGAGCTTGCCATCTTAATTCATGTCTATCAGAATCAAAAGCTAGATTTTTTCTTTCTTCATCTATCCATTCTTTAGAATAGTTTGTAGCTCCATAACTTTCTATTAAGTTAATTGGAGATAATGTATTATTTTTTCCTCTTCCTTTTCCAAATTGTGCCTTTGCCATTTCATCAAAATCTTGACCTGTGTTTACAAATTCAAATTCCCAACTTGGATGTAATTTTTTTAATTCTTCTGCTTGCGCTGCAATACTTGGAAAGTATTGTTTTACTCTTTCTATATCTCTTGTTGTTTCTCCAACAGCTAATTTAGAATGTGCCATTGACTTTACATTTATAAATGGAAACACCATTGATAATATAGTGATTATTGCAAACATCTTTTGTATGCTTTTTTTCATCTGCTTACTCCTTCCTTTGTAATAAATAATATTTTAAATTATATATTATTTAATAAATATTTTAAACAGTTATTATTACTAAAATTATACTGCATTTATCTTTCTTTTAAAAACATTATTACATTTATATTACTATTTTTTAAACAATTTATCTATTTGATTTTTGCTTAATTCTATATACTCTCCTTGTCGTATTTTTTGAACGTCTAAATTACCAATCCTATTTCTATGTAGCGCTAAAACTTTAAGTCCTACTGCTTTTGACATTTTCCTAACTTGCCTATTTTTACCTTCATGTATAACTATTTTAAATCTTGAAGTTTGTTTTTCTGCATTAACTCCAAGCATTTTGATTTTTGCAGGTTTAGTTATATATCCATCTATTTCTACACCTTTTCTCATTTTTTCTAATTGTTCATCAGATATCTTTCCTTTTACTGTTACAAAATATTCTTTATCAAGCATATATTTAGGATGTGTTATCTTCTGAACAGTTTCTCCATCATTTGTTAAAATAATTGCTCCTGTTGTATACATATCAAGTCTACCTACAGTTACCAATCTAACATCTGTTTTAATAAGTTCTGTTACTATTGGTCTATTAAATTGCTCTTTATTAGTACAAATATATCCAAGTGGCTTATTTAATAGATAATATTTTTTCTCTTTTTCTATATATATTCTTTCTTTTTTTATTCCATTTTTTTCTTTATATAAATATATTATTTCATCTGATTCTATTACATCTTGTCCAATGATTGCTTTTTTACCATTTACTAAAAAATTTCCTTTAAGTATTTCTTCTTCTGCTTTTCTTCTTGAAAATTTACCACTTTGTGATATATATTTTTGTATTCTCATATTATTATTATATTATTCTCCCATTTCTTTTAATATTTGCTGTATTTCTTCATATTCAGGTAATTTAAATTCTAAATTTTGTTTTGTAATTGGATGTTCAAATTTTAAATAATAGCTTTGTAAAACTTGTCCATTTATACCAAAAACATTTTTTCCATTTGAATATATATTGTCTCCAATAATTGGATATCCTAAATATGATAAATGTACTCTAATTTGATGTGTTCGTCCTGTAAATATTTCTACATCTAAAAATGTATATCCTTTTTTTGAATATATATTATTAAATTTTGTAATTGCTTCTTTCCCTTCAGAACTAACTGCCATCATATGTCTTTTTTTAGTATTTCTACCTATAGGTAATTTAATTATAGCTTCTTTATCTTTTACTTCACCTTTTACAATACAATAATATTTTTTAATAACTTTATGATTTTTAAACATTTCTATACATTTAATATATGTTTCTTCTGTTTTAGCAACAATTATTAAACCTGTGGTATTTTTATCTAATCTATGTACAATTCCTTTTCTACCTTCTTCTCCTGGTAAAAATGGATATATTTTTTCTAAAATATCTGACATTGTTAACTCTATACTATTACCTTTATGTACAATTAATCCTTTAGGTTTATTTACTATCAAAAGATATTCGTCTTCATATACTATATTTTTAGTAATTAATTCTAAATCTTTTTCTGTTATTTCTATTTTAGGTGGTGATATAATTTTTAGTATTTTATCCATATCAATAGTAATAACATCTCCTAAACTTATTTTAGCATTATTTTTAGTTTCTTTAGAATTTAAAAGAATAGATTTTTCTTCTATTCCTTTTTGAATTATCTGTCTTGTTATTTTAGGGTTATCTATTTTTAATTTATTTGTTATATATTTATCTATTCTTTCTATTTGTTCTGTTACTATTATTTCCAATTTTTCCTCTTTTATTCTTATTAATATATATAATTGCTAACAATGGTAATATTATTGCAGCATTTAAAATTAGTATAATACTCATTGTTTTCTTTTTACCATTATTTTTTGCTTTTTGTTTATTTTGTTTTTTTTGTTCTTCTACTAAATTATGTGCATCTACTTGATTAACATTTAACCTTTTCTCATTTTCTTCTTGTTCTTTTTCTACATCTATTTCTTTAACTTCTAAAGTTTCTTCTCTATTATTTAATTGATTTGATAAAAATACATTATTAATGGCATTATTACTAATATTATTTTTTATAAATATATTTTGGTTAATCATTAATAATATAATACTTACACAAATTATTGTAATTATACTAACTACATTATATATCTTATTTTTATTTGCATTCATATTTGTATTCATATTTATCTCCTTGATTATAGATATAGTATTAATGTTAAAATTACTCCTGTTAACATTCCTGCATATACTTCTATTTTTGTATGTCCTAAAAGTTCAACTAATTTTTTTTCTCTTTTTTCGTCTTGTATTTGTGGATTTTCATCTAATATCTTATTTAATATTTTAGCATGTTCTCCTGCTGCTCTTCTTACACCTGTAGCATCATACATAACTATTAATGCAATTATTGCAACAATTGCAAATTCAAGTGATTCAAAACCTTTTCCTAGACCTGTAATTGTAGCAAGTGATGATATAAGGGCTGAATGTGAACTTGGTAAGCCACCTGTTGTTAGAATTTTATATAGATTTATTTTCTTTTCTTTTATAGAAAAATATATAACTTTTGCTCCTTGTGTACACAATAATACTATTATTGGTATTATTAAGGCTTTATTAGTTATAATTAATTTTAAAGTCTCCATTATTTTTCTCCTTCTTTTTCATCTATAAATTTTTGAACTTGTTTTTCTGCTTCATCTAATTGTTTAAATGCTTCTTTTGCATATTCCATACCTTGAGTATATTTTTTTATTGATTCATCTAAATTTAAATTATCATTTGATAATTCTTCACTTATTTTTTCTATACTATTAAATAATTCTTCTAATGACTTATTATTTTCTTCTTGCTTTGCTTTCATAATATTCTCCTTGTTTACTGTTGTTTTATTATCTCTTTATTTACTACATTAACTCTATAAAATCCTTCTACATATTGTGAATTAACACTTTTTACTTGAACTATATATGTATTATTATCTATAATATCCATAATTTGATATGTAAAGTCTTGTCTTTGTAATTTTGATTTTAATATATCTATTGCTTTTTGTGAATTACTTTTTTGTTCATTATTCCAAACTGCATTTGATTTTGCATTTTCATTTGATAATGATTGATTATTTGTACTCTTTTCTTCTTTTATCTTTGAAAATTTTTCTTTTTCTTTTACATTATTATCTTCTTTTTTTGTTGATTTATTTTCATTTTTTTCTTTTTCATTACCATTATCATTATTAGTATTTACATTTTGTTTTTTATCATTCATATTATTTGGAATATTTGTATTTGAATTTGCATTAGCATTTACATTACTATTACTATTATCAATATTATTAAATTTAAAACCATTTTTTTGTCCTACAAAATATATAATACTACAAACAATTAATAATAATAGTATAATTGTAACAATATTGTTTATAATAACTTTTTTTCTTCTAGTATCTTTTTTTGTTGTTTTTTTAGACATTTTAACCTCTAATCTACTTTAGCTGATATTTTTCCATCTGCAAAAGTTATTTGTATTTTTTCTCCTTTTGATAATTCTGATATACTTAAAACTACATTATTATCTTTTTCTACTACTGTATATCCTCGTTTTAATATTTTTAAAGGATTTATTTCTTCTAATTTTAGAACATTTTTATCTAATATATTCTTTTTTTGGTCTAATATTTTTAAAATATCTTTTTCCATTCTTTCTATTAATATATCTAATTTTATCCTTTGTGTATCTATTTTAGATTTTGGACTATATTTTTCTAAATTAAGCCTATAACTATCTAACCTATATTTGTGTTGCCTTATAATATTTTTAGTTACAACATTAAATTTCTTAGTTATGATTGTTAATCTTTCTTTTAATTCTTGTAAATTTGGAACAGCAAGTTCTGCTGCTGCACTTGGTGTTGGTGCAACTCTATCTGCAACATCATCTGTTAATGTTTTATCTGTTTCATGCCCTACAGCTGCAATTACTGGTATTTTTGATTCAGCTATCGCCCTTATAACTATTTCTTCATTAAAAGCCCATAAATCTTCTATTGAGCCTCCTCCACGCCCAACAATTAATACATCTACTTCATTTTTGAAGTTCATATATTTTATACCTTCTACTATTTCTTCTTTTGCATTTTCTCCTTGTACTGCTACAGGATATAGGTGTATTTCAACTCCAGGATTTCTTCTTTTAGATACATTTAATATATCATGTATTACTGCTCCTGTCCTTGAAGTTATAACCCCTACTTTTTTTACAAATTTTGGTATTTCTTTTTTTCTTGAAATATCAAATAATCCTTCTAAAGCAAGTTTTCTTCTAAGTTCTTCTTTTTTTTCGTTTAAATCTCCTACTCCAATTTTTTTAATTGCAACTACTTGTAATTGATAATATCCTCCCATTGGATATGTTGTTACTGTTGATAACGCAAAAATACTATCTCCATCTTTAATTTCTGTATCTTGTCTTTGTGCATGTCCTTTAAACATTATACATTTTATAACACTGTTTTCATCCTTTAAAGTAAAATATATATGTCCTGAAATATTCTTTTTGTAATTTGATACTTCTCCTTTTACACATACTGCTTTAAATATTTCTTCAGATTCTATTTTTTCTTTAATTAGTTTATTAATCTCACTTACACTTATAGGTTTATAAGTCATTTCTGTCTCCTTTTTCAATATAATTATTATACTAAAATATATATGTTTTAACAACAATATAATATGAAAAGAAATAAAAAATGATAAGAAATAATATCAATCTCAATTAAATGAGTTATTATATCTTATCATTTGTCTATTTATCACCTATTGTTTTAACATATGTAGCTAATACTCCATTTACAAACTTTGTATTTTTAGTATCTTGATATCTTTTAGAAATATTTATTGCTTCGTTTATAGCTATCTTATAATCCAATTTTAAATATTCTATTTCTATTATTGCTAATTTTAATAATGCTTTTGATACTTTTTGTATTCTGCTATATTCCCAATCTTTTCTAAGTTTATCTGTTATTTCTTTTTGAATATACTCAATATTATTATTTAATATTCTAACTATTTGTTTTAAATATTTGATATCTTGTTCTGATTTAATATTATGAATTTGACAATATATTTCTACTTTTTCTTCTGTTTGTTTCTCAAACTCTGAACTAAATACTATTTTAAAAGCATTTTCTCTTAAATCTCTTCTTGATAGATTTTTAATTTGTTTTTTAGTATCTTTTTGTACTTCTTCTAATTTTTGTTTTTGTTTTTCTTCATCATATTTTTCTAAATCTATCATTAATTTTCTTTATCCTTTCTTAGCTTTTCTATTATTTCTTTTACTTTATTTTCATTTTTATCTATATATAATCCTATTAATAATGCTCCTACAAAGAATATTACATCTATTATTACCATTGTTAATCTAAATAATATTACTATTATTGCTACAAACGCTATTATTAAAGTATATTTGTTTTCTTTTATGAATTTTATAAAATCTTCCATATTCACCTCCTAAATTTTATTATAATCATTATTTTGTTTTAGCTTTTGGTGTTTGTTTTATTTGTTTTGTTTCTTTATTTTCTTTTTCTTTTTCTTTTTCGTTTTTATCTTGAGTTTCTTTTTTTAATTCCTTATTTTCTTTTAACTCTTTGTTTTCTTCTTTATTTACAGTTTTATTTGTTTTAGATGTTTTTGATGATATATTTTGTATACTTACATTTACTGCAGATACATTTAAGTCTGAAGCTTGTTTTATTGAAGTTATTACTTCATCTTGTATTTGTTTAGTAACTTCTTTTATCACTGTATCCTTATATACTACGATATCAATATTTACTTCTAATTCTGTATCTTTATTAAGTAATATTTTAGGTGTTGCATTTACAACTCCTGGTGTATTTAAGCTTAAATCTCTTATTAAATTTTGTAATGTTGTTTTAGAAATTAATAGTTTTCCATTATTATTTTCTAATAGTATACCATCTTGCACTTTTTTACCTTTAGCTTGAAAAAATATTCCTTTTATTGCAAATATTCCTATAATTGTTTCTACTATATATAGTGCTGTTCTTTGTTCTTCTAATTGTATATTACTAATTATATCTATTACTCTTTTTGAAATTTCTACCATATTAAATAATTGAAAATTAATTAATCCTATTATTACTATTATTGCTAAAACTATTATTGAAAATATAAATAATATTATTTTGTCTAGTATTTTCATATCTACCCCTTTTTATTTTTTAATTTATTTTTCTTTGGTTTTTCTACTTTAATTTTTGTTATATCTAATTCTTCTATTTCTTCCTCTTTAAATTTTATACCTTTTATATGTACATTTACTTCACGAACATTTAATCCTGTCATTTGCTCTACAGCTTTTTTTACTTTTGTTTGTATTTCAAATGCTACATCAGGTATTCTCATTCCATAATTAACATTAATACTTATATCTATAATTACTTTATCATCATTTATTTCTACTGTTATACCTTTTGTTGGTCTTGTCCAATTTCCTATTACTTCACCTATATCTTGTAATATACTTCCTTGTCTATCAACTCCTGGTATTTTTTCTATTTCAAATGATGCTATTGAACTTATAACATCTGGTAATATTTCTACACTATCTTGATATTTTTTTTCTTGTGTTGTTTTTTCATTTTTTGTATCTTTAACTTCTTTTTTAGTATTTACATTTTTCTTTACATTTTCTTTTTCACTTTTTTCTTTTTCGTTTTCTTTTGTTTTAGCCATAGATACCTCCTAATTATCATATGAAAATTCTTTTATATTTTCTGTTTTTTCTTTTGCTTCTTCTACTTTTGTTTTATCAAATTGTGTTTTGGCTTGTATTTTTATATAATGTTTCTTCATTTCATCATATTTATCATACCATATGTATATATAGTGTCTTCTGATTATTGATAAATTATTAAACATTCTTGTAACAAACACAAAAATTGCTGCTAAATGTATATCTAAATTTAATTTAAATCCTAAATATACTAATGCCATTGTAAGTATTGCATTTCCAAAAAATCCACTAACAAATATTTTAAAATCAAATTTCTTATTAATCATTGATGCGATTGCTCCAAAAATAGAGTCAATTGCTGCAAGTATTGCTAATGATAAATATATTGAATATGTATATGGTATCAATGGGAATATATTACCAATAAAAACTCCTAATAATATACCAATAACTATTATGATATATATCATACTATTTCGCTCCTTTTCTTTAACTTATTACTTTATCAACTTATTAATGGCATGAACATCCATTACTACAACATCCCGAGCAACCACATCCACATCCTGTTTCTGGTTCATCTGCTTTATTATCAATTATTTCTTGCAACTCTTCTTTTCCTAAAACATATTTTGTTTTACATACATCGCATTCACCTTCTAATTTTCCTTCTTCAAGTATTGCTAATAATTCATGTTTTGTTAAACTTTCTGCAAATTCTCTAAAATCTTCTTTTGAACAACATTTATTTTCTTTATTTTCCATTTTTCTACCTCACTTTTTTTATTATCTATTATTTATTGTTTGTTTTTTGTTTTTTTATTGTTTGTTTATTTCATTTTATATTAATTACATATAATAATATCATATCACATTATTTAATTTTATTATAGTATTATTATCATAATTTTAAATTAATTAGAACTTGTATAATTTGTTTTTTTATCTACATTTTGTTTTTTTATTTCTACATTTTCACTTATTCTATAATTTATTTTCTTTATACTACCTAATAATTGATTTATATATCCATCTTTTAAAATAATTGCACTTTCTAAATGTTTACTATTTCCTATTGCTTTAATAAGATATGTTCCATTTTGAGCTTTTCCATTTATATGAATAATTTTACCATTTACTAAGGTTATTTCAGTATTATATGCTATACGTTCATCATTTATAGAAATCGCTTCTGCTCCTGATATCCATAATTGATTTATTAGCATAAGCAAATCACTTTCTGTAATTTTTATACCATTTTTTTCATCATCTTGTAATGTAATTATTATCCCTTGGCCTTTTACATCTGTATATCCAAGATGTTTTCTAGTCTGTTTTAATTCTTCTTCTAATAATTCTGGAGCATTTTTTTCTCCTTTAATTGAGTTTTTATATGCTTCTATCTTATTTTGTTGTTGAATTATTTTTTGCCTATATTCTTCATTTTTAGTTTTAACATCTGTAATTCCACTTCTAATTTCTGCATCTCTCATAAGTCCTATTTCTTTTACATTTGTTTTGTTAATAGTCTTTATTTGTAATGTAATTGTTAAAAATGTAAGTATTGATATTAACAATACAAAAAATATAAATACATATTTTTCTTTTCTTATTATTTCTGTTTTTATTATTTCTTGTATTTCTTCTTCTGATTTTGCATTATTAATATTTTGTTTTTTTAATGCTTTTCTCTTAGCTAAATTTTCTATATTTTTTAATTTGAATATATTTATTTTAGAAAATATCTTATTAAATATATTATTAGATTGATTTTTATCTCTATTATTTTTTATAATAATTTGTTGCTTTTGACGCTTATATCTAATATATTTATTTTCATCTAATTGTTCTATATTTTTTACTTGTTTATTATTTATTTTTCTTTTCTTATTTTCTTTTTGTTTTGCCATATATCTACCCTATATATTCATCTGAATAAACCCCTTTATATTTTGGTATCTTAATATTATTTACCCTTTCTAAAGTTAATGATATTCCGTATTTTTCTAATATTTTTGCAACTCCACCTGGTATATTAATTGCACTTTCTAAATAGTCTTGATTACCTATTGCAGATATTACATATGGAGCCCCTACTTTTTCATCATTTATCTTAATTACTGTACCTATACAACTTATAGGTGTTTTTTGAACAATTCTTTGCCCATTAACTGAAATTGCTTCTGCTCCTGCATTTCTTAATACATTTACTATATCTAATATATCTGTATCATGTACAATTATTTGTGTAGGATCGTCAGACTTTATTTTTTTATCTTCTCCATCTTTTAATGTTATTCTAATACCTTTTCCTGTTAATTCTGTAAATCCTAATTTAACATTATTTTCACTTATTTCGTTTTTTAATTGTTGTAATTTCTTATCTGTTTTAGATATATCTTCTCTATGTTTATCTATTATCTTTTCTTGCATAGCTATTTGTTGTTGTAAGTTTTTACCTATTTCTTGTTCTCTAAACAACTTATCTCTTAGTTCATTAATTTCAGGTGAAATTGATGAACCTATTAATGAATTATTTGTTTTTAATAGTGATGTGAATGTTATTGATAAAATTAATGATATTATAAATATAGTTATATATATTCTTGTTTTTTGACTTTTTTTACCATTCCTATTTCTATCCAATTTTAATATTTCATCTATCTTAAACATAAAATTATTTTTTTTCATAATATTCTCTTTTTATTCTCTTTCTAAATTATTTATTATTATCATTTATTATTTTAACATATTATACCTTTTCTTTAAAGACAAAATATTCTCTTTTTATATTTTTATTTAAATATATTTCTCCTTCTTTTCCTTTATTTCTATCTATAATTTCTTTTATCATTACCATTTTTCCTCTAATATCTACTAACTCTGAATCTAATATTATTTTTTTCTTTTCTTTTTTCAGATTTATAATAAAATTATCATTATTTAATTCTATATCTGTAATCATCTCTTTAAAACTATATCTATCTATTGTTTGAGTAATTTTATTTATTTTTTCTAATGTTAATAAATCTTCTAATATTAATCTTTTTTCTTGTTCTAGATTAGTTTTTAAATTATTTATCATAATATATTCTTGCTTTTCATCAAATTTTTTTAATATATATCCTTGATTATCTATAACATAATATCCTTTTGGAGCACTTATTTGATATTCTGCTTTTCTTTCTTTTACATTTATTTTTATAGTATTTGGAAATTTAAAATTAAAACTAACTTTTTCTATTACTTGTTGTTCTTCTAGTTCAAACTTTCCTTTAAAATATCTTTGCACAAAAATATTTTTTCCTTTTTTCATTCTACTATATTCTATAATTCTTTCTGTCTGTATTTCCTTATTTCCATACACTTCTATATTTTGAAGTGTAAATTCAGGTGAAGTTAATAAAAAAATTACTAAACATATTAAAATTATTAAAATCAGTAATGTTATTAATAATTTTTTACCACTTTTTTTGTTTTTTTCCATAAATGCTCCTTATATAATTACCATTATATTTTTGTTAAATTATCTAAATTTTCTATTCCAAATGTTAATAAGAATTTGTCTGTAGTTATATATCCCATAGGTCTTCCAATTGTTTCATGTTTAGTTCCATAATCTACTAGCCCATAATCCATAAGTCTTGATATTATAGTATCTGAGGATACACCTCTAATATTTTCTATTTGACTTCTAGTAACATTTTGATTGTATGCTATAATTGACAATACTTCCATTGCTTGTTTTGATAATTTAGGATTTGGTCTTTTATCAAATAATGGAATTATATGTTCTAATGGTTCTTTTTTGGAACACATTTGATATTTGTTACCAACTTTTACTATTTCTAATCCTGAATTTTCTTTTTCTAAAATCATTTCATTCATTAAATTAGATACTTCTTTTTCTGATATATTTAAAACTTCTGCAATCTTATTTTCTGATATTGGCTCTCCTTTAGTAAATAATATTGCTTCTACTATTTGCTTTTTTTCCTTCATTTTTTATTCCTAACTGTTGACATTTTTTTCCATTTACTATATAATACAAATATATGGCGAAGTAGCTCAGTTGGCTAGAGCATTCGGTTCATACCCGAAGGGTCATGTGTTCGAGTCACATCTTCGCTACCACACAAGTTTTACTTGTGTTTTTTTATTTGCTATTTATATATTTAATATAACATATTTAACTTAAAAAAGAAAGGTAAAACACCTTTCTTTTTCTTATATTTTATATATTATCTATAATTTATATTTTATATTATATGTATTTACATTATACATATTTTTAAAATTGTTTTTCTTTTTAATATTATACTTTTTTATTAAGTTTTAAATTTAACTATTATTATTAAATTTATACTAGTCTACTGTATATGGTAATGTACCAATATGTCTAGCTCTTTTGATAGTTCTTGTGATTTCTCTTTGATGTTTTGCACAAGCTCCAGTTACTCTTCTTGGTAAAATTTTTCCTTTTTCACTTATAAATCTTTGTAATTGTTCAGTATTTTTGTAATCTAATACTAATTCTTCATCTTTACATAAAGGACAAACTTTCTTTCTCATTTTTTTGTATCTTAAGCTTTTTTCATCATCTATTTTTTTAGCTCTTTTTTCCACTTTTTCCCCCTTTCAGTATAAAGCTACTTAAAAAGATATATCATCTTGTGTTTCTATCTTAAATGCATCTTCATTAAATGCTGCAAAATCAATTGTTTCTTCATTTGAAACTGAATTTGATACATTTCTTTCTTGTGAAGCTGAATTTTGTTTTGAATCAGCAAAATATGCTTCTTCTGCTAATACTTCTGTTACATATACTTTTTTTCCGTCTTTGTCATCATAATTTCTTGTTTGAATTCTACCTATTATTCCTACTTGCATTCCTTTTTTGAAATACATACTAATAAATTCGGCAGTTTTTCCCCACGCAATTATATTTATAAAGTCTGCTTGTTGAGTTCCTTCTTTTACAAATCTTCTATTTACAGCTAAAGTAAATGTTACATATACTATGTTGTTTGCAGAATTCCTTGTTTCTGGGTCTCTTGTTAATCTTCCCATTAATATAGCTTTATTCATATTTCCTCTTTCTAAGTTTTAAATTAATTTAAAACTATTCTTCTATTTTATTTGTTTTTTTAACTTTTTTAACTTTTTTGTTAGCTTTTTTAGTTTCTTCTATTTTTAAAACTATATATCTAATAATATTATCATCTATTCTACAAATTCTTTCAAATTCATCAATAAAGTTTGGTTCTACTTCAAAATTAATTACTAACCAATATGCTGAATTATGTCCTTTTACTTCAAATTGAATTTTATTAGATTCTAATTCAGATTTAGTAATTATTTTACCATTATTATCTTCTATTAGTTTTACTAATTTTTCTGAAACTTCATTAGCTTTTTCAGGTTCTAAAGTTGGTTTTATTAAAACTGTAGTTTCATATTTTCTCATTTTTACCTCCTTATGGTTTAAACCTATACTTATTTATGTATAAGTAAGGAGCAATTACTTGCTACATAAAATAATACCACTTTTTCGTATACTTGTCAATCCAAACTCAACTATATTCAAAGTATTATTTACTCTTATTTAATATATTGTGATATTAATTGTATCATTGTATTTTCTTCTGTTTTTTGTAAATATACTTTATCTATATCTATACATTTTTTTAACATAGATATTATTAATTTATCTTTTGGAAACTTAGACATATCTAATTTAAGTATATATATTAATACATTATTATCCTGTTGTTTTTTTATTGTATTAATTTCATTATTAGATAGAATATATCTATTTATTTCTTCATCATTTATTGTAACTATATATCTATTTACATTATTTATATTATCTCTATCTTTTACTGCATCTTCTAATGCATCTTTTAATTTTTCTATATATTCTGTATATGAAATAATTTTAAGTTTTTCTTTTATAATTTTCAATCTTTCTTGATTTTTAATAACTTTATCCAAAATTGATTGTAATATAGATATATCTTGCTTATTTAAAACTTTACATTTATTTAATTTAAAATACCAATTATACCTAGATATATATGTATTTGCATTCAAATTATTATCTTTTTCCATTATATTCTTTTTAGTATTTCCTTTTATATTAGAACAATATTTAATATATTCAAATATATTTTTAAAATTACTATTAATACTTCCTATCCCTAACATTGTATAATATGATGTTCCTTCAATATTTTGAGAATCTAATTCATAAATATCCCAATCCTCATCAATAATCTTATTATTAGCATCTCGTTTAGTAAATTGAAGTTTTTGAATTATTTCAGTTGTATCAAAAATATAGTAATTTTCTTCAATTTTAAATAAATTCCATGCATGCCCCATATTATTTAAGTCTTTGATTCTTCCAATTACAATTGCACTTTCAAGATTAAATATATTAGATAACAACTCTATACTTTGACTCATTGTTATACATACACCTATATTTTGTAATATTCCCTCTAAATGTGAAGATAAATAATATACATCTTTAAATTCAGGCAAATATTTAAGTAAATTGTCTTTAGATACTTTTTCATACATTATATTTTTTCTTACTTCTGAATATATATGATATATTAAGTTTAAAAGTTTTTCAGTATTATTATTAAACATTTTTTGTTTTTTTAATATATTTCCACTTAAATTTTGCTCTTTATATGCATCAGAATATTTTAAAATATATTTATCACTAAAATAGTGATTAATATTTTCTTTAATTACATTATTTATTTCATCAATATCTTTTATATTTATATTATTAATATCTACTTTTTTAATATCTTTTTCTTCATATAGTGCCTTGTTTAATACTTGAATGGCTATAATATATATTTCTTCTAAAACTTCTAAAAATTTATTAATATTAATTCCCTTGCTATAATTTCTTTTAGTTATTTGCTCTATATATCCAATATTACCTATGATAATATCTATATCAAAATATATATCATCTACTCTTTTTTTATTAACTCTAGCTAATTCTGATTTTAAATTTGTTATCTTTTCTATCACAGCATTACTTATATATTTAATATTATCTATTACAATCTTAATTGTTAAAGTATTATGTTTTTGCGTTTCTATATACTTATTTAAATATTCTTCATATTGTATATATTCTATAAAACTTTTAGGATTATTTTTTAACCTATCTATTATATTATCTATTTGCTCTACTGTATTTATATGCACAAATTCTTTTATATACACTTTATCCATATTTACCCCTATATACATATTATATATTATTAAAATAAAAGTTAAAAGAGGTTAAAATATTAACCCCTTTTAGAATTTGTATATAGAATTTACAATAAATAATATTTTTACTTATTTTAATTCATTAGTTTTTTTAGTTATATATATGTTATTTTTTGTTAAGTTTTACTAATAGATTAATAACTCATTCCCCATTTATTCCTTTTACAAGGAGACCAATCATCTTCATATGAATAAGGAATAGTTGCACAATTATCTTTTACATATTTTATTGATTTTTGTGCTTGTCTAATTGTTTTAACTATAAACTCTTTATCGTTATATTCGCTTTGCTTATATTTTTTTATATTTCTTCTAACTATCTCACGCTTATACATGACTAATTCTATAGCAT
Source organism: Clostridium sp. (assembly GCA_052174015.1). GTDB lineage: Bacteria > Bacillota > Clostridia > TANB77 > CAG-508 > JABCPO02. The sequence continues at coordinate 78,283 of JBQMXM010000001.1, forward strand.
CTTCTCTCTTTATTTTTTGATCTTTCTTTTTTTCCCTGTTTCTAGGTTTCCAGTTATCTTCATAAGAAAATTCAATCTTACAATGTGTTTGCCTTTTAACACTTCTTATTCCACTTTGTAATATTTTTATTTTTTTAGCAACTTCTTCTTTTTCATTGCCTTTGCAAAACTTGTATTTCCTTATATTTTTCCGAATAATTTCCCTTCTGACATTAATCATTTCAATAGCTTGATTATAGTCTATCCACTTATTAGTATTATTTCTCATTAAATTTCTCATTAAACTTCAACTCCTTTTAAGTAACATATATATTAATACTAACTAATTATATTTTAACATATATATAAATATATTCAATTAAAATATAGATTTTTTATGTTTTTTTATGTTTTTTTATAATATTTTATACAATTTTTTCAATTTTTAACTATTAGTATATGCAAAAGAGGCTAAAAATTAGCCTCTTTTTTAATACATAAGCAAATAATATATTTACTTACTTTACTATATTTAGTCAACTTACTTAGTTTGTTATTACTAAACTAGATGTCCCAATCGTCTTCATATGAAGATATTGGGTTTTCTAAATACTTTTTTAACCCTGATATTTCTTTTTGCAAGTTTTTTATTTCTTGCAACTTTTTGTCTTTTTCTTTTTTATCTTGGAGAGTATTATACTCCAAAATCAATTTTTTGATTTTACCTCTGCGATTCTTTATTGCAGCAATTATGTTTTTCATAACAACTCCCCTCCTTAAATCAATAACAAAACTAACTTAAGTATAACCTAAATATATTTTAACACATATCTCAATATTTTCAAATTAAATATTATTTTTTTAACACAAATTAATAAATTAATGTAATAAAATTATCCACATAATATATATTATATGTGGATAATTATTGTATTTATTTATCTAAATCAATTATAATATCAGCACTCAGCACCTTATTATATTTTCTGTTATGTGAAATACTAATTATCGTCCCCTTATATGACTTAATTAAATCATATATTATTGTTATTGCTTGTATATCTAAGTGATTTGTAGGTTCATCTAAAATTAAAATATTAGTATTATTTAATGCAAATTTTGCTAAATTTACTCTTGTTCTTTGTCCTGCAGATAAATCATTATATTTTTTATCTTTATCTAAATATGATATATTGAACTTTTTTAGTATTGTAAATATTAAAGTATCATCTACCTTTGTATTGGAATTATTTTTTAAAATATCTTTAGTTAAATATTCATAAATACTAATATTATTAGTTTTATCAATATTTAATAATGTTTCTTGTGATATATATCCAAATTTACATGCACTACCTATATCTATACTTCCTTCTATTGGAGATATTTGTTTTAATATAGTTTTAATAAGTGTTGTCTTTCCACTTCCATTTCTTCCAACTATATTAACACGACTTCCAAATGGTATATTAAAATTTAATTTTTTTGTTTTAAAGTTATCATACCCACAAACTAAATTATTAATTATTATATCCTTATTACCTTTTACATCATCAAAATTAAAAAAGTAGTCTATACCTTTATTATACTCAAATTCAGGTATAATAATTTCATCTAATTTTTTATTAATTTTAGATATATTACTATTATTAGTTTTTTCTTTAGCAAAATTATTAGCTATTTTATCATTATCTTTAAAACTTTTTTTACTATTTCCACTATTTGCCCAAACTTTAGATTTTTGTAATTGTTGTTTTAGGTTATTTTTCTCTTCAATCGCTTTTTCATATTCTTTCATCTCTCTATTATATGAGATTTCTTTAATATTTAGATAGTCTCTGTATTTGCAATTAAATTCTTCTATTTTCCCATTTTCTAATTCAATAACCTTATTTACTATATTTTCTAAAAATTCTTCATCATGTGATACTATAATTAAAGTTTTTTTAATATTTTTTAAAAATTCTTCTAAATATTCTAATGTCTCTAAATCAATATTATTAGTAGGTTCATCTAATAGTAAAATATCAAATTCTGCAATATGTAAATTGACTAATAACACCTTTATTTTTTCTCCACCTGATAATTCTTTAATTTTAGTATCAATACCTTTATTTAGTTTCAGTTTATTCATATATTTTATAACATTTGCTTCAAAATTATATCCATCTAATGCAAGATATTTTTCTAATGCTTCTGTATATTTTGATAAATCTTTAATTTCTGATTCTTCTAAGATTTCTTCATATTTATCAATCATATTTATGTGTTTTAAATATTGTATAATACTATACTCATTATATTTTATAGGTATTTCTTGTTCTAAAAAATGAATTATTTCATTTCCTAATATACTACCACTAAAATCTTTGATTTTACCATTAATTATTTTCAATAATGTAGTTTTGCCACTTCCATTTTTACCAATAAGTCCTATCTTATCTCCATTATTAATAGTAAAACTAATATCATTTAGAATATCTTTTCCACCTATAGTATATTTGATATTATTTAATATCATAAATATCACTCCCCTTATATTTAATTTAATCACTTTTAATAAATTATATATATTAAATAAAGCAAACTAAATAATTAGTTTGCTAATATCACATATTAAAATTCACAATTTTTTGGTGTTCTTGGGAATAATAATACATCACGGATATTTTGCATACCTGTTAAATACATTATTAATCTTTCAAATCCTAAACCAAATCCTGAATGTTCTACACTTCCATATCTTCTTAAATCTAAATACCATTGATAGTTATCTAAATCTAATCCTAAGCTTTTCATTTTATTTTCTAACACTTCAAGTCTTTCTTCTCTTTGACTACCACCAATTAATTCTCCAATTCCTGGTACTAATAGGTCTGTTGCTGCAACAGTCTTATTATCTTCGTTTTCTCTCATATAGAATGCTTTAATTGCTGATGGATAATCTGTTAAAAATACTGGCATCTTGTATTCTACTTCAGCTAAATATCTTTCGTGTTCTGTTTCTAAATCCATTCCCCATTCTACTTCTGTTTCAAATTTGTGTTTTGAATTTTTTAATACTTCTATTGCTTCTGTATATGTTAATCTTTTAAAACTATTTTTTAGTGTATTTTCTAATTTTTCTATTAATCCTGGTTGAATAAATTTATTTAAAAACACTAATTCTTCTTTTGCATTTTCAAGTATATATTTTGTAATATATTTTAACATATCTTCTGCTATATCCATTAATCCTACTAAGTCAACAAACGAAACTTCTGGTTCTATCATCCAAAATTCTGCTGCATGTCTTGTTGTATTAGAATTTTCTGCTCTAAATGTTGGTCCAAATGTATATATTTTTCCTAATGCTAGTGCCATTGCTTCTCCATTTAATTGTCCACTAACTGAAAGATATGCATCTTTTCCAAAAAAGTCTTTTTTGTTATCTACTTTTCCATCTTCTGTTAATGGTAATTTATTATTGTCTAATGTAGTTACTCTAAACATTTCTCCTGCACCTTCTGCATCACTTGAAGTTATAATTGGTGTATGCACATATGAATATCCATTTTTTGAAAAATATTCATGTATTGCAATTGCCGCTAAACTTCTTATCTTATACACTGCTCTAAATGTATTTGTTCTTGGTCTTAAATGTGCTATTGTTCTTAAAAATTCAAATGAATGTCTTTTATTCTGTAATGGGTATTTTTCATCACATGCATATTCTATATTTATTTCTTCTGCTATTATTTCTACATCTTGTTGTGATTTTTCTGATTTTTGTACTTTTCCTTTTACAAATATTGATGAATACACAGTAAGTTTTTTTGCTTCTTCAAAATCCTTATTATCTTCTGTAATTACTATTTGTATAGGATTAAAGTTTGTTCCATCTGTTAATTCTATAAAACCTATATGATTATTAAATCTCTTATTTCTTACCCATCCTCTTATTTGTATATCTTGATCTAAATATTTTGCTTTGTTTTCTAATATTTCTTGTATTTCTATTCTTTTAAATTTCATTTTTTTCTCCTTATACCAATTTTTGACATATTATTTAAGTAATTCTAATACTTCTAATAGACTTTTTTTATCAACTATTTTAGATACATTCATTCTAACAATTTTTCCATTTGGTATTTTTTGAGTATACCAAATTACATGTTTCCTAATATCCTTATATGCTTGACTTCCTTTTTGTTCTTCTAATATTTCAAGATGTTTTAATATTAAGGAAATTAATTCATCTATAGATATTTTGGATATATTATATACTTCTTTTAATAATTCTTCATCTTTATCATTTATTTCTAATCCATCTACAATTTCTTTTATTAAATATGGCTTCCCTAAAGATGCTCTTGCAATTGATATACCATCTGCTTTAGTATATTCTAAAACTTCTTTAGCTTTATCTAAACTATCTATATCTCCATTTACAATAACAGGTATATCTACTTCTGATTTTACCTTTTTAATAATATCATATGTAGCTTCTCCTTTAAAAAATTGAGACCTTGTTCTTCCATGTATTGTAATTGCTTTTATTCCATTTCTTTCTGCAATATGTGCTAATTCTATACAATTAATATTATTTGTATCCCAACCTAATCTCATTTTTAAGGTTACAGGTACAGAAGAATTTTGAACTACTGCTTTAATAATTGATTCTGCTTTTATTAAATCTTTCATAAGCTCACTTCCACCACCAGATTTTACTACTTTTGGTGCTGGACATCCCATATTAATATCTAATATATCACAATGTTTAGAAAGATATTTCGCTGCATATGCAACATATTTTTCATCATCTCCAAATAACTGATATCCTATTGGAGATTCGTTTTCATATGTCTTTAGCATATTTATTGTTTTAGAATCATTATAGTAGATTGCTCTTGCATTTACCATTTCTGTAAATATTAATCCTGGTTTTGCTATATCATTTAATACTTTTCTAAAACCAGCATCTGATATACCTGCCATAGGTGCAATTATTACATTATTTTTTAAGATTACATCCCCTATTTTTAATTTACTCATTGTTTTCTTCTTTCCATATCTACAAATATCGCTTTTTGCCTTCTTGCACTAATATTTAATAATAATCCAATTGCAATAAAATTTGTTACAAGTGCACTACCACCATAACTTACAAATGGTAATGGTACTCCTGTGATTGGTAATAGTCCCATTGTCATCCCTATATTTTGAATCATGTGAAAAAAGAATACTCCACTTATTCCTGCTGCTATATATGCTCCTGCATTATCTTTAGCTGTTTTTGATATTTTAATTGCTTTTGTTATTAATAATACATATACCACAATAATTGTTCCTGAGACTATAAACCCTAATTCTTCAGCTATTAAAGCATATATAAAGTCTGTTGTTATTGGATATAAATATCCAAGTTGTGTTTGTGTTCCTTTAAGTAATCCCATTCCAAAAACATATCCAGACCCTACTGCTAATTTAGATTGAATTATATTATATCCTGCTCCTCTTGGATCTATATTTGGATTTAAAAATACATTAATTCTTTGAATTGAGTGTGGAGCATAATGTGGTAATATATATATATACATCAGATACATTAATATTGGTGTTATTATTAATGCTGAAATTATATATCTTTTTTTTATTCCAGCTACAAATAGTATAAATATATATGCAATTAAATATGCTGCAGCTGTTCCATAATCTGGTTGTTTTAATATTAAAAGTATTGGTAGCATCATAACTAATAATACCAAAAATAGTTTGTGTAACTTGTTTAATTCATTTTTGCCCTTATACTGCATTCTAACTATAAATTGTGATACTGCTGTTATTATAAATATTTTACCTATTTCTGATGGTTGAATTTTAATACTACCTAAATCAAACCAACTTGAAGCTCCATTTACAGGAGCTGTTTTAAGTACCAATATTAATAATACACATATTAATATATAATATAGAAATGAATACTTTATAATTTTTAAATAATCTATACTTGCTACACTAATTAAAAATGGTATTGATATAATAAACCATTTTATTTGTTTGTTAAATTCTTCAAAATCACTATTTTTACTTGCAGAATACAATGCTACAAGACCACAACAAAAAAGTATAAGACTATATATTAATACAGACCATTCAATATTTTTAAATATCTTTTTGTTCATCTGCTTTAACCTTTTTTGATTTTGAAATAGGTATTTCAATATCTAAAGCTATATTTTCTGTTTCTATCACATTTTCTTCTGGTACTGTTTCTTGTTCTTTTTCTTTTGTTTTTTCTAATATATATTCTTTTTCTTCTGCTATTTCTTCTTTTACATTTTCAATAAGTTCTGTTATTTCACCTATTGGTAAATCTATTCCTTTAATATCTTCATTATCTACAAAAGGATTTTCTGTAAGTATTGCTTCTTCTTTCTTATTTAATAATTCTTGTTCTTTTTTTGCTTCTTCTGTTGTTTTACATTGTGCTTTCATTTCATTCCTTATATTAATTATAGGGATTTTAATAAATAAACCTGTTTCTGTTTTATCCCCATCAGTAGAAATTGAATTTGTCATATCTACATGTATTGTTTTTTCATCAATCACAACATATTTAGAAGCAACATCTATAATTTCTTGTTTCATAAGTTCAATGAAATCGGCAGATACACTTGCTCTATCTTGAACAAGTAATATATGCAAACGTTGTTTGGCTAATTTTTTTGACGATTCTTCTGATTTATCTTCTGTATTTGGATTTAATTTTGTAATATTTTTTGCATATATTTTTTTGAAAAAATCATTTATTGATTTAAACATTTGTACCTCCTATTATTATTTTTTAAATATACTAGCTATTTTTCTAAATATACCTTTTTTAGTTGTAGGTATAGTTATTTCTATGTTTTCTCCTAACAATCTCCTTGAAATTTCTATATACGCTTTACCTGATGGAGATTTTCTGTTAGAAATAACTGGCTCTCCCTTATTTGTGTGCATGATTATATATTCATCATCTGGAACAACTCCTATTAAATCAATTGATAATAGGTCTACAATGTCTTCTACATCCATCATTTCACCTTTTTTTACCATTTCAGGTCTAAGCCTATTAATAACTAATTCAGGATTTTTAATACCTGCAACTTCAACTAAAGCTATAATTCTGTCTGCATCTCTAATTGCTGAAATTTCTGCTGTTGTTACTACAATTGCTCTACTTGCTCCAACTACTGCATTTTTAAATCCTTGTTCTATTCCTGCTGGACAATCTATTAATACATAATCAAATTCTTCTTTCAACTTATTAGTTAATTCTATCATTTGTTCTTCTGTAATTGCTGATTTATCTCTTGTTTGAGCAGCTGGAAGTAAAAATAATTCTTTAAATCTTTTATCTTTAATTAAAGCTTGTCTTAATTTACATTTTCCTTCTACTACATCAACAATATCATATACAATTCTATTCTCTAGTCCCATAACTACATCTAAATTACGCAGCCCTATATCTGTATCTACTAAAACTACTTTTTTACCTGATACTGCTAAGGCCGACCCTAGATTTGCTGTAGTTGTAGTTTTACCTACTCCACCTTTTCCTGATGTAATTACTATAACTTCTCCCATTTATTCCTCCGTTTGAGTATTTAAAAGTTAATCTAAACACTCTAAAATGATTATTAAAAATAAGTATATTCTTATTTCTTCATTATTATATCACAGTTTAAAAATATGTTAAAGTACTTTATATATGAAATGTTAGATTTATCAACAATATATCAAGTAATTATTTAACAATTATATAATATTTAATCTTAGAATATTTAGCTTCACCTATTCCTTTAACCTCTTTAATTTCTTCAATACTATTAAATTTACCATGTTCTTTCCTATATTCTATTATCTTATCTGCCATTTGTTCTCCAATTCCATTTATCTTTATTAAATCTTCTTTACTCCCCTTATTAATATCCACTTTCTTTTTTATACTACTATTTTTATTTCCACTTTGAGCATTACTTTTAGTATTATTTCCATAACTAATATTCCTATTTGCACTAGAAACATTTGTATTTGCACCTTTGTCTTCTTCAGATATTTGATTATTAAACATATCCACATCATCTTTACCTTCTTTATCATCTACTGATGGAATATATATTTTTTCTCCATCAGCTACTTTTAAAGCAAAGTTTATTAATTTAATATTAGCTTTTTCTGTAAGTCCTCCTGCTTTATCTATTACTTCTTTTAATCTTGCTCCTTCAACAACTTCATACAAACCTGGTTTTTTTATCATACCATCTAAATGTACATAAATATTCTTACTATCTACTTCTTCTTTTTCTTGTTTTTGCATCATTGCTACATCTATATTTTCTTCTACATTTTTCATATTTTTTGTAAAATAACTATATATTCCAAATATTAATATAAATAAAAGAATTCCACCTATTATTAAATATTCTTTATCTATCTTTTTCAACTTTAAAAATATATTATGTATAGTTCTTTTTATTTTATACATATCTACCTCCTTATTAAATATACTATCATCTAAATTATCTTAACTCATAACTAATAACCCATAACTAAAATTTATAATTCATAACATTAATTCAAAACATTATAATCTCTTATTATATATGTATTTGTAATATTTTATCTTTTGTATAAAATTAATAATTGATATTAAACATAATAAAATAATAATCAATAAGTAATAAAAAATAAGAAAACAAAATTAAAGTAAAGAATAGAATAGAATTAAATTAAATTAAATTAAATTAAAGTATATTATATTGTATTATATTGTATGAAAATTAAATAATAAAAAGGGAGCTTATGCCCCCTTTTTATTAATATGTAAATTTATTTTGTTTTGCCTACTAATTCCCCTTTGTGTTATTTTGTTTAATGTTTTCTACAAAATTATCTATATTTTTTTCTGATACTTCTTCTATTTCTGGTTTTTTAAATAACCTATATAATACTTCTTTGAATTCTTTTTTATCTGGTAAAAAGAACCATGCTGTTGTTTTTATATCTTTTCCCGGTACTGAATCTGATTTTAAATTTTCGCTTTCAAAATCTATTGCATATGCTAAATAGTCTTTTATTTCATTGAAAGTTAAATCTGTTTTAACATTATCTATCACTATTTTTACTATATCTAATGTTTTAGTTATATTTTTTATTTGCAATATTTGCTTACTAGCTGTCTTTATAAATTCTCTTTGTGTCCTACTTCTACCATGGTCTTCTATTCCATAATCCCAAGGATATGTTGTTCCATCATCATTATGTCTAAATCTAAGCATTCCTTCTATTTGTCTTCCTGATAGTTTTTGTGGACCTTTTTTTAATTCTATTGATAGTTTCTGTCCTCTATCATGATAACTCATATCTATTGGTACATCATATTCTATACCACCTATACTATCTGCTATTTTAACTATAGCTTCTGTATCTAAAACTATATATTTATCTATTTCTAAATTTGTTAATTTTTCTATTTTAGTTTTTACTGCTTGAACTCCATGTAATGGATATATTGCATTAATCTTATCACTTGAACCACCTTTATTTACATCATATCCTACAAATGTATCACGTGGTATTGATAATATAGATGCTTTATTTAATTTAGGCCAATATCTAGCTACCATTATTGTATCAGAATTGTTTTCGTTTGTACCTAATATTAGTATATTTATAGGTTCTAAATTTTTTTTCTTTTCTAAGTTAAAAGTTGCTTTTACTAAACCTTTAACTCCTCCTCCATATCTTTGAATTTTACTTCCATAATATCCAATTATAATCAGGAGAATGATACAAAAGATTATTAATATCTTTCTTCCTTTATTCTTTTTTTTCTTATTACTCATTTTATACCTCAACAATAGTTAATATATCAAATTAATTTTTTAAAATCAATATTTGCAATACATTTTATTGTTTTTTATTCTAAATTTATATATTTATCTTAAATCTATAATTTTTCTTATATATTTCTTTTTTAATTGTTCTTTTGATTTTTTTGTAATCTTATATGGTAATATACATTTAGTTATATTACTATTACCATATTTTTTATTCATATTTTCTTCTTCTTTTTTAATTGTTTCTTCATATAGTTTTAATATATTTTCTTTTAAATATTCTGGATTATTCTTTGTCCATTTTAAATATAATTCTTTTTTAAAATAGTTATTAAAACTTTCTTTCTTATTTTTTTGATATAATAATATCTTTAATTTTGTTTCATTAAAAAATAATATATCTATTAATTTTTGAACTTGCTCATTAATAGGTGATGCTATTTCTTCTTCATCTATATCTATATTTTGTTTATCATTTCCACTTTTATTATTTTCTTTTGATATTTCTATTATTTTAAAATATATCATCATATCTTCTAATAGTTTTAATATATCTTTTCTTATATTATCTAAAGGTACTGTTAATATATTTTCAATACTTCCTTCTTTTTTTATAATATTATTGTATATTATATCTTCTGCTTGTTTTTCCATATATATATCTTTATATATCAAGTTTAGATCTTCTCTTGTTTTTATTTTAATTTCATCATTATTTTCTTTTAATAAGTATCTACTTATATTTTCAGTATATGTTTTTGATTTTGTTTGAATATATGACCTATCAAAATTTAATATTTCTTTAATTATATAATTATATTTCTTATTAAAAATTATATAATTTTCTATTTCAGTCCTACTTTTAAAACAATTAAGTTGTATATCTATTTTAACATACATTTTATTATATATTGATACATTTTTTAATATTTCTGCTATTGAATATATACTTACTATAGCTTCTTCTATTTTTTTAGTTGAAAATGTTTTAGTTATAATTGTATTATTATATGTTTCTACTAAATTTTCAACATCTAATATCCATAAATATTTTTTTAATATAGTTGGTATATTACTCTCATCTATAATAATTTTAAACTCTATATTACTATATTCATTTTTAAAAAAGTTAATTAAATAGTAATATATTTTTTTATTTTCTATAAATTTATAGTTTTTTCTTTTTAAATATCTAAAATATTTTTCTATTTCAAATTCTCTTATTAACTCTGTTTGCTTTTCTAAAACTCCTATAGTGTCAACATTTTCTTTTAATATTGATAATATATATATTTTATCATTATGGTCTAACAGATCTTTTTGAAGCAATACATATTCATATATTCTATCATTTAATACTATCTCTATTTTTCTATTTTTATTATCTTCTTGCATTAATTTACTAATACTTTCAAGATTCTTTTTATATTTATTTCTAATTTGATTTGATTTTAACGCCTTATATCTTATACATTCTTCTAACTTTCTTTCATCTGTTTTTATATATTTTAATAATCTTCTAATTTCTAAAACTGGTATTTTTTCTAAAGTATATAATACATCTATTAGATATACTACTTTTTCTTTATGTATTTCATTTGTTAAATTTTTTGATTCTAATACTAAAATAAAATAATCAATTATTTTTTGAAAAAACATTTCTCCAATTAATAATGCACTCTTTATAAGATATGTCATTTCTTTTTTAACTTGTTCTTCTGAACTTGTTTGTAGTATATTTACAATAATATTTTGAGCTATCTTTTTTTCTTCTTTTTTATTAATAATATATTCATCAACATCATTAATCTTCTTTAATTTATAGTTCTTATTATTAAAATACACTTTATTATAAAATGGGTTATCAAATAATTTAAACACATTTTTAGATATATTATGAGTATTTGCAATATTATCATTATCAGAATTATACTTACTTTTAGTTATTATATCACTAATCTCTTTATCACGATAAACTTTTCCTTGTTTTTCGTTTTCTGCTAAAAGTCTCATTAATTCCTTAACTTTTTGTGTTCTTTCTTGTGTATGTCTTTTATATTTAATTATTCTTATCTTTTTTTCTACTTCTGTCATATGTACCAACTTATTAAATTTTTTTATCTTTTGTTTTTTAATATTTGTTCTATTATTATTTCTTTAGCTTTCTCACTTATTTTGTAATATGTATTTTTATCTTCTTCATTTATTTCATAATATTCATTATATCTATTACTTTTTTCATTGTTTTGTTCTTCTGTTTTCTCTTTAGTTTCATTTATAGTATTTGAATCTAAAGATATATTTATTGTATCATCTTTATCATTATCATTATTATTATTTTTATCATAATGATTACTTTCACTTTTATCTATTTCAGCATCTATATCTTCTTTACTTTCATCACTATATTTAGTTACAGTTTTGGTTTTTATATTTGCTGAATCTATTTCTAAATTTTTAAAATCATTAAAATTATTAAAGTTATTTCTTTTTAGAGTTGAAGATATAAATATATTAACATCTTTTCTCTCTAAAATGTCTATAATCTTGTTTTTGCATAAACTTGTATAAAACATTTTTTCATTATCTACTATTATTGAATACATTAATTGTGGTGAAAATTCTTGCACATCCTTTATATGTATTAATGGTAAATTTTTTGCTAATGATAATGGCAATACTTTTTCTATTCTTTTTACTATTTTTTCTTCTTCTGTAAGCACATTATATGCTTTTCCAAATAGTATTTCATTTAACTCTTTTAAGTTTTCAACTTGATATATATCTAGTCCTGCCATATATATTAATTTTGTATTTTTAAAATCTTCCACTTTAAAACTCCTTATTTTACAAACTTATTTAATATATTGTTTTCATAGATAATTTTAGTTATTATTGTTTCGTCAATTATCTTAACAACATTATTATTTGTATTTTTAATATTTATTATTCTTATTGCAAATAGTATTATTAATATCAATAACATTATTTTAATAAATGCAAGTATCCCTCCACCTATATAGTTAATATTATTAATTAAAGGTATGCTATCTATTATTCCACTAAATACCTTTGTTAGCACTATAAATATTATATATAGTAATACATATATTATTATACTTATTGTTGCTCTAAGTCCTAATGAAACTATATGTTTTATAGCTATAGATGTTATCTCTTTAGTTGTTTTCTCCTTATTTTCTTTAATCTTGTTATTAACTATATTTTCTAAAAAGTTAGAACTATTCTTTGTATCTTTCTCTTTTTTATCATCAGATAATACTTTACTTCTATTACTTTCTACTAATTCATATACTTTTTGTTCTAAATCTGTACTTACAGCTATTTTATCTGCAAACATTGGAGATATTTGTATTGATAAAGCTATACTAAGTGGCACTAATAATAATATTGCCGCTATCTCCAAAATTGTTTGAACAAATCCTTTTTTTACACCCATCATTACTGAAAAGGCTATTATAATTATTAAAACTAAATCTAAAACGATTCCTATTCCCATATTATTCTCCTATTATATATTTATTATTTCCATTCTATCTGTGTAAATTACTAATAATGTATTACTATTAATTTTAAAATCTTTTACTTCTTTACTTCCTTTGTATCTTTTCTTTTCCCAACCATTTAAATTTATTATTTGAATTTCTGTTCCTGTATTTATAGCAACTAAATCTTTAAATACTTTAATTTCTTTTGGTGAATTTTCTCCTAAATTGTATTTTGAAAGCTCTTTACCATATTCTGATAGTATTTTTAATTCATAATTAGATTTAAATAAATTTACATTTTCTTTTTTTAATACTACTATCCCTATTCTTGTTTCTATATCTACAATTTCAACATCTTTCTCAATTTTGTATATTTCCTGTTTTGAATCTTTTTTAGTCCCTATATTATATATTGTATCTGGCGTTTGAACTAAAAGTTCTGTTCTTTCTTTAAATTTTAAATTCACTAATAGTTTATCAATTTGAAAACTATTTACTACTGCTTTATCAGGTGATTTTACTGCTTCTTTAATATTAATAATCTTAATTTCTGAATTCACCTTACTCTTATTATAGTTTACTTCTCCAATTGCTAAAAAATTATTGTCATTAGATATATCTGTATCTATAATATATCCACTTGATACATATGTCTTAAAAAGTTCTTCACCTTTTGGAGAAAATACTGTTACTACTGCTTTGTATATACTATTTTTAGTAATAACACTTACATATCCATCTCTATTAATATTAATCTTTAATATCTGTGAATCTACATTTCTTTCCCATAATAGTCTTTCTTCTTCTACAAAATATAGGACTGTTCTTGATTTATCTGCTATTGCTAAATATTTATCACTTGAAGCTGATATTGCTTCCCCTACAGAAAAAGTACCAGTCTCCTTATTTCTTCCTTCTTTGTCATAAATTTTAACTTCTCCATTTGATAACAGATGAACATGTTTTGATGTTAAAAACACTTTATCACTTCTTTGTGCATTTGTATATATTATCTTACCTTCTGATGCTTTAACTTCCTTATTTAATATACTTCTATCTATAAATTTTCTAAAACCTGTATTAGAAATATATAGTGAAAGTAAAATTAATACACTTATTATTAAACCAATTATTATTAGTTTTTTTTTCATTTTCACCTCATCTATATAACTTAATCAAATATATTATATATCACTTAATATATAACTACAATATTCAAATCACATTTTTAATATTAATGCAAATTAAAATTAATTAAATAAATGGCTAACTCTCATTAACCATTTATCATACATTATATACATATTAATCTTTTATTTTCCATACTCCATCATTTGTTCTCTCTATCATATTTTTATCTAAGTATACTACAGGTCTTAATGCTACTTTTGGCGTTGATGTACCAATTCCACCAGCAATACCTAAATAACGCCAATCTAAAGATAATTGTTCAAGTCTATTATTCATTAACATATAACATCCCCAAATTACAGATGTATCATCTACATATATACTACGTGAAGCAATTAAATATCCATTCTTATATATAATCTCTTTTAATTTATTTTTATTTTCTTTAACTATTTGATCTGTAACTAATTCTTCATCATATTTATCTTTATGTATTGAAAAATAATCCTTTTGAAATTTTTGTCTTAATCCTGACCAATCATCTGAAGTAATTGTTGGGTATGTTGTTTCTTCACTACTTATAGTAGTATGATAATTTACATCTAGTCTTTTCTTTTCACTTTCTGTAAATTTTGTGTAATCATTACCTTTCATTATCTTAACTATATCTTCCATCGTTATACTTCTCGCACCAGAACCAGTTATAGTTTTGGTTTGAGCTTCTCCTGGCACTTGATAATTCCCTATTTGATATGTTGTAGTAATTTTTTTAGCACCTTTACCGTGTCCAAACACGCTACATGCTTTATGTACTTCTTCTTCTGCATATAAATAACCTGTTCCTTCATTAAGTAAAAACTTATTTTCATCATCTCCTATAATATCTTTAGATATAACTTTTATTTGATTGTTTGCTTTTGAGATTACTATCCATTCATTGTTAGTAGATTTTGATGTAACTATTTGCGTACCATGACCATTACCACCTGTTTTAGGAGTACCTTTTTTACTTGTATATGTAAGTTTAGATTGGTCTAGTACTCCTTTTGTCGGGTCATAAATTATTGTATCTCCAACCTGTAATTCTGTTGGTACAGTAGGTGTTTGAGTTTCACCTTGATTTAAATGTAACATTGTAATAGTCCCTTGCTCTATCATATATGTTGCAAGTTTTGTAGTTACTTCAATTTTTATAGGGTTATCATTTAAGAATTTTATTCCCTTATCTGGTTCTTTTGTATCTAACTCTACTTTTTGTTTTTCTAATTCTTCTCTAAATTCTGCTTTATCAAATTTGCCTTTTTTAGCAACAATAACTCCACTATATGCAGCCATTATAGTTGCTTTTTCTTGAGATATTGCTTGTGTTTCTTTGCTTTGGTTTGCTTTTTGTACCAATCCATTATCAGTTGTTGATATAGTTATTACAATTGCTGCAAGTATAGTTATTATTACCATTGTTACTACTAATGCTATTAGTGTTATTCCATTATTCTTTATATCCTTTTTCTTTTGTTTATACATTATATCTCCTAACAGTACATACTTTTAATATTATATATAGTATATTCTCTATTTCACTATATTACTATACATAATAATATATATGTACAATATTTTAATATTATTGTAATATTTTAAAATTTAAAGATAGGAAAACTTATATTTCCTATCTTTATCTATCTTGCTACATTTTTTCTAATATAATCTTGTTTACTAATTGTGGGTTTGCTTTTCCTTTTGATAGTTTCATACATTGTCCTACTAAAAATCCTAACGCCTTATCTTTTCCGTTTTTGTAATCTATTATTGATTGTGGATTTGCACTTATTACTTCTTCTACTATTTTAATTATTTCATTATTATCTGTAATTTGAACAAGTCCTTTTTCTTCTATTATTTGTTCAGGGTCTTTTGAAGTTTTTAGCATTTCTTCTATAACTATTTTACCTGTCTTACTATTTAATTTATCTTCTTGTATCAATCTAATAAATTTTGCAAATTGTTTTGGCATTATTTTTAATTCTTTTGGTTCTATTAATTCTGTATTAATATATTGTGCTATCTCAGATATCATATAGTTTGCTATTTCTTTTGGTTTTGATATTATTTCATTTGTTTTCTCAAAAAGCTCTATCAATGCATTGTCTGATAATATATATGATATTTGTTTTTGTGTTAGATTATATTCTTCTGAATATCTTTTTTCTTTTACATCTAATAATTCTGGTATTTCTTTTCGTATTTCTTCTATATATTCATTAGATATTTTAAGTTCCATTAAATCTTCTTCTGGAAAATATCTATAATCTTTTGCAGTTTCCTTACTTCTTTGTACTTCTGTCTTTCCTTTTATATCATCCCATCTTAAAGTCTGTTGTTTAATACTTCCACCATTTTCATATATATCTATTTGTCTATTTACTTCATATTCTATAGCCCTTTTAATTGATTTAAAAGAATTCATGTTCTTTATTTCTGCTCTTGCTCCAAGTTTAGAAGTTTTAGATACTGATATATTAACATCTGCTCTAAGTCCTCCTTCTTCCATCTTACAATCTGCAACACCAATATATATTAATAATTTTCTTAATTTTTCTAAATACTTTATAGCCATATCTGCTGAGTGCATTTCAGGTTTTGATACTATTTCAATAAGTGGTACACCAGACCTATTAAAGTCAATTAATGTTCCTCGTCCAAATTGATCATGTGTTAATTTTGCTGTATCTTCTTCCATATGGATTCTTTCAATACCTATCTTAACTTCTTGTCCTTCTTCTTCTATTGTTAAATATCCTTCATATGCAATTGGTTTATCATCTTGAGTTATTTGATATCCTTTTACTAAATCTGGATAAAAATAGTTTTTTCTATCAAATTTTGAATCATTAGCTATACTACAATTTGTTGCAAGTCCTGCACGAATTGCATATTTTAAAACATTTTCATTAAATGCAGGTAATGCCCCTGGAAGTCCCATACATACAGGGCAAATGTTAGTATTTGGTTCTTTTCTAAATTCATTTTTACATCTACAATATGCTTTTGTATTAGTTGATAATTCCACATGCACTTCAAGTCCTATAGTAATTTTGTATTCATTATTCATTTTTAGCCTCGTTTTCTTATTTTGATTTTTCTTTTATTTCTCCTGGTTTTTCCCATGAGATATATTCACAATTATTTTTTGGATTATTTTCGCAAATATAGTATAATTTTCTTGTTTTTGCAGATTTTCTTTTTTCTATTCTTCCACCACAATTTGGGCATTTTTCTTTAATATAATTTACTATTCTTTCTGTATGCTTACATTTTGGATAATTAGGACATGCTAAAAATGTTCCAAATCTACCTTTCTTATATACTAAATTAACATTACAGTTTGGACATAGTATATCACTTTTTTCAGCTTCAATAGTTATTTTTTCTATTTTTTCAAAAGCTTCATTATATAGTGTAATAAATTTATCATAAAATTCTTTCATTGTTTGTTTCCAATTAATTTCACCAGATGCTATCTTATCAAAATCTTCTTCTATTTGTGCTGTAAAATTTGTTTGAAATAATTCTTGAAAGTTTTCTATTAATACATTATTAACTATTTCTCCTAATTCTGTAGGTACTAATTGTTTTTTCTCTCTTTTTATATATCTTCTTTGAATAATTGTATTGATTGTTGGAGAATATGTACTTGGTCTTCCAATACCAAATTTTTCTAATACTTTAACTAAACTTGCTTCAGTATATCTTGCAGGTGGTTTAGTAAAGCTTTGTACAGGCTTAATTTTCTCCTTATATACTTCTTCACCTACTGTTAAGATAGGTAAATTTTCTTGTTCTTCTACTAATTCTTCTTGATTTTCTTCTGCTTTTTCTTCTTTTTGCACATTATTATATTTTTTTAAATCATATAATTTTAAAAATCCATCAAATTTTAATGTACTTCCATTTGCTCTTAAATCATTTTTGTTGTTTTTAATTTTAATAGTCATTGTATCATATACTGCGTTTGACATTTGTGATGCCAAAAATCTTTTATATATTAAATTATATAATTTATATTCATCTGCTGTCAAATATTCTTTAATGCTCTCTGGTGTTAATTCTAAATATGTTGGTCTTATAGCTTCATGTCCATCTTGTGATTTTTTTGATGTTTTAAAAAATCTTTCACAAAAATATTGTTCTCCATATTTTGAGATTATTGTATCTTTTGCTGCTTTTCTTGCTTGTTCTGAGATTCTTGTTGAATCTGTTCTCATATATGTTATAAGTCCTGTATTACCTTTTTTTGGTATCTTTACACCTTCATATAGTTTTTGTGCAACTTGCATTGTTTTCTTGATATTAAAATTTAATGTTCTTGCTGATGATTGTTGTAATGTACTTGTTGTAAAAGGTGGTGGTGGATTTTTTTGTTTATCTTTTTTAATAATTTCTTCTACTACATATTTTCCACTATTTAATGATTTAATAATTTCTTCTACTTTTTCTTCATTTGATATCTCAAACTTATTATTTTGATTTACTTTTTCTCCATCTATTGCAAATAGTTTAGCAATAAATGTTTCTGATTTATCTGTTTTTAGAGTTACATATATATTCCAATATTCTTGACTTTTAAAATTTCTAATTTCATTCTCTCTATCAATAATTATTTTTAATGTTGCAGATTGTACTCTTCCTGCTGAAAGTCCACTTTGAATTTTTTTCCAAAGCATTGGACTCACCTTATATCCTACAATTCTATCTAAAACTCTTCTTGCTTGTTGTGCATCTACTAAATTTTTATCTATATATCTTGGATTTTTTACTGCTTCTTTAACTGCATGTTCTGTAATCTCATTAAATGTAATTCTGGCTTTTTCTTCTATTGGTATTTCTAAAATATGTCCAATATGCCAAGCTATTGCTTCTCCTTCACGGTCAGGGTCTGTTGCTAAATATACTTTTTTGGCATTTTTGGCTTCTTTTTTTAGTTCTTTAATTAAATCTCCTTTACCTCTAACATTTATATATTCAATTTCAAAGTCTTTTTCTGGTTCAACTCCGATTCTTGATTTAGGTAAATCTCTAATATGTCCTTTTGAAGCTATAACTTTAACATTTGTTCCTAAAAACTTTTTTATTGTTCCGGCTTTTGCTGGGGACTCTACTATAATTAATTTATCTAATTTTTTAGCCATTTATTTAACTCCTCATTATCTTCTATTTTTTTCTAGAATTTATCGTATTTATTATCTCATTATATATATAGTCTATTACTTCTATATTATTTGATTGTTTTTCTACTTCTGCTGACATAACCTCAACATTTTTCTTGAATTTTTGTAATATTTCATCTTCTAATATGTACTCTATTTTTTGTTCTAATATTTCACTTGTTAATTCATCATTCCTTATAATTATTCCTGCTGAATGGTCTTTAAATATTTTAGCATTTTCTTCTTGCTTATTTGCATTTATTGTTGGAAATGGTATAAATATTGTTGGTAATTTAACTTTTGTTAATTCTGTTACTGTCATTGCTCCTGCTCTTGTAATTGCAATATCAGCTATATTTAACACTTCTTCCATATTATATATATATTCTACCATATGTAAGTTATCAATTTTTAAAACATTAATCCCTTTACTTTTAAACCTATTTAAATATGTATCAAAATTATCTTTTCCTGTCGCCCATATAATTTGATATCTTTCCATATCATGATTTTGTATCTTTTTAATTAGCATTTCTGTTACTGCATCATTAATTTTTACAGAACCTTGACTTCCTCCAAATATTACTATTGTTTTTAAATTTGGATCTAAGTTTAATTCTAATTTTACTTTTCTTTTTTCTTGTTCTGTATAGTTTTTCATAACTATTGTAGACGGATTACCTGAAACCACTAAGTTTTCTTTATGTTTAAAAAATTGTTTTGTTTTTTCAAAAGCCACTAATATTTTATCTGCTTTTCCATCATATAGTCTTATTGCAAGTCCTGGAAATGCATTACTTTCATGTAATAATGTTGGTATTTTCATACTTAATGCTGCTTTTATTACAGGTACACAAATATATCCTCCTGTTCCTATAACTATATCTGGTTTGAATTCTTTTATTATTTTTTTTACATCAAAAATACTTTTAAATGTTAAAAATATTCTTTTGAAATTATTAAATGAAATTTCTTTTTTAAATCCATATGCTTTAATATTTCTAATTTCATATCCTGCAAGTGGTATTAACTCTTGTTCCATTCCATAATCTGTACCTATAAATATTATTTCGCTATTAGGTTGATTTTTCATAATCTTATTTGCTATTGCAAGTGCAGGATTAATATGTCCACCTGTTCCTGCAGCTGATATAATAACTTTCATTTTTTCTCCTCATTAATCGTTTGTGTGTTTTGAAATATTCAATAATAATCCTAGTAATATTAATACAGAAATTATTGAAGAACCTCCATAACTAAATAATGGAAGTGATATTCCTGTAACAGGTATTGTATTTGATACAACTGCTAAATTTCCAATTACTTGTAATCCTAATATACTAGTTATACCTACTGCTATTAATTTTCCAAATAGATCTTTTACATTATTAGCTATTAATAATCCTCTTGATATTAACACTAAAAAAAGTATTATTACTAATACAACTCCTATAAATCCTACCTCTTCTGAATAAATAGCAAATATGAAGTCATTTTGTGGTTCAGGTATATAGCTATTTTTTTGCTTACTATTACCTATACCTACACCAAAAATACCACCTGAAGCTAAGGCATATAATCCTTGTGATGTTTGCCATCCTGTAGTCTTTATATATTCAAAAGGTTTAAGCCACACTTGTAATCTAGCTTGTCTAAATCCACCCGTTCCTGATTGTAATTTTTTAAAAATAATTAAAGAAGATAATGCCGTTCCTACTACTCCATAAGTAAATAATGATTTAAAATCTACTCCTGCTATTATCATTTGGATAAATCCTGTTGCAAATATTAATATTGCTGCACTTAAATGGTTTTGAAAAACAAATATAGAACCTGCCATTATTGTTATTAAAGCAAGTGGTATTAATACTCCTTTAGTTGGATTTTTTAATTGATTTTTTTCTTCTAAATTTGATAAATATCCAGCCATTACTGCTATCATACCTATCTTTATAAATTCTGATGGTTGTAAACTAAATCCACCTATTTGTATCCAACGAGCTGCTCCACCTTCTGATATACCTAAAAATTTAACAGATATTGCTATTGCAAGCATTGATAAATATCCAAACATTAATAGTTTAATATTTTTAAACACCCTATAATCTATTATAGATATTAATAATGCTGATACTACACCTATCATTGTAAATAACATTTGCTTTTTAAAATACACATAACTATTTCCTGTTTCTTTTAATGATTCAGGTGCACTTGCTGATAATAATGTTACTATACCTATTGCAAATAATATAATTGCTACAATTAATAATATGTAATCTATATTCCCTTTCTTTTTTTTCATATCTTCCCTTTTTCTTTTGTTATTTCAATATTTAAAATTATATCACAAGTATTTTTATTTTACTACATTATTTTAAGATTTTTGTATTAACTATTTGTAGAAAGTTCAAACATATTTGACAGAAATATATTATCAAACAAAAAACAGATAAACTATAATATTTAAAATAACATTTTAAAACTATAATTTATCTATAATAATATATATCTCTTAGTATTTTACTATCTTACTATTTCTCACTTTTCTAATTTTTAATTATATATTTCTCTAATACCATCCATAAATATCTTATTAACTTCTTCTATCATTTGATTTAATGATACTTCAGCAGTAAAATATTCTATTGCTTTTTCTTCTTTTAATAATTCTTCATAGATTTGTTTTGATTTAGCTTTTTTTGTTTCATCTACTTCTTTACCTATTAATTCGTCTGTATTGATTTCAATATTTATTTTTTGAAATTCTAATATTTTTTCATACAATTCTTTATCATTATTGATAAGATTGTCCCTTATTTCTTTGAATTTTATTGTTTTTTCATCTTTTTTTAGATTTTGCACTAAATTATTTACATCATCATATATATTCATCCTAATCTCCTTAATTATATTACTTAATTACATATTATATAATTTTCTTCTATCATTTAAATTTAATAAACCTACTATATCTTTCTTTAAAACATTTTCTTCTTTTTCTTCTTTTGTTATTTTAGCTTCTTCTATTTTCTTTTGTTTTTGTTGCTGTAAATCAATTAATATTTTTTCTTTTGTTATCGCCCTCTTATATACTTTTAATGTTGATTCTGCAATAATATTCCAATTATATTTATCAATAACTATTTTTTTTGCATCTTCTACAATATTTTCGCATAATTGGTGATCAAATAATAGTTTTAAAACGCTGTCTGCAATTGAATTTGCATTACCTGCATATGCTTTTATTCCATTTTTTTGATGTTCTACTATTTCATTTAATCCTCCAACATCTGAAACTACTACTGGTACTTCTCCAAGCATTGCCTCAAGTGCAACTATTCCAAATGGTTCATATGTACTAGGAAATACAGCTATATCAGCACATTTATACATTTTTTGCACATTATTACCTGCTAAATATCCTGTAAAATATACTTTTTCTGCAACCCCTATATCATATGCTAATTTTTTTAATTCTTCCATCATACTTCCATTACCTGCTATAACTAATTTTACATCATTATAGTTTTGTAAAATTTTTGGCATTGCACAAATTAAATGTTGTATACCTTTCTCAAAAACAAGTCTACCAATGGCAAAAATGATTTTTTCATTATCTTTTGCATAATTTCTTCTAAATTCATAATCTCTTTTTATACCATCAAATTTATCTAAATCTATTCCATTTGATACTACATGTATTTTTTCAAATGGTAATCCAAATAGTCTTTGAATCTCATTTTTCATAAAATTACTATTAACAATTACATCATTTGATTCATATGTTAACATCCATTCTGTATCATTTATATATTTTTGTGTAATTGTACTTATTCCACCATTTCTTCCTGCTTCTGTTGCATGTATTGTTGATACTAATGGAATTTTGTGTGCTTCTTTAATTGATTTACCTGCATATGCTGTAAGCCAGTCATGTGCATGTATAATATCAAATTCTTCACCTTCATTTATTAAAGATGTAGCTTTAGAAATCATATTAAAATTAAGTTGCATTATCCAATCAATAAAGTTAATTGAATTAATCATATAATTATCAATTCTATGGACTTTTACTCCTGTTTTTTCTGTTTCAAAATATGGTAATTCTCCGTCTCTATATGTAATTACTGTAACTTGATGTCCTTCTAGTTGTAGTCTTTTTGATAATTCCCCTACTACTCTTGAAATTCCTCCTACTACTCTTGGTGGATATTCCCATGATAACATTAAAATCTTCATATCTTTTCCTTTGCAAAAACGTTTTTTACTAACTATCTATTATATTAATAATATATTTATATTATTGTTTTGTAAATACTATTTATACTTATTTTATACATTTGTAGTATATCTTTAAATATATTATTTTATTTTCCATACCTTACTTCCTGGACTTGTTTCTTCTATCATATTTCCGTCTAAATATACTACAGGTCTTATTGCTCTTTTATCTGTATTTATATTTATTGTTTCATTATAATTCTCAAAAATTGTCTCTGATGTAACAAAACTAACATTAATATCTCCTACTGTAAATCTTGCAATCTTACCATATGTAAATAATAATCTATTATCAATCCAATAATATGTTCCTTTAAATATATGATTTTTTAATCTTGCTTTACCTGCATTTATTTTTGTATTAGATACAAATTCTTTATCATATTTAGTCTTATCTATATAATAGAACACATTGTTAAATCTTTTCGTATCTGTGCTTATTCCATCTTCATTATCACTATTTACTGTTGGATAATACACATCTAAACTCATTCTAGATTTAGACATATAATCTGAAGAAAAAAATAGCTTTTCATCATCTGTAAAATCTTTAACTTCTTTTCCTGTAAATATTTGAGCAAGGTCTCCAATTGACATACTTCTTGCTCCTGAAGAACTTATTTTACCTTTTTTACCTTCTCCTATAAATGGATTCCCAACTGTATATTTTGTTTTAGTTTTTACAGCTCCTTTTCCATGCCCATATACAGCACAAATCTTATTAAGCTCTTCTTCTGCATATAACCATCCAGTAGCACCTTTTATTGTAAAGTTTGTATGTATTCCACCTTGTATACCATTTAAAGGTTCTTTACTCATCACCTTTATTTGATTATTATCAATTGATATAACTATCCATTCATTAATATTTGACTTTGCTGTTACTGTTTGATTACTGTATCCATTACCACCTGTTTTTGCTGTTCCTTTTTCTGATGTATATGTAAGTAAACTATTATCCTTTACATCTCGTGTTGGGTCATATATAACAGTGTCTCCTACTTCTAAAGTAGGTGGTAATGGTTTAATTGTTTTTTCTTCAAGCTTTTCTATCTTTCCATCTATTGTATCTAATGTATATATATTATTATATCCTTGTTTTTCATGATGATATGTTACTTTATTTCCTATTACAGTTACATGTGTACCTTCTTTTTGTAATGCTTCTTCAAGCAAATCTTCATCATAATTACCATTATTTCCTGCAAGTATACCACCATATATTGATATAATCTTGTCTTTTTCTTCTGATACTATTTGATCTTTTTTAAGTCTTTTTGCTCTTTGTAATAATCCATTATCTCCAAGTGATAATGATATTACTAGTACTGATAATATCAATAATATTATAATTGTTAGTACTAATGTTACTAATGTTATTCCATTATTATATACAATATTATATTTATTTTTTCTCATTATATCTCCTATAATATTTATTTAATTATTTTATTCTCCATACCTTACTACCTGGACTTGTTTCTTCTATCATACTTCCATCTAAATATACTACTGGTCTTAAATAGCATGCAGGTGAATATGCTGTAGTATGTAAATTTGGGTCTGAATAATATGTAAAGTTTCCAGTTATATTATTTACATTTGCAAAAAACATACGAAAATGTACCAAATGTGGCCTACTATCCAAACAAACTTTATCAAGCCAATATTCCCTATTTTTAAATATATGTTCTTTTAATTTTTCCTTATTCTTTTTAACTTCATTATCTGTTACTAAATCTCTATCATATTCCCCATTATTTTTATCAATGTCATAAAATTCTCTTTTAAAACTTTGTTTAGTCTCACTTGCACCATCTTCTCTATCACTAGTTATTGTTGGATAAACAACTGCCCTACTTTTAAGTGTTGGCTCATTATATGTATTACTAAATTGCTTTTTCTCATCATCTGTAAAATTTTCATATTGATCACCTTTCATTATTTTAACAATATCTACCATTGTAATACTTCTTGCTCCTGAACCTGTTATTGTTCTTGTTTTGGCTTCTCCTTCAATATATGGATTACCTATTCTGTATTCTGTTATTGTTTCTTCAGCTCCTTTACCATGTCCAAATACGCTACATGCTTTATGTATTTCTTCTTCTAAATATAACCAACCTATACCACCTTGAAATGCAAACATTCTTGCTCCTTTTCCACCTGATTCATTAAAAATTACTTCTTTTGACATTACTTTTAGTTGATTATTAGCTTTAGACAATACTATCCATTCATTATTACTTGATTTAGCTTTTACTACTTGTTTACCAAATCCATTACCACCTGTTTTTGCTGTTCCTTTTTCTGATGTGTATGTAAGTAAACTGTTATCCTTTACATCTCTTGTTGGGTCATATATAACAGTGTCTCCCACTTCTAAAGTTGCAGGTAATGGTACTATTGTTTTTTCCCTATATTTTACTATCTTTCCATCTATTGTATCTAATGTATATATATTATTATATCCTTGTTTTTCGTGATGATATGTTACTACATTACGCAAAACAGTTACAATACTACCGTCTTTTTGTAATTCTTTTTCAAGTAAACTTGCATCATACTTTCCCTTGTTCTCTGCAAGTATACCACCATATATTGATATAATCTTGTCCTTTTCTTCTGATACTATTTGTTCCCTGTTAATTCTTCTTGCTCTTTGTAATAATCCATTATCTCCAAGTGATAATGTTATTACTAATGCCGATAATATTAATAATATTATAATTGTTAATACTAATGTTACTAATGTTATACCATCACTCTTAATATAATTATATTTTTTAAATCCCATTATCTCTCCTATACTTTTAGATTACATTATATTATATCAATACATATATACATTGTATATAAATTTACTAATTTATTAACTATATAGTCATATTTATACACATATTTTAATGTTATTGTAATACAAAAAACAAAATAAAAGATATATTTTAATTACTTAAAATATATCTTCAAATTAATTATTCTTTTTATCTTTAATTAAATTTTATATTAATTATTTTAATGTTACTGATACAATATTAGTAGTATTATCTTTTTTTACTTCGTATTTAACTTTAGTATCGTCATTACCAGCTTTTTGAAATTCCATTTTTCCATTTTCACCAGCTTCATTTGATGTATAGCGTTTACTTACAGCAGTTTCTATTTCTTTTTCTATATATTTTTCTTCTGTTGTTAAACTTTTATCTGCATCTGTTTCCCATTTTGCTCTTGCTGCTGCTTCTTCAGTAGAAACTAAGTCTTTGATTTCTGCTTTAATTTGTTCTGCTTGTGCAGTTCTACTTTTACTTAATAGTCCATTTTGACCTAAAGCTAAGCTAATTGCAACTGCTGCTAATATTAATAATACGATAATTGTTAATACTAACGCGATTAAAGTTATACCTTTTTTTTCTTTTTTCATATTTTAATTCTCCTTTGTATTTTTATTTATTGTATATCTTATAAATATCATATCTAGTTTTTTTTTACCATTGTTTAGAAAAATTTTTAATAATTTTGTAATATTTTATTGTACTTCTTTTTCTACTTCTTTGTTATTTTCTAATGTAACTTCAAATACTTTTACATTTGGATTATCAAATTGTAGTATTATTCTTTCTTTTCCTGTATTATCTTCTTGTTTTAAAGTTGTTACATCAAATGTAGCTGGTTGTTGTCCTTTTTGTGTTTTATCAAATACAAATTCTAATCTTGTTTTTGAATTTGAAGCTACTGATATTTTCCATGTTCCTTGTTCTTTTTGTTTTGCTATTTCTGCATTTTCTATAAATTCTTTATATATTTTAGCGATATCTATTTGTCCATTTTTTAAATATTGTTTTGAATCTGTATTATATTTTTTTGCAAATTCTTTTAATGTATTTTTTCCATTTAACATTATTGTATTTTCTTTTGTTTTGTCTTGTGATTCTTGATTATTTATATTATTATTTTGTTCTTTTTGTTTTTGTTGTTCTTCGTGTTTTTTACTTGCTTCTGCTTGTTTTGTTTCTAAATCACTCACCTTATTTTCTATTCTTTTAATATTTTCTTCTGCTTTTTTAAGTTTTGCATTTTTATCTGAACTAAATAATAGTGTATATGTATTAAATCCTGTAAATCCTATCAATATAATTAAGATTATCCATACAAATAATAATCCTGCACTTTTTTGATTAGATTGTGGTTTCATATTCATGTTTTGTATTGGTCTTTGTGGTATATTTTGTTTTATATTGTTTGGTTGTACATTCATATTTGGTTGTCTTAAATTATTTCCAAATATATTATCTTCTTTAATTTCTTTTTTTGGTTCTATAGGCTTTTCATTATTAAAATTTGGTTGTGGTTGTGGGTTTATATTTGGATTTATTTCTATTTTTGGCACTTTATTTTCTTCTTTAGGTAAATCTTCTTCTAAATCTAAATTTAGCATTATTGGTTGTTCTATAGGCTGTTTTATTGTTTCTTCTTTTGTTTTATTTTCTTCTTTAATTTTAGGGTCAATTGTTATCCCTAAATTAGGCATAATTATGTCATCATTGTTTTCCATATTAGCTCCTTTCTACTACTTATCTTTATTATTTCTATTTAGTATTCTTCCTTCTTCTGTACTGTTATTATTTGCATTTGCATTAGTATTTGTATTTGTATTTGTACCACTTGTGTTTGTATTATTTTTTGATGGTTCTGTTAAACTATCATTTTGACCATTATTTATTGTTCCTGAATTATTTTGTTTACTTCTTCTACCATTAATATCTTGACTGTCTGAAAATGGATTGCTTCTTCCTTTTTTTAGATTTACTTTTTGTTCTATTGTTTCTAATCCTTCGTTATCTAAATAGTATTTTTTTACAGTTGGCTTATTTTCTTCTACATTTTCATTCATAATCTTATTGTATTGTTGGTTAGAGTTATATGTTCTTATTTGTGGTATATTTTTTTGAGATGGAAATTTACTATATAGTATAATTCCTAAAGTAATTATCATTATTACTGCTACTACAAATATTACTCCTATTTCTTTTACAATTTTCATATTTTCTCCTTAATTATTAATTGTTTGTTTTGTCTTTTCTTTTATATCTTTTGGTGAACCTGAATTTCCTATATCATTTGCATTATTAATTATTTCTTGTTCTGTAGTTGTTTTTTTAGTATCTTTATTTTGAGTTTTAACATCTGGATTATTTGCTTTTGTTGTTTTTGAAATTCCTGTTGTATCTAATGGTACATTTTTTATAGTAAATTTTGCTTTTAAATTATTAAAAGTTAATTTTTCACTTGCTTTTTTAATATCTGTTCCTTGTTGTTTTGTAATTTCTTTTTCTCCTGCTTTTTCTTCTATATTTGGACTTAATGAAAAATCGTTTAATCTTGCTTTAAATTTATCGTCTCCTTCTAAACTATATAGGAATCCTTCTATCTGCTTATAGTCTCCAACTGCTTCTACTTTAAAATCATATAATGCAAATTCTCCTTGGAACCCTTCTGATATTTCTATTCCTTTGGATGGAGTTATTTCTATTTTTAAATCTACACCTTTTTCTTTAGCATAAATTCCAAGTGTTGCCCATATAAATTCTTGCCTATATTTTTCTATTTGTAATTCTCCATTTGCACCATTTCTTTTTGCTATTTCTATTTTTTCATTATATTCTTTTTTCTTTTCTTCATATTCTTGCATTACTTTTTTTAATTTATCTTCACTTTTTTGATATTCATTTTTTTGAAGATTATCTAATTGTATTATCTTTTCTTGTAATTTTTTATCTTGTTCTCCTAATACCTTATATGAAGGCACATTACTATTACCTTTAACTATTAAAATACCAGTAAGTACAAGTGCAAGAAACATTACTAGTAAAATTATACCTTTTCGCATTATCTATTACCTCCTATTCCCATCTGTTTCGTCATTTGTTCCACTACCTGTTTTTTCTGTTTCTTCTATTAATTCTTCAACTAACATACCTTGTATTTCTGTTTTTATTACAGTATTACCTTTTGCATCTTTTTCTGCCTTTTCGTAAATTGTTTTTACATCTCTTAAAATGTTATCTGTTTCAATTTTTCCACGGAAATATCCTGCTTCTGCATAATTTGTTGCTTCTGATTTTATTGTTACCTTTTTATATGATTCTGTAATATCTGTTATTGTTACTCCTTTTGGAACAATATGTGAAAGGCTTTGCATTAAGTTAGGTATTGTGTTTTTTGCAATTGTTTCATTATCTTTTGATTTAGATTTATTTAACTTTTTAATTAATGTTTCATATTCTTCTTTTTTATGTTCTACTTGTTCTCTATCTTTATCAATCTTACTTATTACACTTCTTTGATTTGCAAGTTCTTTATCCACATTTTTACTTGCTTTAAGGCTTGCATTCATTGTTGACATTGCAAACGCACCATAAATAAACCCTGCTCCAAGTATTGTAAGAATTAATCTAATTCCAAATTTTTCTCCTACAGCTAATGGTTCATTAAGTCCTATTCCTCCTGAAAAGAATGAACCTAAATCTATAGATATATTTTTACTTGCTTTTCCATTTCTGAAATTACAATATTCTTTTTCATATCCTAAACCTTCATATGCTAATGCTATTGCAGAATTTACATCTATATATTCTTTTATAGGTATTGTTACTTCTTCTATTATTTCTGCAGGTGATAATAATTGACAAGTTGCCAGCTCTATAATACTTTCCATAAATATATCAATATTATTTATGCTTGCTCCTGTTCCTGTTATATATATTTTAGTTATTTTACCTACATTTTTTCTAAGTTCTTTTCTAACTTCTTGACATATATTTAAAATTTCATTAGTAATTACTGGTAAATAATCATTTTTTTCATAGTTATTATCATTTTCGTTTACTGTTAACACACTATTTCTTACAACTTCATAACTTCTTATTAATGAATTTTCTACATTATTTATAGATTGTATAATTGTATTCATTCCATAGTATACTTTTTTAACTGATACAGGTACTTTACCTTTAATTGTTGTAATATATGTATCTTCTTCAATATTTACTATTAAACAATCTTGGCTTTCTCCATATACATTTGCAATACTAAGTTCTATTGGCATTTGTGAAACCGGAAGATTACTTTTAGGAAATTGTGCAGACCTTGTTTCAATTTCTGCTTTATCTTGATAAGCAAGTAATATATTTCTTTTTTCTTTATCTGCTGTCTTATCTCCTAATAGGAAACCAAATTCAAATAATTCTTTATTTAATTTTTGTTTTTCCATTATTCTTTCGTATTCCACACCTACAGCTGTTTTTACATCTTTATTGCTAATCATTGCAAATACTGATGTTTCTTCATAGTGTGCATCAATAGCATTTGTATAAATTGGAACAGCTCTAGAGTTTGTTTCCTCAATTATTTGCTCTATTAATGCATTAGTATTGTTTCCATATTTACTACCATATGTTTCAATTTTATATTTATTTTTTACCTTATTTACTTTAGCATATTTTACTATGTTTTTATCTATATATATCCCTAAAGATGATGCCATTTTTTTCTCCTCATTTTTTATCTATTATATAGTCAATATATTACACTGAAAATATATAGTCAATAATATTATAATTTTTATAATACTTTTGCAATGTATTTTTACAAAATTTTACATTTAATTATAAAAATTATGAATAATCTGATTTCAAATTACAATTGTTCTAATTTTTATTGACATTATTTTTTTTGTTTGTTATACTTAAATTGCCTGTTAAGCACGAATTGTGTTATTTTTAGAACCTACAAATATTTAAAGGGAGAACGGCTTTCGGTATGGCGTGTATGATAATATAACTTCATCCCATAAGTATTGAGGAGTTCACCCACCTGTTGATAATCAGGTTTTTCTTAAAAGACACTCAAAAAACGACTTAACGGGTATTTAATTTAAAACTTTTAAATTTTTTTAAAAAAGTGTAAAAAAAGTGTTGACAAACACATTTTTAAAATATATAATATAAACAGTTAAAGCATGCGGGTGTAGTTCAATGGTAGAACCCCAGCCTTCCAAGCTGATGACGAGGGTTCGATTCCCTCTACCCGCTCCATTAATTAAGAAGTGTTAAACACTTCTTTTTTTATATCTTTATAATATTTACTTATATAATTAAAACACAATCTTATCTAGTATAAAATGCTAATATAAGATTGTGTTATTTATCTTTTAATTTTTAATTTTTAATTTTTATCTATTTATTTTGAAGATGAACAAGCAATCGGAACTAAAATTGAATGTTTAAAATTGCAAAATACTACACTAAAAAAATACTTGCTGAAAATGATAAAGACAATGCCAATTAAGCATTGTCTTTATTAATAATTTTTTTTGATATTACTTTTCCTGTTTTTTCCACATTATAATTTAATTTAAAAAATATACTTACCGAGATAAACTGATATACTGATGAACATACTTGTCCGATACCTGTACAAAATGGTGTTTTTAAAAGAGACATCATCATTCTCAAAACAGAAGCACATATTTTATTAGATGTTGTTTTAGAAGCAGACCATTCTAATTGTAAATAACAAGTTTTAATTCTGTATATAGGATAAATTATGAAATTTACAATTTCAAATCCAAAATAAATCATCGTAATTTTAAAATTCAAATCATAAAATCCATATAAACAAACAAACATAACTAAACTGGTTATAAATAATATACCTAATAATTTATAAGCGTTATTCCTATGATATTTATAATTGAATTCATTTTTACTAATATCAATTGTTGCTGCAGTAACTATTGCATCAGCAGTATCCCATTGTGTATCTGTTATAAGGGCTACAAATGTAAGTGCACTTGTAAATTGTTCACCATACTCCAAAGCATTACTTAAACCAAATAAAAAAATTAAGAAAAACGCAATGTTATTGAACAATTCTACTGAATCATATTTAATACATTTAAAAACATTTAATTGCAATTTGAATTTATTGCTATTTTTTATATAAATATATAAAGTAAATAATGATAATGGAATTAGTGTTGTAGTAATTATAGCAATTTGATTTTTTGTTATTAAAGATGTTCCAATTAATAATATAAAATTTAATAAATTAAATATTAGTGAATATTTATTTGCTAACGTATTTTTTTCTTCATAATATAATTTGTTTAACACCATTGCAAATTCTAAACAAATAAATAATTGTAATACAGAATAGATGGTGAACACTTTATATGTATCGATATCCATGTTCATAAAATTTATATAATTATCTATATTAAATAATAATATTGCAAAAATAATTACCGAAACAATAGTTCCTATAATCATACCTGACATTACTGCATTTTTATTTTTATCTTTTTCCTTACAAATATTAGCACCAGTAGAAAATAATGATTTTAATATATAATATATAAATTGTATTGGATAAGTTAAGGTAAAAATATTAATTAAATTTTTGTCAACTATTATACCTAATAAAAGCCATGAAATTATTGGTATAAAAGACAATAATGATAAGTCAAAACTAATTTTTAATAATCTCTTCATTTTCTAATCCTTCATAATTATTCGGTAAAAAAACTAGGGTGATAAGAATCTATACCCAAAGTTTCTGCTTTTCTTAAAACATCAATTCTATCATCTACAAATGCTACTTGTTTTATATCAATGTTATAATGTTTACAATATTCAATTATAACTTCTGGTTTTAATAATGTATAACATATAAAAAATACATTTTCTCTTTTTATATTCGGATAATGTTCCATCAACATCAAAAAAACATATTTTTCTTTTAATTTTTCAATCATAATTATTACTACTAACATATAATATTTATATCAATTTAAAAACTAAATTAATTATACTATACTTTGACATTTTTTTCTATACTCCCTTGAAAATATCTAGGAAAATGACATAATGAATTTATCAGAAAGATTTAATCAAATCTTATAGTCTTAATTTCGCATATATGTATAGTGCTCCATTAACTTAAGAAGTGTTAAACACTTCTTTTTTTATGTCTTTATAATATTTACTTATATAATTAAAACACAATCTTATCTAGTATAAAATACTAATATAAGATTATGTTATTTATCTTTTGATTTTTTTCTATTTATATTTATATAATTATCAATATATTTTTTATAAAAATCATTATCTTTAGTAAGAGTATAGTCTATGTCAAATCCGACATTATAGTTATTTATAT
Source organism: Clostridium sp. (assembly GCA_052174015.1). GTDB lineage: Bacteria > Bacillota > Clostridia > TANB77 > CAG-508 > JABCPO02. The sequence goes on from JBQMXM010000001.1 coordinate 112,480, forward strand.
TAAGTAAATTAAAATTTTCCATTGCTATCACCTAATTTTAAAATCTTTATAAGTTCTTTGGCACAATTTCTATCTGATTCCTTTTCTAGCTCTGTTAAGTCGTTATAATTTGTTTCTATTTGTTTATTCCATCTATCAACTAATTCTTTCGGTATTGTTACACTTCCGTCATCATTTTTAAAACTTTTACTAAAAAGATAACTTTGCCATTTAGCCCATCTTTTATGTTCATGTTCAGCTAATAATTCAAGTAATTCATTATTCATATTAATATCTCCTTGTATTAAAAAATTAAATAAGTTTATAATATTTAAAAATATTATACTATAAAATAACAAAATTTTCCATGCCCCATTAAAAGTATAGAGCCTATATTTTATCATTTAATTTTTATCTATTTATGTTTATATAATTTTTTATCTTCATTATCATAATTTGGATCTGAAAGATCATAATTTAATTCTAATGATATCTTCTTTATAATATATTGTAATAAAATTATATTATATATCAAATTTTGTATATCATTATCATATTTTTTTGAAAATATCTTTATTATATCTATCTCTTTATTTTCTATATATTTTATCAATTTATTTTCATAACTATCTTCTGTATAATTCAAATATATTACTAAATCTGGTTTTATATTTTTTAATATACTAAATCTACCATGTGAAAAATTCTTTTTTTCATGTAATATTACTCTAGCTATTCCTGATTCTGTAAATTTTGATTCTAAATCTAATGCTAATTCATAAGAAAAATTATCATAAAATACATCTATTAATGAGTATTTTTTAAAATTATTAATATTTATTTTTTCTACTTCTTCTGATGCTTTTTTTATAATATCTAATATCATTTTTTTATCACAATTTAAATATTTTAATGAAAAAAGTAATACAGGTAATATTATTCCTTCTATACTTAAAAATCCTCTTTCGCGTGTCCATTTACTATTATAATAAGAGATTAAATTAATATTATCATTTTCTAAATATTCTTTAGCTGTAATTAAATATATTTCTTTTTGTTTTAAATATTCCATTACTTTAATAACATCTGCTGAACTTCCTGAATTTGATAAAATAACTATTTTGTTATATTTATAAATCTCATTATTATCTATCACTTCTTTTATATATAGTGTTTTAGCAAAAGCTTTTGTATTAGAATTAAGTATTTTTTCTATATATTTTGCTGCTATATACGAAGCTCCTTGCCCTAAAATTAAAACTCTATCTTTATCTTCAAGCTGTTCTATAAATATATCTACTTGTTTTATATTTTTTTCATTTATTCCATTTTCTACTCTTTTAATTATTTGCTCTACACTTGTTGTTATTTTAAATTTTCTTACAACTTTTTTAGAATCTCTTTTTTCTTCTAAACATATCGGACAATTATTTATTTTATATTTTTTATCTATATTGTCTATATTATAATAATTATATCCATATCTAGAGCCAATTGTTTTTAATGTATTTTTAACTTTATTTTCTATATTGGCTCTTTGTCTATCTATAAATAAATTAAAATTTTTATTTTGTAAATATCCTGATTCTATACAAGATATTATAACAGAAGCTAAATGACTGTCTCCTGCTCCATTGTTATCTTTTATTTCTTCGCTATTAATTTTTAATATAATTTTTTCTTCATTCAGTTCATCTAAAAATATACTTCCATTTGCTCCATCTGTTATAATTAATAATTTTAGATTTAAAAAGTTAAACAATTCTCTATTTGTCTCTATTTCCAACCTTGATTTTAAAAATTTAGCAACTTTGTTATTGAGTTGAATTATATTATATGAATTTTTTTTAATATCTTTTATTTTTTCTGCAGATAAATATCTTAAATTACCAATAATTCCCCAGTCTAATATTGTTATAATATTATTTTCTATACAATTTTTAGCTATATTATTGGTATTATTAGTATATGAATCAAAAATTACAATATCTATTTTCTTATTTTTCAAAATGTCATAATCAATTTTATATTCACTAGAAGATTTCCAAACATCTTTATTACAAGCTGGACATTTTATAACATTTTTTGTCTCTTTATTATTCTTAATATATGTAAATACTTTTCTAGAATTTCTTTTTTTAATATTTATAAATTCTGTACTAATATTATTTTTTAATAATATTTTTAACTCTTTTTCTGTTATTATGTCATTACCTGCATTTCCACCTATAAAAAGATTATAGTTATTACCTTTTAAATTCCAAATTATATTATGTGCTGTACCCCCACCACCATATTTAATATTTTCTAAATCTTTTTCTATAATACCATCTATTGTTAATTCTCTAATACCTAATATATTCATATTCTGCTCCTTTTAGTAATAACTAGTTTTACTAATAAAAACTCACTCTTAATTTTATATAAATTAAGGGTGAGCTTTATTACACATTATATTAATACACATGTAGACAATATATATATTGCTAACATATGTACTGGATATATAGAATATTTTAATAGTTTTAATATTTTTTTTACCCTAATACTATTTATTTTTATTTTTCTTGTATTATTTACAAAGAATATTATTGGTAATGATAATAATGAATAATATTGAATTAAATATAGTTGTAAATTATTCTTTCTCATACCTACATAAGTTATATATATTGTTGTTAATAGTGTAAATGCTATTAAAATATTTATTTTTTTATCTTTTAAATAATAGAACATTAATATTAATAAATATGTATATGCTCCTCCATCAAATTGTAATGTCTCTGCTATAAATATTGATAATATTCCTATTATTATTTTATCTATATTACCTAATTTCCATGTTGTTTCTGTATTTTCAAATAGTTTTATTGATAACGCACCAAGTAATAATGGGAATCCTATATTAAAATCTGATGTAAAATATACAAATATATATTTAATTTTTTGTATATCTGTTAATCTTTCCCATACTGGTGGTAATGAAAATCCTTTTATCATTAGTATATATGGTATTTGTGATACCAACGCAAATATTGCAAGTCTTAATATATATTTCTCTTTTGATTTAGTTTTAGTCATACCAAAAGCTATTAAATATGCAAAAATAGGCATTGCTATTCTTCCCATTATTGGATTTGCTACATAATTTGGATACAAAAATTTTTCAACATGATCTAATATCATTGTTAAATATGCTATTATTAACATGTTTGTTCCTTTCAATTATCACTTTTATTATAATTCTACTTCTTCAAACCTATATTTTTGAGTTGCATTTGGATATTTTACTCTATCTACTTCACTTGCAAATATTTCATATGGTCTAGCCCATTCTAAGTATTTACCATATAATGCTGTATATACTACTATCTTTTTAGGTTCTTCTCCTTTTTCTACTTGAGCATCAAACACTATATCCCTAACCTTATATAATTGACCTTTAAAATGTCTATATACTTTTCCTTTAATTATTTCTCTTTCCATATTAACTCCTTAATTAATTATTTGATTTACTATTTATTTATTTTACTTATGTGCAACATCCCATATATTGAATATTAATCTATCTTTAGTCATTTCAAAATTACAATTAAAATTAATTTTCTTTTTAACTTCTGTTAGAACTTTATACATATTTGAATATATTAATATATTCTTTTTTTGCAATATCTTTATATATAGTACTTGTTCTAAAAATTGTATATATTTTAATATATTATCTTTACTTATATTTTTACTATATTTAGCATAATATACTGATTTAGAATATTTAAAAACATTATCTATCATCATATATGCTGATATTTTTTCTATTTCATCTATTGTTAATTCTTCTTTTAATTTTTGTTTTTCAAAAATAGATATAATTTCATTTAAAAATTGATTATAGTTGTTGTTATTATTATTGTTACTACTATTATCACTATTATTAACATTAAAATTATTATTTTTATCTATATCTATATCTATATCTTTACATATCTTTTGTGATTGTTCTTGATTTTCTGCTTGATAATTATCTGATAAATATATTTTTTGACATCTGGATTTAATTGTATCTAATATATTATTTAGAGTATTAGATATTAATAATATATGTACATATTCTGGTGGTTCTTCTAATATTTTAAGCATTGCATTTTGTGAAGAATTATTTAAATATTCTATATTTTCAATAATATATATTTTTTTAGATATGAAAAATGGTTTTTCATATATTTTAGAAAATAATTTTCTAATGTCTGCAACCTTACTATTTTTTCCATCTATTTTTTGTATTTCATCTAAATTTCCAACATCTATTAGCTTACCTATTCTTGCTTTTTCAGTTTCTAAAGATATATCTTTTAAAATTAAATTTTTTAAAAACTTATTTAATATTTCTTGAAATTCACATATATTTTCAACACAAAACAGATAACTATGTGATACCATATTTGTATCTATCTGATTATTCATATATTTTTTAAATTCAGCTATTGTCATATTATTCTTCTTTTCTGTATTTTATTAATATTTAAATTACTATTTAACTTTACCAAATTTAGTTATAGGCCATACTCTGTTAAATACTTTTCCATCTATTTTTTCTTTTGGAATACATCCTATTTCTCTTGAATCTGTACTTTTACCTCTATTGTCTCCCATAACAAAATAATATCCTTTTGGAACTATAAAATCATTTAATACATTAGAAAAAGTTTTCACATTTTGATTTAAATATTCTTCTTTTAATTTAACATCATTTACAAAAACATTTCCATCTCTAATTATTACACGATCCCCTTCTTTTGCTACAATTCTTTTAATAAGACTAACTTTATCATATTCAAATAGATTTTTCATCATTGATAATATAAATGTGTCTTCACCCTTATATACTGCTTTTGGTGATTCATTACTAATATATACTCCACCTATTATTGGCGATTCAAATGTTACTATATCTCCAACATCAAAATTCTTTTTAAATGTCTTTGGTAACTTATTTAACCATAACTTTTCATTGTTTTGTAATGTTGGTACCATAGATTGCTGTTGAACTGTTGTAAATGTACCTACAAATCCTTTTATAAAATATGCTAAGACTAATGCAATTACAATTGCAAAAGCCCATTCTATTATTTCATTTGCATATTTATTATATAATTTTTTTCTTTGTTCTTTAAAGTTTTCTTTTACATTTTCTTCCACGTTTCATCTCTTTTCTAATTCTAACTATAGTAAATTTTCTTTAATCTTATTTTTTTAACATTTTATCCATATTTTTTAAAAACTCGTTTGTTAAGTCATCTTCTGTAACTTCTGCTACTTCTTCTACTTTAGGTTCTGTTTTCTTTGTTCTTTTTGTTGTTTTAGTAGTTTTTGTTGTTCTTGGTTTTCTTGTTTTCTTTTCTTCTTTTTCTGGTTTTGATTCTGATTCTATATTTGTTTCTACTTCTAACTCTTCTAAATTAATTGCATTTTCATTCTCACCAGCATTGAAATTAAGTCCGTCTGATTTAATTACTTCATTTGCATCTAACACATCATCTTGTGTCTTAATTTCTATCTTATTAACATTAATATCTTCATTCATATTAGGAGTTTCTGATACTTCTGTTAATTCTAATGTTTCTTTAGTATCAAAATTTTCTTTAATTTCTCCGTTTAATTTATTAAAATCTGCTCTATCTTCATTTTCTATTCTATTATTCATAGTATTTGAATTGTTAGTATTTTTTCTTTCTTTTGGAACTTTATCCATCTTAATTTTTCTTGGTGTTGATGTATCTTGTTGAGATGCTCCAAAAAGAATTAATATTATTAAAGAAATTCCTATAGCTAATACTAAAACTTTAATAACTGGTGTATCAAATGTATTTTTTTGTGCTAAATCCACTGCTGCATATGATTTTGTTATTAATGTGTTTAATAATATATTTGCTAATGTAATTGATAATATATTTTTTAAGTTAATATATTTTGTTTTTGTTATTCTTTTCATTTGTACTCCTTTATTTTTATTTTATTGGAAATCTTACTACAACTACTGTACCTTTGTCTAGTTCACTAGTTATATCTATTGTTCCATTATTTTTTTCTACTATTTCTTTAGCAATTGATAATCCTAGTCCTGTTCCACCACTTGCTCTTACTCTTGAACTATCAACTCTATAAAATCTTTCAAATATCTTATTTATATCTTCTTCTTTTATTCCTATTCCTGTATCTTTAATTTTAATATATACATTATTATATAAGAATCCTACATAAATATATACTGTACCATTATTTTTTGTATATTTTATTGCATTTGTTAAAATATTAGTTATAACTCTTTCTACACCAAATTTATCTGCATATATTTCAGGAATATCTGAAGTTATAAATGATTTTAATAAGATATTTTTTTCTTTTGCATTTTGTTGAAATCTTTCTTCTAATTCTTTAATAATTTCTGTAACTTGGAAATATTGTTTTTTCCTTTTTTCAATATTTGAATCATATTTTGATAATATCAATAAGTCTGAAACTAATTCTTGCATTCTTTCTGCTTCTTTTTCCATTTTTCTAACAAAATAAATTATTTGGTCTTTTTCTATCTCACGATTAACATCATCTACATCTTGTAAAATTGTTTCTGCATAACCTCTCATTGATGTAATTGGTGTTTTTAATTCATGTGATACATCTGCCACAAATCTTTTTCTCATTTTATCTAATTCAAAATGTTCAGTTATTTCTTGCATAACAATTACAATTCCATCTGCTTTATCTTCTTCTGTCTGTAATGGTGCAAAAAACACTTTAAATGTCCTATTTTTAATATTTATAACTTTGTTTTGTGAAGCAAGTTTTTCAAGATATATCATTTTTTCCATAGTAAAATCTACTTCTAACAATTTACATACATCAAAAAAGTTAGTATTTTCATCTATATCTAAAAATGTTTTTGCTGCATTATTTATATGACTAATATTACCATGAATATCAAACGATATTACCCCATCTTTTAAATGAAATAGTATTGTCTCTATTTCTTTTTTTTGTCTGGTTGCTTCTGTTAAATTTTCTTTTAAATTAGAATCCATACCTAAAAATAATTCAAGTAAATCATCCATTTCATCTTTATGACTATATTGATTTAATTTTTTTGTTACTATTGATTCTCCTGCAATTACTGCTTGTGCACTTTTTATTAATTCTAATGTTGGTGCAAGTACACATTTTGATAATATACTACTTACAAGAGTAGCAATAATTATAAAAATTATTGCTACAGTATAATACCCCATCTCTATATTTTGTAAATTTTGCATTATTATTGGCTTCTGTTTTTCAATTTCTGGTATACTATATATTGTATCTATATATGCATTTTTTTGAATTACCATTAAACATATAAATGAGACAATTATCATAATTGTAAGTAATAATACTGTAAATATAATTATTCTCTGTATTTTTTTTAACATATTATTGTTCTTTCTTACTTGTTTCTCTTAAATAATATCCTACTCCTCTTTTTGTTATTAAAAATTCTGGAGTTCCTTTTTTGCTTTCTATTTTATCTCTTAATCTAGCCATTGTTACATCTATTGTTCTAATTTCTCCAACATATTCTCCATAACCCCAAACTTTTTTAAGTAAGTCTTCTCTAGATACTACTGTTCCTGGTTGAACTGCTAAAAATCTTAAAACATCAAATTCTTTTTTTGTTAATTCTATTTTTTTACCTCTAATAGTTACTTCTCTTCTTTTAGAGTCTATAACTAAATCACCTATTTGAATTATTTGGCAATCTTCTTCTGAAAGTGCAATTCTTGTATTTATTGTTTTTCTTAAATTAGCTTTAACTCTTGCAATAACTTCTCTAACTGCAAATGGTTTTGTAATATAATCATCTGCGCCTATTTCTAATCCAATTATTTTATCTGTTTCTTCTCCTTTTGCAGATATCATTAAAATTGGTACATCTCTCATATTTAAGTTATATCTAATTTCTTTACATACATTTACACCATCTTTTTTAGGTAACATTACATCTAATAATACTAAGTCAGGTTTATTAAGTACATCTTTGCACTTTTCAATAGCTTCTTCTCCATCTTCTGCTAATACAACTTGAAAATCTTCTCTTTCTAAATTGTATTTTAGTATTTCTCTAATTGATTCTTCATCATCTACTACTAATATAATTTTACTTATCAAATCTGTATTTTCCATTTTTTCCTCCTATGGATAAGTTATACTAATTTTTTAACCATTAATCTTTTCTTTTGTATTAATTATTTAATATTAATTATATATTATCATATATAAAATGTATTTTAAATACATTTTTTTACATTTTTTATTTATTTTTTAATTATTTTCAAATTATCTTCTACTAGCTATTTCTCGTTTATTTATATAATATGAATTTCCAGTTATTTGTTTAGCTTTTTTCTTTACTTGTGCACCTATTTCTCCTATCTCTAATACATTTTTAAATGTATTTGGTAATATCTCAACAACACCTATACTTAATGATGTAAGTGGAAATTTTTCCATAACTCCGCTTCTATTTGGTACTTCTAAATATCCTTTTTCTAAATCTTCTTTATTAAAATATTCTGGGATTTTATCTTCAAATTCTTTTAAAATATCTTGACATAATTTTTCATAATTTGTTTTGGATACCAAAGCTACAAAATCATCTCCCCCAATGTGTCCAACAAATGCATCTTCTATTTTTTCATTATTATATATATTATTTGTAATTACTTTTCCTGTTGTTTTTATAATCCTATCACCTTCTGCAAATCCATATATATCATTATATGATTTAAAATTATCTAAATCTAAATATAGTATTGCAAAAACTTCTTTTTTAAGTAATCTTTTTTTAGTTTCAGCTTTTATTTGTACATTTCCAGGTAATCCTGTTAATGGACTAATTCTTCTATTAATATATAGTAAATCAACCACATTTTTTATTATATGATATACATATTCTGGTTCAATTGGTGTTCTAACATAATATAGTATTTGTTCTTGTAATAATTCCATCTTATGTTTTTTACTTGAATTTGATGAAACTACAATAATTGGTGTTATCGCATTATCATCATCATTTTTTATTAATCTAATTACATCTTTAATATTAAATTCTAATTCATCTTCATTTATTATAATAAGAGTAGGAATATTTTTAAGTACTTCCATTAATTCACTAGTTTTTTTCTTAGTAACTCTTATTTGTTCCATTTTTTCTGAAATAGATTTTCTAATATTTAATGTTAATAAACTACTTTTATCATCTATTACTATAATTTCTTGTATCATTTGTACCTCTTTTTCTTAGTTTGTAACTAAATTTGGTAATTGGGGAGCTACACTACCATCTTGTCCCCTATTTTGTATACCAGATGGTGGTCGTACTTGTCTTTGTGTTTGCGCAGGTCTATTTGCATTACCTGTTTCAAGTGGTGTATCTATACCTTCTACAGATTGAGCCCTTACTTGTATTACATTATCTCCAATATCTAATAATTGTGTTATAACTACTTTTTTATTATTAGGGTCATTTTTTTGATATTCTCTTTTATATTGTTTTCCATTTATTGAATATTCTACTTTACTAATTCCTACAGAATGTTCTACTTCTATCTCAAGTGATGTTCTATCACTTGTTTGTGATAATTTTATTTTAGGAGTACTTAATCCTACAAAATTTTTTCTAACTGTTTCACTATTACCGCTTGTATCTGTCGCAGTTACTTTTAAAACTCTTTCTCCTTCTTTTGTTGTAAATTGTAATTTTAATTGTTTTTTATTATCATTTGGTGGCACAGCTGTTTTTTCTTCTGTTTCGTCTTCCCACTTATATTTTACATCTTGAATCCCAACATCATCTGTTATATCCAATTCTATTAAATTTCCATTTAATTTAAAATTAATTACTGGCTTATTTATATCATTTCCTTTAGCTTGCTTAAATTCTTTTTCTGCAAACTTCTTGTTTCCTTTTTTATCAATAACACTAACTTTAAACCTATTATCTCCTTTTGGTATCTCAATATTTTCTTGTACTATTTCTTTTCTACCTTCACCTTGAATTAATTGTTCTTTTTCTATATCATCATTCCATAAATATACTACTTTATCTATCTCATTTTCTGAATTTATAGAAAATTTAATCTTTCCATTAATTTCTTCTATATTAATTTTTATAGTTTCTTTTGGATTTAAAGCATTATTCGCCTCTTGTAATTTTTTGTTTTGAATTAATGAATATACAGCATAAATAGAAAGTGCCATTGCAAAAAGTATCATAATAATAGTAAATACTTTTAAAAGTGTTTTTGCATTTTCTTTTTTTGCTTTTTTTCCACCTAAATCCATACTAGATAATCCTGGAAATTCTAACTCTGGTTTTTCTTCTATAGGAATATTTTGATTATATGGATTATATTGATTGTATTGGTTTTGCATATTAAAATTATTTTGATTATTCATTATTTGTTCTGCATTATTTTTTGGTTGTTTTACAACTTTTTGCTTTTCTTCTTTTTGATTTAAAATATTATTTTCATCATTAAAATCTAATATTTGATTCATTAATTTCTCCTATTTTTCTTTTTTAACAAATTATTATTAAAAGTATAACATAACGATAAATTCAAGTAAATATTAATATTAAAAAAGATATAATTTAATGTAGAAAGTTCAAACATATTTGACAGAAATATATTAAAAAAATAATTTGTATCCTTACTTTAAATTATATAATATAGATTTTAAGACGCACGCGTGCATCTTAAATAAAATAAGACGCATTTTTTGTCATTTTTGCGTCTTATTTTGAAATTATATGCATGTATGCGTCTTATTCAATAATTTTACCACTTTTAACTTTTAAGTTTTATTTTTTTAACTTTATATAAAAAAGATATAATTTAAATTATATCTAAATTATACCTACAATCTATTATTTTTTATCTGTTTTGTAACATATCTTAAGTTCATATAATATATCATATAAAAGTTAAGTATTAAAATTCCTCTTCAGGTATATTTTTTAATACTTCTAATTGTGCTATTAATAATGCTTCTGTCTTTGTCTTATATAGTGCAAGTTCTGCTTTTAAATTTTGTAATTGTGTCTTTTTTTCTTCAATTACTTCATCTATATTTCCAACTCTATCCATTAATAACTGATTTGCTTCTTCAATTATTTTTTGAGCTTCTTCTTCTGCTCTTTTTTTCATATCTTCTGCAGATTGTTTAGCTATTAATAATGTATCTTGTAATATTGTTTCATTATTTTTAGTTTGATTTAAAGTCTCATTTAACTTTTCTTCTAACTCTTTAATTTTTTCTTCTTGTTTTTGATTATTCATCATTAATGTTTCATAATCATTTGAAATTTCTTCTAAAAAATCTTCTACTTCATCTACATCATATCCTTTGAATTGTCTAGAAAATTTTTGATTATCTATATCTATTGGTGTTAACATCTTTCCTCCTAATCCTAGCTTATCTACCAATTTTAACATCTAATATTACAGAAAATTAATGTTTGATTTTCTTTTTTTATCTTTTCCTTCAATTACATAATTTTCAGGTGCTGCAATAAATATTGAATTTGTAACCTTAACTATTTTTCCGTCAAGGGCAATAACTCCTCCACTTACAGTATCAATAATTCTTCTTGCTTCTTCTTTTGAAACATATTCTAAATTTAAAATAACTGATTGTTTTTGTTTTAATAACAATATTACTTCTTGTACTTCTTCATAGCTTGAAGGTTTAACTATTTGCATTCTAACTGAATTTATATCAATTTTCTTTGATTTATTTGCCTTATATTTACTTAATGGAAATATATTTCTTGGCACTTCTTCCTCTTCATATTCTTCTACTTCATCTACTTCGTCAAACTCTTCATAATTGTAATCGTAGTCTTCTTCTGTTTTAAATTTACTGAAAAAATCTTTTATAGATTGTGTTATCATCTTTCACTCCTTATTTTATATAATATATTTATAATTAATTTAATTATTTATTTCTATTTACTTTTATATACATATTTTAAATATATTATGTATATTATACCTTTATATAACTATATAACCACTATTTTACACTTTTTTCTATTATTTTTCACTTATGCTACAAAAAATTATTACTTTTGTAACACAAATTTAATAATTAGATATTTATTTATTAAATTATTAAAGAAAAAATGTCTATAAATAAATTCAATCAATACTCTAAATTTATATTAATTCATCTCTCCATAATTTATTTTTATTTCCTATTAATTATATGATTAAAATTATTATACTGTCTTTCTATTAATATTTTTTTTATTGAAGTTGGTTTAAGATCTATCTCTTTTATTTCATCAATTGTCATAAATTTAAAATTTAATATTTTAATTTCATCTCCATCGTTTTCTTTAACTTGCCATTGTTCTGGTAATTCTTCTACATGAATTAAAAAATAGTTTTCAATCCAATGTTCTTGTCTTCCTTTATTTATATAAAAGTTTTCATGATTACAAAACAATTTACAATCTTTTTCTGTAATATCTATACCTACTTCTTCCTTTATTTCTCTAATAATAGCTTCATATGAACTTTCTCCTAATAATACATGTCCACCTGGTAATATATAATAATCATATCCTTCTATTTGTAATATTAAAAACTTATTATTTTTTTCTATTAATCCTGCTACTCTATAATGAAAACTATATTTATCATTTTTTATTCTTATATCTTTTTTATCAATATCTTTTATACACATATAATATCCTTTCATATAATCTAAAATAAATAAATAATAATAGTATTATTATAATAACAAAAAGTATTAACAAAAACAATTATATTAAAAAATATATACTAAAAATATATACTATAATAAAATAAAAGTAACTGATTAAATACAATATACTATCAGTTACCTTTTTAATTAATTTTAGATTTAATTTTTTATTTTTATTTTATTTATTAACACTTAATTATATTTTTGTTATATATTATATGTTTTTGCAATAATTATTTTGTGTCAATTAATAATTCTTTTGGATTTTTCTTTAAAATACTTACTGTTGAGATTATTAATGATATTATTAATACTAAACTCATGAATAATACTACATATATCATTGATTGTGGTAAAACGTTAACATCTAAACTTGTAAGTGTTTTATTAAACCCTTCTACTTCTGCTCCTCCTCCAAGTTGAGTAGCTGATGATTGTTTTGCTATTTGTTGTGCTATATCTCCTGTAACCTTATTTAATATGTTATTTCCAAGCATTTTACCTGTAAATGCCGCTAAGAAATATGAACCTATAAATGCTGGGATTGATATAAATAATAGTTCTATTATAAATTGAATAAATATTTTTGTTTTTGAAATTCCTAGTGATAATAATACTGCAATTTCTTTTTTTCTAGCATTCATCCATAAGAATAATAGTAATGATACTACTATACCTGCAAATATTAATGAACCTGCAAATAGTTTATTTGCTATTGAATAGATTCCTGTTATAGATTCTTGTAATGCTGGAAAGTTTGATGAACTCTTAACTAGATTATATGCTTCCCAATCTATATCTAGATTTTGTAATTCTTCCATTACTTTATCTAAGTTCTTATTTCCTTTTACAAAAAATGTTGCATCTTGATATACAGATGTTTCTTCTGTATTTCCATATACTTTAGCAGCTGTATGTACATCAGTAATTAAAGTGTTTTCATAAAGTTCTTGTGCTGCTGTTACTCCACCTGTATTATGACCATCAAATAATCCTTTTATTTCTACTTCTACTGTTTCATTTGCTCTTTTTTCATTATCTGCATCAAATAAGTTAGATTTAATTTTTAATTTATCCCCTATTTTTAAGTTGTTCTTTTTTGCTAAATCTTTATGCATTAAAATTTTATTTTTATCTTGATTTTCTAAATGTTTTCCTTCTGTTAATTTATATGCTCCTGATACAAATTTTGTTTCTTTTGAAGAATCATTAACTCCTGTTAGCATAACTGCTCTTTTAAAGTTTTTAGCTCTTTCTGGAGATTGATTTTCTAATGTTTCTTCAGTTTCTATAATATCATGATTTACTAAATCGGCTACACTTCCAACTCTTTTAACAACATGGTCAATATCTTTTGATTCAGATATTTTTTTAATATCTTGCCCTTTTATATTTCCAGACCCTCTAGCTGTACCTTGATTTACTCTTCTATTTATCTCCATTGAAAAACTATTTGTTATATTTCCAAAAGTTTCTTCTGAAGCTCTATTTGTAGCATCTTTAATAGATAGACTTATCAGACTAAGTGCTGACATGGCTAAAATAATTAATAATATGATTAATGATTTTAAACTCTTTCTCGTTACATATGCAAACGCGTTTCTTATCATTTTATCCTCCTATATATCTGTATTTACTTTTTTTAATTTTTTTCCACTAAGTTCTAAAGTGATATCTGCAGCTTTTGCTACTTCCTTACTATGAGTTACTACAATTACACATTTATTTCTTTCTTTAGCTAATTTTTTTAGTACATCTATTATTTCTCCTGCTGTAGAACTGTCTAAATTTCCTGTAGGCTCATCTGCTAAAATTATAGGTGCATCTGATACTAAAGCTCTTGCTATTGCAACTCTTTGTTGTTGTCCTCCTGATAATTTCATTACATTTCTTTTTATTTGACTTTTGTCTAAACCTAAGTCAAATAGTATTGTTTCAGGTGCTTTATGATTTACTAATCTAATATTTTCAAGTGGTGATAAGTAATCAATAAGATTATAGTTTTGGAATACTAATGAGATATTGTTTTTTCTATGATTAGTATATCCTTTCTTTTCTATATCTTCATTTTTAAATAAAATTTGTCCACTATCAGGTTTATCTAATCCTGCCATTAAAGATAGAAGTGTAGATTTTCCTGTACCTGATTTACCGATAATTGCATAAAATTTTCCAAGTTCGAAACCTTGATTTACATATGATAAAACATTGTTTCTAGAATTTGAATAACTATATGTTACATTTTTTATTTCTAATATGTTCATTATATTCTCCTAACTTTTATTTTAACTTATTTTTGATAATATTTCTTTTGGTTTTTTAATTATAATCATTGTAGAAGCAATAACTACTGATACAACAATAATAACTACTAAAATTAGATAACTTTGACTAAAAGTTATTAAATTTTCAATAATATTTTTTCCATTTAATATACTATTTGTAATTGTTCCTGTATTTTCTGTGTTTAAAAAACTTCCAATAATTTGATTTAATACTAAATTACCAAATACCAATGATACTATAACTGCTGGTAATGATATAAATAGTAGTTCTAATATAAATTGTGTGATAATTTTAAATTTATTTATTCCTATTGATAAAAGTATACCTATTTCATAAATCCTTTCTCTTAACCATAAGATTAAAATTAATGAAAGTACAATTATTCCTCCTACCATTATAGAATAAGTCATTATATTAATAATATGTTTAATACCACCTAAAGATTCTAATGCTTCTTTAAACGCATTATTATCTTGAACAACATTATATTTTGAAGAATTATTAAGTTCTTTAATTTTCTTTAAAGTTTTATCCATAGTTTCAGGATTATCTGTAAACATTGTAAGTTTGTTTGCTAATCTTTCTTCTTCTTTTTTGTTTAAAGCGTCTTGTGTTGAAACATAATCAACAAACATTGTATTTTCACTAAAGTCTGAAGACATTCCTGTATACTTTTCTTGTTTCTTTCCAGAAAAAATACCAATAATTTCAAATGTATATTCTTTAGATTTTGATACATCTTGATTTACATCAAAAATCTTTAATTTAATTTTATCATTTAATTTTAAATTATTCTTTTTAGCAAATTCTTGATGTACCATTATTTTATTTTTATCATCTTTTTCAATATTTTTACCTTCTTTAATTGTAAAAACTCCACTACTAAATAATGTATTTCTTTTAGTATTTGTTGTACCTTCTATTGATACTACATTTTTAAATTCATTAGATAAATCATCTCTTTTAATTTTTTGTTCACTCTCAACTACTTTTGTATTTGTAAGTTTAGCTAATCCTTCATATTGTGGAATAATCTCTTTTATTTCTTCTATATTATTAAGATTTTTTAAATCATTAATTTTAAAATATCCATTTGCACTTTTTTTAGTAAGTGATATAGATGAGTTTGAAGACTTATATAGTGAACTTTCTAAACTTCTAGTTGACTTAGTAATAGTTAAACATGAATAAAGACATGAAAGCACTAATGATAGTATGATAAAAACTATAAATGATCTATTCTTTTTTCTTGTTACATAAGCTATAGCGTTTTTTACCACTTTGCAAATAATCTCCTTTCTATAAATTTATTGTATTATAGATTTAATACTTTTTTAGTATAACATTTTTAATATTTTACAGTCAAGTAACAGAATTTTAACACTTTTGAGACCTAAGTACCATTTTCCCCCTTATTTTATAGGATTTTTAACTACTAAAAAAAATTAATTTTTTTTAAAATTTTTTTAAATTTTCAAGATAAATAATATATAAACATATAACATATAAAAGAAAAGAAAAGAAAAGAATAAAATATAATAAAATATATAAGATAAGATATATAATATAATATAATATATATAAAAAATAAGTTAAACTTAAATGTTCAACTTATTTTACTTTATTTATTAATGTTGTTTTTGAGTTTTTTCTTGTTCTTCTTGTTTTTCTTGTTTCTCTTCTTTGCTAAAATTATATTTTTTAGCTTCTTGTTGATTTAATTTAGGATTAACTATTATTTCATCAAATATTTGTAATATTGGTACATCATCTATATTAATCTTATATTTTTCATATAATTCTCTAGTTGTATAACTTTCTACTAATGAGTATTCTGATGTTGCTTTTAATATTTTTATTGGTACTATTTCTTGAAATCTTGATTTTTGTTTTACTACATAATTTTGCCCTTCATAATTTACTATTGCTTTATTACTTACTTTTATACCTGATTCAGACCACCAAATTATATTTGCTTGTATCTTCCTATATTGTGTTAAAAACTCTGAATTTTTATCTACTTTAAATACAAATATCTTACTATTTTTATCTACTTCTTTTATATATTCTATTTTAGCTTTCATTTTTTCTGTATTTGCTATTTGTATTTCTATTTCATTTCCTTCTTTTTGTTTTTTAGAGTTTTCACTTTTTAAGATTGTTACTAAATATGTTTCAAAACTATCTATTACTTTGACATTTTTATCACTTGAATTAATTCTTGTTCCGTTTTTTATTTCTATATTATCTATTAATTCTTTTGTTAAATATTCAAAATTACCAGTTTTTAGTTTTTCTTCATATCCATCTACATTATATGATACTAATCCTGATACAGGTGTATTTATTGTGTTTGCATTTTGTGATATATTTTTCTCTAATGTTTGTTTTTCTTCTATTAATTTTTTTAATTTTGTACCTTTTTTAGAAAATTCTCCTGATATTTTAGCTTTTTCTAATAATTGTTCATCTATTTGTTTTGCTATTTCATTTATCCTATTTTGAGAATTCAATTTATTTACTTGTTCTAATATATTTTCTATCCTATTATTTGCTAATATATTTTCTGCTGAATTTGAATTTATTTCTTGTTCTGCTAATGTTTTCTCTATTTCTGCTGATAATTCTTCTATTTTCTTTTGTATTTTTTTATCTGTAGTTTTTAAATACTTAGCTACTGTTTCTCCTTTGGATACTTTTGCAGCTTCTTTTTTGTCTTTTTCTAATGTATTTTTTCCATTACTTAATACTTTTTCATTTCGTATTATTAGTACTTCACTTTCTTCTTCATCTACAAGTTCTCCAATATTTACAGGGTATATTTGTACTGGTTCCACTATAAGTTTAAATAGTTCTGGAATTATTTTTAATATAACTACTATAACTAATATTGATATAATACTTGCTATTATTCTTTTCTTATTCACCCTATACTCCTAATCATCATCTCTAAATATTCATTATCTAATTTTGCTTTTATTTTTAATACATCACTTTTTTTAACTTCTGCTAATTTAGTATAGTCTAAATCTATTTTATCTAATCTTTTAAACCATGTTATTTGTCTTTTAGCATAATGTCTTGTATCTTTGCATAATTTTTCTAGCATTTCTTCTTTAGTAATCTTATTATCTAAATATTCTACTACTTCTTTATATCCTATTGCTTGCATTGATGTTGTATTTTCTATATCTATATTTTTTTCTTTTAATTCTTTTAATATGTCAGATACTTCTTTAATTAATCCTTTTTCTAACATTTCTAAGATTCTTTGATTAATTATATTATACAAAAACTGTCTTTCTTGCACTATATTAAAAACTAAATATTCAATACATACTTTTTCATTTCCTATTAATAATATTTCTGTTTTTGCAGAATTTCTTTTTTTATCTATATTTGTTTTAGTATCTTTTAATATATAGTACATCTCAAGTATTCTATATATTCTTTTTTTGTCTTTTACTGATATTTTACTACTAGCTTTTTCATCTATTTCTTTAGCTTTTTTGTATAATGTTTCTAGAGTTTCTTCTCCTCTTTCTATTTTTTTATCTAGTTTTGCTCTAAATTTTTTTAATTCTTCATTATCCATTTTTTCAAAATCATATCCATATATTAATGAATTAACATATAGTCCTGTACCACCAACTATTATTGGGATATGCTTATTTTGTATTATTTCTATAATTGATTTTTTTGCATCTTGCACAAAATTTGATACACTGTATCTATCTTCTGCATTAATTATATCAATTAAATGATGTTTAATATTCTCTTTTTCTATTTCTGTTACTTTTGCTGTACCTATATCCATCTTTCTATATATTTGCATACTATCTGCAGATACTATCTCTCCAGATATTTTTTTAGCTAATTTTATACTTAAAGATGTCTTCCCACTTGCTGTTGGTCCTACAATTACAGGTATTATTATTTTTTTCATATTCTTTACTTTCTTGAAAATTTTCTTTCTATATCATATTTTGTCATTTTAATTGCTGTTGGTCTTCCATGTGGACATGTAAATGGATTTGGTAATTTAAAAATCTCATCCAACAATGATTTTATTTCAATTTCTGAAAGTGCCATATTTGCTTTTACTGCAGCTTTACATGCAACAGTTGCTAAAAATCTTTCTTCTATTGCTTGTCTTCCAGATGTTGGTGCTCCGTCTATTTCATCTAATATATCTAAAAATAGTTCTCTTGTATTTAATATTTCACACATTGCAGGAACTGCATTTAATCTAATCTTATTTATTCCAAATTCATCAAATTCAAATCCGGCTTTTTGGAATATTTCTCTATTATTTTTTGCTAATTCAAATTCTTTATATGATAATGTAATTACATCTGGCATTAATAACTGTTGCATATTTTTATCTGCATTTTCATAATAGTTTGCTTTTACTTTTTCATATAATACTCTTTCATGTGCTGCATGTTGATCTATTATATACATTTCTTCTCTAAACTCAATTATTATATATGTTTTAAATAATACTCCAATCACCTTATATGGTGCTTTTCCATTTTTGAAAAGTGTTGCACTTGTTGCTTTACGCATTTCTTTATTTATTGAAATTTCTTCTTCTTGTCTTCTTCTCTCTAATTTCTTTTCTAATACTTCTGTTCCAAATGCTTTTTCATACATACTATCAAAGTTTACATTTTGTTGTTTTTCTTCTTGTTTTGATTCTTCTTCTAGTTCTAGTTCAACTTCTGTAATTGGTTTACCTTCTTTAGCTTGAATTATTTTTTCTTTAATTTTTTCTTTTTCTAAATCCATTTCTTCTTTTTTATTTCTTAATAATTCAGCTCTTTCTTGAATTTGCTGAGTTCTAACAGCATTTGAATTTATATCTGTATTTTCATTTTCTTCATCTTCTACAAAGTTTATATTACCAAATAATGCTTCTTCTTCAGGTACCTTTAATTTATTATCTTCTTCATTTTCTGAATTATTTTCTAAATTTTCTTCAGTATTTTGATTATCAATTTGTTTTAAAACTTCTTGTGGTGCGCCATGTTTTTCTTTATATTTGTTAATTATATCATCTATATTTGGTTTGTTTTTTATATCTACATTATTTATATCAAAGTTTTGCATTTGATTTTTAAGTTTTAAAAATTCTGAATCTTTTGTATTTTCATTTTCTTTTTCTGAATCTAATCTTTTTTGTTCTTCTTTTAAAATTTCATCTATATTTGTCTTATTTTTATCATCTTGATTATCTAATTCTTCATTTCTATTAATTTTTAAATACTCTTTTTTATTTTCATTTAATTCTATATTTGTTCTTTCATCTAATTCAAGTAATACATCACTTGCTATTTTAAAATCTGCTTTTTGTGTTGATGATGTTAAATCTGTACTATTTAATGCTTTAAGTATTGTTTCGTAAATTAATTTAAAAACTCTTTGTTCATGTGAAAATCTTACTTCTAATTTTGCAGGGTGTACATTTACATCTACATCTTTTGGTGGTATTTGTATATTTAATATACAAAATCCAAATCTACCAATTGGTATCATACCTTTATATGCTTTTTCTACAGCACTATATAGTAGTCTATCTTTAATACTTCTTCCATTAACAAAAAATATTTGATTTTTTCTATTTGACCTTGCTATATCAGGTTTACCTACAAGCCCACTTATTTTATATTCATCATCTCCAAATTCTACTTCTACTATATTATTTGCAATATCTTCATCATATAGTGAATATATTACATTTTTAGAGTCATTTGTTCCTGTTGTTTTTACTAATTGTTTGCCATTATTAATTAATTTAAATGAAATATGTCTATTTATTAATGCTAAATTTCTAATTATTTCATCTATATAGCCTACTTCTGTATAATCTTTCTTTAAAAATTTATATCTTACAGGAGTATTGAAAAATAGGTTTGTTACTGTAATTGTTGTACCTTTTGGTGCCGCTACAGGTTCTATTTTTTGTATCTTTCCTGCTTTAATTATTATTCTTGTACCTATTTCATTTTCGCATTTTGTTATCATTTCTACTTCTGCAATAGCTGCAACAGATGC
Organism: Clostridium sp.; assembly: GCA_052174015.1. GTDB lineage: Bacteria > Bacillota > Clostridia > TANB77 > CAG-508 > JABCPO02. The sequence goes on from JBQMXM010000001.1 coordinate 133,603, forward strand.
AAGTGCTTCTCCTCTAAACCCCATAGATGTTACTGTTTCTAAATCTTTGGCTGTTCTTATTTTACTTGTTGCATGTCTTTCAAAAGCCATACCTATATCTTCTTGTTTTATTCCACAACCGTCATCAACTATTTTTATACTTTCTATTCCACCTTTAGTAACTTCAACTGTAATATTTGTTGCTCCTGCATCTATTGAGTTTTCTACTAATTCTTTTACCACTGAAGACGGTCTTTCTATAACTTCTCCTGCAGCTATTTGGTTTATTGTTAATTCATCTAATTGTATAATATCTGGCATACATTTTCCTTTCTATTTTCAACATAACTTTATATATATACTAAAATGAATTTTTTATATATTCTACAATTTGCTTTAATTCATTTATAGTTGTATCTACATATTTTATATTTTCATCTTTAAATACTATGTCATATTCGTATTTGTGTTGTATTTTAGCCATATCTAAATCTATTTCTTCTTCTTTTGTAAGTTCATCAAATGTCATTAATGATGTTGAAGATTTTAGTTCATCTATTCTAGCCAATGCCTTTTTTTCTGAAATTACAAAATTTTTATCAATTGATTGTTCTATATCACTTAATTTATTATAATATTTTTCTAATTCTTTATTATCAACATTATCTGCTTTAAATATCATTATTTTAGCTAATATATTATGTATCTTATAATTCCTATTTAAAGTATATTCTTGTTTTATCTTAGAATCAATAATTTCTGCTAATTCTTCTAATTTTTCTATCTTATATATATCTATTCTGTGTTTTCCAGTTATAATTCTAAATACTTTTTGTGCAATAGATATAAATTCTATCTCGTCAATTTCATCATCAATTATGATTAAATTAGCTTCTCCAATCAATCTGTCTACTTCTTTTTCTATTGTTCGTTTAATTTCATTTTCTTCTATTAAAATCAGTTCACTAAATCTATTTAAATCATTTTTTGTTTTTTTCATCTTTGGATTATATAGGTAATTTATAAATATTGATATCTGTTCTGATGCTTCTAGATATTTTCCTAAGTTTTTTTCATATTCTTCATCTGTAATATTTTTGTTCAACTTATTAAAATAATATTCTTGAAACTTGCTATATATATCTTTAATCATTTCATATGCTTTTTCTGCTTCACGTCTAAGTGCAAAACCATCTATTAATGATGAATATTTTGAATCTGTTTCTGCACCTATTTTAGCATATTTTTGTTGTTTCTTAATTAAACTCTCTATATCTTCCAACATATTTTTAAAACTGTTTTGATTTATTCGTATAGCTTGTTCTAATTTTGTTAATTGCTCTTTATCTATATTGTTCATCTCTATTTTTTCTTGTTCTATCTCCTCTATTAAAATTTCTTCTAAATAACTTTTAATATCAAAAATATAACTTAAATATTTTTCTTTAAATTCTTTCATCAATTTAAATTTTTCGTCTATTTTTTCTTTTGTATTTTTAATATTTAATTGTATTTCTTCTTGTTTTTTACTGTTTTCTAAAATGGAATTTTCATATTCTTCAACTTCATTTATTTTATCTTGTTTTTCTGATTCTTTAATTTCTTTTTGTTTTGAAGAATTCAAAAATGAATTTAAGTCTGATAAATCTTTTTCCATTTCTGTTTTTTCTGTTTCTAGCACTTTAACTACTTGATTTTGTAATTCTAAATCTTTTAATAATTTTATATATTTTTTTATTACATTATCTTGAATTAAACTATCTAATTTTAATTTTTTAATTTTAGACTCTCTTAATTGTTCATTTATACAGATATCTCTATCTATATCTAAAATTTCCTTTTCGCCTACTTCTTTTCGTCTTTTTTCTATTGTTTCTCTAAAATCATTATATTCTTTTGCTATATTTGTTTTTGTAAATGCTTTTACTTTTAATATTTGTCTATTTTCAGCATTTATATTTTCTGTTGTTTTTTCTAATTCTGTTTCTGGTACCTCATTTATTTTTGATAACATTGTTTTATCAAATTCAATATTATATGGAGGTATTAAAACTGTATTAAACATATAGTCTAAATGGTTTTCTTTAAACTTGTATTCTTCTATATCATCTAAATTGCAATATGGAACATTTTCATTAGTAATCTCTAATATTATTAAATCCTTAATATCCTTTATATTTCTTGTTTTTGCAACAACCTCTGCATGTGTTCCAAAAATTAATTTTGAAACAACATACATACTCTTTTGTTTTTTAGATATTATATTATTAAAGACTTCTCTTGAAATTGGGATATATATCTTAGTTTCATTTCTTAAAATTTGATCTGTTTTTGCATCTAATTTATCAAACTTGATTAAATTACCATACTTTTTTTCCATATCTTCTTTATCTAAAACTTGCATAATATATTTATTATACAAAATCTTAAATATATGTTTAACTTCATCTATTTTTTCTACTTTGCGATATATATCTAATATTCTATTATCTTTTTTTATAAACTCTATATTATTCTCTATATCATCTAACATATAATTTATTTCTGCTAGGTATTCTTTAGAAAATAATTTTAATAGAGTATCATTTTCATTAAATATTTGTCTATCCATATTTTCCCCGATATATTTTAATAATTTTTATCTTTCGTTATTTTATATCCCTTAAAATTTTAATATTTTTTTCTAGTTTTTTTGATACTAAATAGTTTACACTTTGTGTAGGATATGTACCATCTTTTTGTTTTTTTCCTGCAACAACCCCTGTTAAAATTTCTATACCTTCATCTATTGTTGAAATTGCATATATATTAAATATTCCTTTTTCTATAGCATCTATAATTTCATCAGATAAATATAGGTTATCTACATTTTGTTCTGGAATTATTACACCTTGCTTTCCTGTAAACCCTCTATGTTTACATACTTCAAAAAATCCTGTAATTTTTTGATTTACTCCACCTATAGGTTGTATAAATCCTTTTTGATTTACTGAGCCTGTTACTGCAATTCCTTGGTTAATAGGTAATTCTGATAAACTAGATAATATAGAATATATTTCTGTTGAAGATGCACTATCTCCATCTATACCACCATATAATTGTTCAAATGCTATACTTGCAGTAAAAGCAAGTGGCATGTTTTGTCCATATTTTTCTCCTAAATATCCTGTAATTATACCTATACCTTTTGAGTGAGTAGGTCCTGACATATCTACATCTCTTTCAATATTTACTACACTCTTATTTCCTAAATATGTATTTGCAGTTATTTTAACTGGTTTTCCAAATTGTGCATCTCCTATTTGAGTTACAGATAATCCATTTATTTCTCCAACCTTACTTCCAGATGTATTTATTAATATTGTATCTTTTAATATTAATTCTAGAATTCTCTTATCATATTTTTTAACTCTTTCTTTTCTTTGAGATAATGATTCTATTATATCTTCTTTATCAATTATACTCTTATTTGCTGTTTGTGCTATCATTGATGCTTCTGATAAAACTCGTCCAAGTTCTGCAAAGTTTGTTGTTAACTTATCATGTTCTCCTGCTAAATGTGAGGCATATTCTATCATTTCATAAATTCCTGATTCTGAAATTTCAAGTAAGTTTTCTTGAATTATATAACTTGATATAAATTTTGTTAATTTTGATACATTTTCTGCATTAATTTCTGCATAGTCATCAAATTCGGTCTTAATCTTAAATAATTTCTTAAAATCTGGGTCATTTGAAAGCAATAATGAATATATATCACTTCCTCCAATGATGATTACCTTTACATTTATTGGTATCGGCTCTGGTTTTAATGTTTGTAGTATCATTGGAATTCTATTATCTGGTGATGATTCTATTCCAATTAACTCCATTTTTAGTATTTTCTTTAATTTTTCATATGCTGTTGGTGTTTGTAATAATTCTCTAGCTTGAAATACTATATATCCACCATTTGCTTTTTGTAATAATCCACTTTTAATTTTGGTATAATCTGTTTTAAATGCTCCAAAACTATTTTCATATTCAACTTTTCCAAATATATTTTCAAAATTATAGTCAACATCCATAATTACTGGTGCACCTACTGTTTCTGAATTATCTACAAACAGATTCACCTTATATTTTTCAAATACATTAAATGGATTAACTATATCTGGTCTTTTAATTAATTCTTGTACTTTTTCTTCATCATATTCTAAAAAGAATTTTAAATTTTTAAGTATATCTTTCTTAAGTTCAAAAATATATTTAATTATTTTTTGATTTGATGTATATTTTTTTTCTAATACTTTTGTTGCAACATTTATTGTTCCTTCTGCTATTTGATTTTCCCATGAATTAACTTTTCTTTCTTGTTCTAATTCTAATTCTCTAATTTTTGTTAGACATTCAAATATTTTTTCTTGAATAAATGGAACCTTACTTTCTAAGTCTTTTTGGATTTTTTTATCAATTTTTTCATATTCTTCTTTTTCCATTATTTTACCATTTAAAAATGGTAGCATAAATACACCTTTTGCTCCTTGTACTATAGCAAAATTATGTGGTCTTGTCTCTTTATTAAGCTCATCAATAACTTTAACTTTTTCTTTTTCAAGTTCTTCTTTAAATAACTTTCTTTGTTTTTCAAGTTCTTCCTTTTTAAAAGCTTCTTTCATATGTTTTTTAACATAATCAATATATTCAGCTATATCTTTTTTAAATACTTTTCCTTTTCCTTTTTCAAGTGATATAGCTATTGGTTCATCTGGAATTTGAAAGTTATATACATAACAATAATCTAAAGGTACTTCTTTTTCTTTTGCGTGTTTTGCTAAATACCTTTTTACATACATTGTTTTTCCTACTCCTGTAGGTCCTTCAAAATATATATTATATCCTTTTTTTTCTATTCCTAGACCAAATTCAAAGGCTTTTATTCCTCTTTCTTGTCCATATATTAATTGTGTTGTATCTTCTATATTTAATGTTTTATCATATCCTAAATCTTTTGTATAATAATTTAATCTTAAATCTTTTTTTGTTAATTTTCTCATATTACCTATCCATTCATCTTTTGTGTTTTTATTATATTTTCTCACTTATATTATACATATATCTTTATGAAATTGCTATATTTTTTTTATTTTTTTGTATTTATTGTTACATTACAGAAAAAACTCAAACCATTAAATTTTCATTTAACAATTTGAGTTACTTAATATATAATTATTTAATACTTTCATCTTTTATTTATTTTTAATCTTTTATTTTCCATACTTTGCTTCCAGCACTTGTTTCTTCTAATTCTATTCCTTTTTCTAAATATACAATTGGTCTTAAATAAACTTCCATATCACATAAACCTACACTAAGACCTCCTTCAGTATGATCTAATAAACTAGTACCCCATATTTTTTTATCATCTCTAGAAGAACACATATATATTTCAAAGCATCCATTAGAATCTATACATCTAGAAGCTATATTTGAGTCTTCTATAAAAATATATTTTTTTAATATCATCTTTTTTT
>JBQMXM010000002.1:0-103480 GCA_052174015.1 Clostridium sp.
ATTTTTCGTTTTTTAAATATATAGTATACTTCTTTTTTCTTTTGCTCTAGGTCTGTAATCTCAATAGTATTTATTAATGTATACCTTTTTACTAATTCTTTATTTTGTAATATATTTTCATTTAATTGTTCATTATTCATATCATAATTTTCATATATATATTTTACTATATTATAGTTTTCTTTATCAGTAATTACATCTAAAGATACTTCTAAAAGCATTTTTTTCCTAAAGTTCTTATCTAAAATTAATAATTGTATAAGTATATATTCTTCTTGTAACTGTTTATTCTTTCTTATAATATCTATATTATCTTTTGTTTCAACTGTTTCTACAGTCTTATTAATTGTACTTTTCATATTTTTTTCAAAATCAACACTATATATTTTTACATCATCTACAGTTATTTTATCTAATTCATTTTGAATTGTTTGTTCTGATAAATTATACTTTTTAGCTAATTCTGAAACATATATTTCTTTTTCTATTTCGTTTGTTAATTGTGATAAAATAATTACAATTTCTTTTAAAAATTGTGCTTTTTCTATAGGATTTTCCAGATTATATTTTTCTTTTAATATTTTAGCTTTAAATGCTACTAATGATATGCTCTTGTTGATTTGTTCTCTAAACTTTTCTGTTCCATATTTAATAATATATTCATCTGGATCTTTTGCACCTGTAAATTCTAACACTCTTAAATCTATTTTTGTATCTGCTAAAATATCAAGTCCTCTAATTGTTGCATTTTTACCAGCTCCATCTTGGTCATATGCTATTATTGCTTGTTTAGTGTTTCTTGAAATTAATCTAGCTTGTTCTTTTGTAAGTGCTGTTCCAAGAGATGCCACTACATTTTCAAAACCTCTTTGATATAGTGAAATTGCATCCATACATCCTTCTACTATTATTAATTGTTCTCTTGAATTTTTCTTTGCTAAATTATATCCAAATAATGTCCTAGATTTATTATATACTATACTATCATTAGAATTTAAGTATTTAGGCTCTTTTTGTCCTTTACTATAGTTTAATAATCTAGCTGTAAATCCAACTACATTACCATTACCATCAATTATTGGAAACATTAATCTATTCTTAAATTTTTCTTGTGGCACATTATAGTTAAAATTTACAAGTCCTGTATTTGCTATATCTTCATCTTTAAACCCTTTATTATTTAAATATTCATAAAGTCCTGGAGCACTATATCCAATATGAAATGCTTTTATTGTTCTACTATTTAATTTTCTATCTAATATATATTTTGTTGCTTCCTTATATTTATTACTATATAATACACTTTTAAAATAATTTAATGCTTCTAAATTAATATTATATGCTATTTTCTTCTTTAATTCTAACTCTGATTCTTGTACAGAAAAATTAGTTGGTAACTCAATTTTAGCATTATCTGCTAATATTTTTAAAGTTTCTTTAAATGAAGTGTTTTCAATTTCTTGTACAAATTGAATAACTCCACCACCTTTACCACAACCAAAACAATGGAAGATTTGCTTATCTTGAGATACTGCAAAAGATGGAGTTTTTTCTCCATGAAAAGGACATAATCCAAAATATGTTCTTCCTTTTCTTTTTAAGGTAATATATTTTGAAATTATATCTACTATATCATTCTTCTTTTTTATTTCTTCTATTAATTCTTCTGTGTATCTCATACATCCTCCAAATAATCTTAACTTTATTTTATCATCAAATATATTTCTATTCAATAATATTTAACATTAAATCTACAAATTTATGTAGAAAGTTCAAACATATTTGACAGAAATATATTAAAAAACATATTTGAAAATATATTTAAAGATTATATTAAAAATACATATACATATATAAAGATATGAAAAAATATAAATAAAAATAGCTGCAATATTACAGCTACTTTTATTTATTAGTTAGTTATTTATATTTTGATATTTTAATCTTGTTTCAATGCTAGTGCATGAAACATTCTCATTACTTCTTTTTTATCAAAATTATACTCTATCATTTTTTTTAAAATTGATGAGCGTCTTTGAATCTGTTCTAATTGTGAATAGACAATATTTACTAGTATAACACTTTGATCTATAGTATAACCATTATCTATCAGCGTTAATAATAATGCTTGAATTTTATAAACTTCGCCTTTTAAATCTGCTTGTTTTATTTTAGTAGATATTAAATGTTCTATCTCATGTTTTTCTAAATCTCTTACTTCCAAATTGCATAAATTCATGCATTTATATACAGGTCTTGAATCTCCACCAGACGCATATTGCCAAGTGCGATCTTCAATCACTAGTTCTATATCCTTTAATTTCAACTGTTCTTTTACTCCCATTTTATACTCCTTTAACGCATATAAGATAAAGAGTTATAACTTAACTATTGATAACTAGCATACTGACTATTTATTATAGACACTATCTGTATAACAGTATAACCTTTATCTGATAGTTCTTTAGCTTTTTCCTTAATTTTAAAGAATTCAGTTTTTAACTCTTTGAAACTCAAGTTTGGAAAAATCATATTTGGAGTAATGCCTATATACCTGCCTTCAAGTTTTGTAGAACTTAAATTTATGCACTTTGCATCTGAACCTGGATTGATATTTTCTCCAATAACTACTTCAATAAAATATAATTTAGACATAGCTTCCATTGTTTTACTCCCCCTTTTTTAAATATACTTTAAAAAATTATTATTTAATAAACAACTAACTTATTTACAAAGATTATACTATAATTATTTTTATTTATCAAATTGTATATTATATAATTATACATCAGTTAATAAATTAAAAATAAATAATTAAATAATTAAATAATTAAATTAAATAAAAATAACTGTATAAAATACAGTTACTTTTATTTTAGTTATTCTTCGCTTTTGACATTTGCCTTATATTTATATATATCATTTATAATCTGCACTATCTGAGCAGTAGAATAATTAATATTTCTTAAATATAAAACTTTTTCCTTGATTGCAGGAATTTCTTTTTCTACTTCATTTGGTTCTAATAATGTAAAAATCACATTATCATTATAGTTGTATGATATTTTTATACTAGTAGTATCATCTGCTAAATATAGAAGTTTATACTTATGGCTTTCTTCATTTTCTTCAGAAAATTCTTCCATTAGTACATGTATGCCTACTAAATTTTGATTTTTATCTTTTTTCATAATACATTCCTTTCAAATAGTAATAATTTGTCATACCTCTATGACTTACTATTTTTAACTTATATTAAAGAATAACTATATGTATATATATTATATCACATATTTATATTATATCATATATATTTGACTTTTCAAATAAAAAGTTGTAAAATAATTATGTAAAGAGTGAAACATATTAATACAATATCAATATAATATAAATATAAATATAAAATTAGTTATTTTATATGGGGGTACGATTATGATTCAAAATAAATTAACCTTTAAAACTATTTTGCAACAATTTTTAGAAGCGTACATATTTGACCTAGAAGCACATAAAAAGTTGCCAGAGCGAAATAATGTACTTAAATATTTTAAAGGATATAATCAACAAGCTAAATTTATAGCTTTTACAGATTACATTCTTAAATTGGAGGAAATAGAATTTTTAAAGATTCTCCTAGAAGAATTAGAAATTGCTTCTGCTATTGCAAAAGCAGAATTAATTATTCTAAAAGAAGAATTAGCAAAATATGATTTAAATTCTATAGTGATTTCAGATTATAATGAATATCTTGAAGAATATCTAACTATAGAAAAAAGAATAGAAGAAGGTGAAATAAAATCTTATATTTTGAAATGTAAAGTAGACTATATTTCTGAGTTGCTAGAAAGTGACTCAATTAAACAGTAAGGTAGATTTTTTTCATATATTTCCTTAAAAAAAGAACTATTAACTATTTGTTAACAGTTCTTTTTTACTTTTTTTGTTTTTTTATTTTTACTTTTTTCATTATTTAATTAAATTATAGCTATACCACCAATCCTTTTACTTTGTGTTGCACTTTTTAAGAAATCTTTTCCACCTGTAATATATAATGTATCTCCTTTTGTAATTACATTATTTTGTATCAATCTTGAAATTCCTTCTTCTATTATTTCATCTATTGTTTTTTTCTTTTCTATATATATTGGAATAACATTCCATACTAAAGCTAATTGATTATATGTTTTAATATTATCTGTTACTACAAATATTGGACATTTGGGACCAAGTCCAGCTATTTGTTTAACACTTTTACCTGTATATGTATATGCCATAATTGCATCTGCTTCTACTTTTTTAGCTGTAGATACTGTAATATATGATGTTTTTTCATCAAGAGTATTATATTTTTTATCTTCTGAATCTAATTTTAATCTAGCCCAGTAGTTTATATTTTTTTCTACATTTTTAGCTATTTGAGACATTGTTTTTATACATTCTAAAGGATATTTTCCAACTGCTGTTTCTCCTGATAACATAATTGTACTAGCTCTATCATAAACTGCATTTGCAACATCACTAACTTCTGCTCTTGTTGGTTTAATATTTTGAGTCATACTTTCAAGCATTTGTGTTGCAATAACTACAGGTTTACCTAAATCATTTGCTTTTTTAATCATTCTTTTTTGATGAAATGGGACTTCTTCAAAAGGTATTTCTACTGCTAAATCTCCTCTTGCTACCATTATAGCGTCTGCAACTTCAAGTATTGAATCTAAATTATCTATACCTTCTTGATTTTCAATTTTAGCAATAATTTGAATATCTTCTCCACCATTTTCATCTAATAGTTTTCTTATTGCAAGTACATCTTTACGATTGCGAACAAAAGATGCTGCTATATAGTCAAAATTTTCTGAAATACCAAAAAGTATGTCATTTATGTCTTTGTCTTTTAATGAAGGCAATTTAAGTTTTATCCCTGGTACATTTATACTTTTTCTTTCTTTTAATATTCCACCTTCTTCTACTATACAATATATATTTTTATCTTCAATTTTAACTATTTTAAGAATTATTGCTCCATCATCTATTAATATATTAATATCTTTCTTTACATCTTTATATAATTCTTTATAACTAATTGGTATAATTTTAGGATTACCAAGTATATCTTCTCCTGTTAAGATAATTTCATTATCTTTTTCTAATTTAATCCCATTTACATATTCTAAATCAAATTTACCTATTCTAATTTCTGGACCTTGTGTATCTAGTATTAAACTTGCAGATACTCCAAGTTTTGCTCTAGCTTCTTTAAATTTCCTTACTTTTTCTTTTTGTTCTTCTGCATCACCATGCGAAAAATTTATTCTAGCTATATTCATTCCTGTTTTTATCATATCTTCTAAAATATCTTCGCTTGATGGTCCAAGTGTACATATTATACTTGTTTTTCTTAAATTTTCTTTCATAAATCTTCTTTAATCCTCTTTCTTTTGTATACTTATTAAATAACTTTAATTATGCTTGTATCTTTTTTCTATTTTTTACAACATATATAATTAAATATACTAATACTGCTATTATTAATGTTGCTGTTTCTACTGTCCTTATTTTAGAAACTTGAGTTTGTGTTAATTCTCCTAATACTTTTTCTTTTTGATTTACTAATTCTATATCATGTTTATCAAATATTAATTCTTTTAAGTTACCTATTAAAAATTCTTTTCCTTCAATTGATTTTGAGTTTGATTGAATTTGATTTTGTTCTAATAATCCAAATAAATTTAGCTCTCCACTTATAACGAAAAGTTTACTAACTCCTTTTGATACTTTTTTAGTTGCAATTGCAGATAAAACAAAATCACCTTTTTCTCCTCGTTCTAATTTTTTTACTAATACATCTTCTTTTTTAGCATTTTTAACTTTTTTTGCTTCATTACTTGGTAATAATAATTTTTTAAATGTTACTTGATTTTCTTTTGCCTTATTCTCATCTAATTCAATAACTGAATTATTTATTAATGTTAATGGCTTTATAGGTGTTATCATATTAATTAATTTACCTACATCATTTTCTTCTGTAACTTCAGGATATATTATACTATTATTATATACTTCTTCTGCAAATTTCTTAATTTGACCTTCTTTATTTTGTTTTTGTTTTTCTTGGTTTTCTTTAATTTCTTTGTCTGTTAATTGTCTTATATTTTTATACCTATAATTATCATCTTGTTCTAAAAGCATTTCATCATCTGATACTTTTACTGCATATAATGATAATATTTTATTAATATTTGTCATTTTTTCTTTTGTATTTTGTGGCATTTTAACACATACTATATTACCACCATTTTGAATAAAATCTATAATATTTTTTGTTTCTTCATTGTTTAAATCTTTTGTAAATATTGGAATAATTAATGTACCTACACTATTTATCTCCTCTTTATTTTTTGTACTAACCTTTTTTATATATATACCTTTAGTTTCTAAATCTATCTTGTCATATCTAGTATTTTTCTTGTATGAATTTTCATTTGTAAGTATAGCAAATGTTTTCTTTCTTTTTTCTAAATTAACTATATTTAGACCTACAGCTATTTCATCATCTAGTCTTGTATATATTTTTTCATCTTTTCCAATAATAGTTGATTCTAATGATAAATCAATTAAATATACATTATCTTTTTTGTCTTTTTCTTTAATAATTAATACTTCTGCAGTATTATCATTAGATACTAAATTATCACCTTGATATATTTCTAACTTAATCTTTTTATCTTTTAAAACATCATTCATTGCTTTAACTTTTTTAATCATTAGTTCTTCATATTTTTTTCCACTATATTGTATGATTATTTCTTTTTTATTATTATTAAGTGCTTGTTTAAGCTTATTACTTGGCATATATCTTTTAAAAATTTTTTCATCTATATCTATTCCTTTATTTATGTTCATAAAAGCTGTTTTTTCTTTCATATTAAAAACAAATAATAGACATATTGTTATTAATATAGCTAAAAATATGTTTACTAATATATTAATTTTTTTATTTTTATAAAAAGCTTTAAATATTTTAATTAGCACATTATTTTTATCACCATTATTTTTTTGTTTTTTCATTTTTACCTCCATCATTATTAAGGCTTAAATCTTCTGTTTCTAATATCTTTTTACTATTATAAATATTATTTTTATTATTAACATTCTTTGCAAGTAATACTAATAATATTGTATATATTATACTTCCAAATACTAATACTAAGTATAATGTTTCAGAAAATCCTAAATACATTCCACTATTAATTTTAAATACTGATAAATCTTCTGTTTTTCTAAATATAAAATATTGAGAAAAATAGTTTAATGTATAAATTACTATCATACTTACTATAGGTGCAATAATTATTTCTTTAAAAAATCTTTTCACTATTTCATATATATATATTGTAGTTGCAGTTGTAATTGCTAATATGCAAATTAAAACAATAATTGATAATATACTAATATAGTTAACTCCTAAATATTTTTGAATTATAATATTTGAAAAAATTGGTAAAAATGAAAGTAATAATCCTGCTCCATATAGTTTATTAAATTTAGTATGCACTGAAAGTTCATTACTATCTTTATTACTATCTTCCTTCTTATTTTTTAAATACATTATTAAACATATAAATGGGATAGCTATTTGTAATATATTAATAATTAAATTAATTGCAACTTTAAATGATTCTCCATCTACAGTAAATGTATTTAAAAATATTTCATTAAATATATATATTAATATTGGAATCATCATTAAATAATATATATTATTTAAAAATACAGTTTGGACTTTTCTATTGCTTTTTTCTATCTTTTTCACATTTTTTTTATTATTTTTCTTATCCATAAAATTCCTTTCTAATTAATGTAACTTAAATTAAATTAAACATATTAAAATTATATATCATTTTAATATGTTTTTATATATTTATTAAATATTTATTAAATTTTTTATTTTAAATTATTTAAATCCTTTTACAACTAACAATGGGTCTATATATTTTCCATTTTTTCTAACTCCAAAATGTAAGTGTGGTGCTGTTGTAAGTCCATTTGTAGTTCTACCTGTTGAGTCCCTATATGGACTACCTGATACATATTTAGGACCAACTCTACCAATAACGTCTCCCTTTTTTACACTTGCTCCTAAGCGTGGCATATATTCAGGATGTACATGGCCATATTGAATAATCATATTATTTCCTACATCTATTTCTATACAATATCCAAAACCACCTTTAAATGATGAGTTTGTAATTTTACCATCCATTATTGATATAAGCAATGTACCTTCCCATGTACCTAAATCTATTCCTGGATGAAAAGATGTTGTTTTTCCTGTAAATGGACTTATCCTATAACCAAAAGGAGATGTTATTCTAGTATATTTTGCAATTGGTATGTTTGTATCACCAATATTTTCAAAATTTTCGTTTTGATTTGTTTCTCCATTATTTGTTAATATTGCAAAAAACATTACAGATACTATTAATATATTAAATACTTTACCAAATGAAATATTTTTTAAAAACATCTCATTATTTATTTTATTCCTTATCTTATTTCCTAATATATTATTTATATCATTTGTTTTGTTATTTGTTCTAATTTGTTTTTCTTTATCTAAAACTTTTTCTTCTTCTATTCCTTTTCTTTTACTTGTATATATATTACTAATTAATTTTATTACTTTTATTATCATGTGCAACCTTTCTTGTTGCATACTTTATCATTTTTTTATCTTATTTATTATTTTCTTTTAATATATCAGTTATATCAAGTAATATCTTTTTTAATTCTTGTTTTTCAAGTGTTTCTTCTTGTTCTTTTTTTAGATTTTTTTCATCTAAAATACTTTCTTTATTTTTATTTAACTTATTTAACATTTTTACAACTATAAATATAGAAAAAGCTATTATAATAAAGTTGATTATTGTTTGTATAAAATTACCATATGGTAAAGTCATTTCTAAAGTCTTACCATTTTGTACATATTGTTTAGTAAATTTTAAATCTGTAAAATCTATATTACCTGTTATAAATGACATTAATGGCATTATTATATCATTTACTAATGATGTTGCTATTTTACCAAAGGCTGTACCTATTACAACCCCGACAGCCATATCAATTACATTTCCTTTTATAGCAAATTCTTTAAATTCTTCTATAAATCCTTTGCCTTTTTCCAATTTTTTTATAATTTGTTGATTAATCTTTTCATTATCTATCTTTTTATTCATATTATATCCATTCTATTTCTAAAAAACCTATATCATATTCTAGTATTTTTAATACTAATTTCATATTTTTATCTATATTTTCTTTTGTACTTTGTTTTAATTTTAATTTAAAATTATGTCCTGCATTTGTATATTTATGAAATGGTGCTTCCCATTTTAATATGTCTTCTATTGACATTTTTTTAGTGATTTCTTCATTTAATTTAAATGAATTTGTATAATTCTTTTTGTCATTAATTCCTTTTATTCTTCCATGTATTGTTAAATCTAATTTTGTAAATATATTAGGGTCATATTCTTCTGGTAATGCTAACAATTGATAATTTAGATTATATTCATTTGAAAATATATCACATTTTTTTCTCATATATGATATTATATCTAATGCTATTTTATGACTTTTATCTAAATCTTCTAATTTTTCTTTTTTAAACAATACTAAAAGCATCTCATAAATACCATTAAATGATATTGCAAGTATACCATGTTTTAATGCTCTTCTTAATTTATCGCCTTCTTTAATTTTATCACTATCAAGCCATATTCCTTCATTAAAAAGCATAGGAAATTCTGTTCTTTGTTTTAAAGATAATTCTTCAAATCTATCAAATAATACTTGTTTAGCTGAATTTAATTCTTCATCTAATTTCTTAAAAAATTCTTTTTTTACATATTTCCTATTTTCTTTAATATGTCTTATTGCAAGTCCAACTAAATTGATACTTACAACTCCAAGTAGTCCTCTTCCTGCAACGATTGCTCTTTTATCATCTAAATTATTTTCTATTACTCTGATTCCATTAATATATGCTGCTTCTGTTAGTATTTCTCCTGTATTACATTTAAGATTAAATGTAGAATCTTGAAATGAAAATTTAATACTGTTTAAATTTAATGTTAGACTTTCTTTAAATAAGTCATAGTTTGGATCTGTCTCTGATATATTAATTCCTCTTTTTAATTTAAATACTATTTCTGGATATCTAGGTCTTACTCCTTTTCCAAGTCCTGCATTTATTGCTTTAAATATACTTTTAATTACTAATCTTCCCTGACTTGTTGTATCTGTACCTAAATTTATACTAAAATACATTTTCTCATCACCATTTATATTTAATAAATTTAAATTATGTAAAAATGCTTCCATTGCTTTAAATGTTAATTTTTCTGTTTTTTCTAATGCTAAATTATAGCTTTTTATTAATATATTTTCAAGTAATGTACTTTGTCTAAAGTATTTAAAAAATATTGAAATATCAAATGAAATTTCTTCTAATTTATCAATTTCTCTAATTATACCATTGATTGGCAAGAAGTCAAAATGTTCAGTTATTTTAAAGCTCTCTAATAGTGTTTGTTTGAATTGTTTTTTAAATGTTTTAAGTACTCCTTCTGCTAAAAAATAGTCAAAAGCTGGTATTGATTCTCCTAAATATTGTTCTTTTGATGTTAAATACATAACATTACAACATATATTTGCATATGATAATATATTATTTGCAGGTCTTACTATTCCATTTTCATATTTAAATCCCTCTTTATATATTTTTCTTAAATCTATTTGAGTAAATGCTGTCATTCCACTTGCTATATATTCTAAATCATGTATATATATTTGCCCACATTCGTGTTCTTCTACAAATTTTCTTTTAACTATATTTGTTAATGCATAATGTTTTGCAAGTTCTAAACCTAACTTCTTCATTTTTTCTTTAGGTTCAAGTTCAGTATTTCCAGCTATTATTTTTTTTACATCTAAATTATCAATTACACTTAAAAACTTATATTTTTTTCTATCTTCAAATATTGCCCTTATTTTATTTCTATTTTTTCTATAATTATAGAAACTTTCATATACTTCTATATATTTTAATCTTTTTAACTTTTCTTCTATAATATCTTGAATTTTTTCAATTTTAATTTTAGGATATTCTTCAATATTTAAATGATTATCATATATTTCTTTTAATACTGCTATATATACTTTATTAACATCTTTATCTATATATCTATTTCCATCTATACTATCAAAAGCTTTTTTAATTGCAAGTGCTATTCTTTTACAATCAAAATCAACTCTTCTTTGATTTCTTTTTATAACTGTCATTTTTAGAAGTTCTTTTTCAATTGAATTTATTTCCATTTTTACTCCTTTACATTTTAAAAAATATATTATATAATTTTAATAGTTGTGTACATGCAGCCGTAGCTCAATTGGATAGAGCATTTGACTACGAATCAAAAGGTTGTAGGTTCGACTCCTATCGGCTGTACCATTTAAACCCTATTTAGGGTTTTTATTATTTTCATTATACTACATCTAATGTATAGTGTTAAGTACTTTTTATATTTTTGACAAATTTATACATAGCTTATATACCAAAAACAGACACTTGTATAAGTATCTGTTTCTTTTTTAAAGTAGTTATTTCTTTATTTTTTAGATTTTAAAATATCTGTTTCATCTAATGTATTAAATTTAAGTTGCTTTTTACTTATCTTTTTCATTTTTTTACTATCTAAATCTTTTTCAGAGAATATAGTTTTAAAATATTCTATTACTTCATCATTTATTTCAAAGTTTTTATCTATATCTATTCCTTTATCTGTATAATTCTCAATAGTAACTACTATTTCCTTATTATAATCACATTTCATTCTAACTGATGTAAATACTTTCTTTTCAGGCAAGTTATATTTTTCACTTATTTCTTTAATTTGTTTATCAATAATCTCTTTGTTTTTTAAATAATATTCTGTTTTAGTTAAATTAGATGTTTCTTTTTCTGCATCTATATCATATTTGTATATATCAAGATATTCAACATTAAATAGATGTGCTTTAAAATCTGTAAAAGGATAGTCCATTTTATTTAAGTTGTGATAATGTGTAATTATAGTTGTACTATCAAAATTATACCATATACCATTTATACATATTTGATTCCATATATGACTAGCTGATTCTATCATTATACTATCTAATTTTAATATTCTACTAAATATATAAAAAATTATTGCAAATCCAGAACATACAGTTCTTTTATTTATTATTCCTAAATATAGTGTTTTTGTTAACATATTTATATATTTTAATTTAATATTTTTCTTTTCTTCTCCTGTTTTATCTATATATTCTTCTAATAACACTTTGGTACGATTATATATCATATTTTCTAAAAAATACTTACATATTATTTTAAATTTCAATTCATCATCTGTTAAATGTTTATTTGAATCTTCTTTTCTTAATTTTGTATATTTATCTTTTAATTCTTCTCCTATTTGCATATACATATTATGTGCTTTTTTTATTCGTTTATAGTATTTTTCTCTACGTACAGACCATACGAATTCTGAAAAAATTATATAAACTTTAAAACCTTTATCATGTATTAAATCTATAACATAAAAATGACTATCTTTTAATAAAAATATATCTTCTATTTTTATATTTATATATAATATTTTAGATTTAAGACTAAATAGTATTTCTAAAAGCTCACTACTTTTATTATTAATTATATCATTATACATTTCTTCTAATTCGTTTAAATATATATATATATATACTTTTTTTACTCCTAAATCTTGTTCTATGTATTTTCTTCTTTTATCTAATCTTTTAATTGATCTAAAGGGTATTCCTTTATTTTTTTTATTATCCAAATTTTCTCCTTTTTTATTATCTCTTATATTATAACTATAATGCAAAACAGGTGTTATTTCAACACCTGTTTTTATATAATTAAGCACTTATTTTAAAACTACTATCTAGTCAACCCTTTATGGTTATCTGTTGTATGTTCTCTTCCTTTTTTTAATCTTTCAGGATTTTTACTTCTCTTACCATCTGTGAACTTTTCTTCTTCTTCTCCATATGGATAATCATCATCGTCATCGCAATAAAGTCTAAACTCTAACATAACATTACCTCCTAAAAACTTATTTTATTTTTAAGTGCTTAAATATATGCTTAATCTCAATAATTATAAAGTATAAATTATTTTATAGATAATATATTATTAATTTCATTATATATATCCTTCTATATATTGTCAATTTTTTTATATTTTTACCACTTTTAAATTTTATTTTTACCACTTTTAAATTTGATTTAAAAATCTTTACCAAATTTATAGAAAAATTATTTTTTTTAATGATATACTTGTTATATGGAGGTAATGACGATGATACATGAAATGAAGTTAAAAGATAAAGCATTCAATAATATTAAAAATGGTATAAAAAAATTTGAACTCAGACTCTATGATTATAGAAGAAAAACTATAAGCTTAGGAGATACTATTATATTTCATAACTTAAATAATTTAGATGATACTATTTCTGTAACTGTTTTCGCATTACTAAGATATCCTTCTTTTGCAGATTTATTTGCTGATATTGACTATAAACTTTGTGGAACTGCAAATAGTTTAGAAGAGAAATTAGAACGTGTACATACTTTTTATACTGTTGAAGAGGAAAAAGAACATGGAATACTTGCAATAAAAATTCAATTATTATAAATAAACCATATATAAAAGACGCCGACATTGTCAGCGCCTTTTACGGTGTTATCGATTTATAACCACTACTTTTTCAGCTTTTATTATATACTCTGTTAATTCTGTAAATGTTTCAGCATAAGAAAAAGCTTGTGGTGGTACAAAGCCAAACTTGTTTTTAAGTTCTTCTAATGAAATTGGATTAGTAAGTTCGTAAACTTTAATTATTGGGTAAGCATATTTTGATTTCTTACCTTTATTAAAATCAAGGTTTCCATCGCCAGTAATTTCTAATTGTTCTGGATATTTTACTATATTTCCAATTTCTATCACATATTTTAATTGACTTTGTGGTGCAGTTACATAAACATACATGAACTTAAAACTCTTTTTAGGTATATAGTTTCTAAATTCATGATTTTTTATTCCCTGCACAATTTTTGAAGTAGGTTCTTGTTTGATACTTACATATATTCCATTAATTGATTCATAACTCATATTTCTCGAACTCCTTGATAAAATAGTATATACTATAATGTCTAAACAACATATACGAATTGTTAATCCAGTTTATTACAATATCATATAAAAATGACTATCTTTTAATAAAAATATATCTTCTATATTTATATTTATATATAATATTTTAGATTTAAGACTAAACAATGTTTCTAAAGGTATACTCGTTCCATTATTAATTATATCATTATACATTTCTTCTAATTCGTTTAAAGATATATAAGTATATACTTTTTTTACTCCTAAATCTTCTTTTATATATTTTCTTCTTTTATCTAATCTTTTAATTGATCTAAAAGGTATTCCTCTCCTTTTTTTATTATCCAAATTTTCTCCTTTATTTAACATATTTTTAATTTAATTATATAATTCTTAATAAATATTGTTTATTCACAAATACCATTCAACATAAAATCTATACTATTTTTAATTATCTCATCTTCACTTATTATGCTAGTATTTATTATTTCATATATTCCAGTACTAATAAATGCTCCAAAAATATTATATGACATTAATAATGGATTACCTGGTTTTATTTGTTTTTGTTTTTGTCCTTCTTCTATTATTTTATTCATTTCTATAATATATTTTTTTATTTGTTCTTTTAGATATTGATGACTTATTTGTTTTCCCCATAATTCTGAAATTAACATTTTAAATATTGCTTTATTAGCTAATGCTGTCTTTATTTGATGTTCACATATTGATACTATTTTTTCTAATGGGTCTGTTATGTTTTCTACACTTTTATGTACTTCTTTATATAATATATTTATCCCCTCTTCTAGTATATATTTAAATAATTCTTCTTTATTTTTAAAATAATAATATAATGTTCCTTTTGCTACATCTGATTTTATTGCAATTTGATCCATAGATGTATTTTCATACCCATCTATAGAAAATTGTAATAATGCAGCTTTAAAAATCCTTTCTTTTTTTTGTTTCTTTTTGTTATTTACATTATCTTTCATACTATTCTCCTATTTTTAAATCATATAGTTCTATAAGTGTTATTACTGGTATATTTAATTTTTCTGCCTTATTATATTTAGTGCTTCCCTTTTGTGCATAAACTAAATAATCTGTGTTTTGTGTAACTGAACTGTCTACAATTCCTCCATTTTCTTCTATGTATTTTATTATCTCTTTTTTACTAATTTCAAATTTTCCTGTTATTGTAAACTTTTTACCTTTTAATTTGGTTTCTAAAACATTTATATTTATATTTTGTTTTTTTTCTGTGTTTACTCCTAATTCTTTTAATTTATTTAATATTTTTTGATTATTTTTATTTCTAAAATATTCATAAATATATTTTGATGCAACTTCTCCAACTCCTGGTATTTCTTCTAAATCTTCTATTTTAGCATTTGATAGATTTTCTAATGTGATAAATTTGTCTGCAAGTAATTTACTTACCTTTTCTCCTATTTCTCTAATTCCTAATGCTGTTATTAGCATATACAAATCATTTTCTTTACTCTTGTTTATTGCATTTATTAGATTATTTTCAAATTTTAATTTTTCTTTATCTTTTTTAGTTGCAACCTTTCCTTTTTCTTCCATTTTAGATATCCTAATTTTTTCTAAATCTTCTATTTTTAATTTATAGATATCTGCTAAATCTTTTATAATATTTAATGATATTAAAGACCTTATAATTTGTTCTCCTAATCCTTCTATATTCATACATTTTTTTGAAGCAAAATATATTATATTTTTTTCAATAATTTCTGGACATTCTGGATTTACACATCTTACAACTATATTTTCATATTCTAATTTTTGTTTGCATGCAGGACAAATTTTAGGATATTCAAATTCTTTTAAATTACCTTTTCTTTTGTCTAGTATAACTTTATATATTTCTGGTATTACATCTCCTGCTTTATGTATTAATACTATGTCTCCAATTCTTACATCTTTACTCTTTATATATTGAAGATTATTTAATGTAACCCTACTTATTACACTTCCGTCTACTAATACTGGTTTAAGTATTGCAGTTGGTGTTAATACTCCTGTTCTTCCTATTGATAACTCTATATCTAATACTTCTGTTTCAACTTTTTGTGCAGGATACTTATATGCAACAGCCCATTTTGGATATTTTTCTGTAACTCCCAAATGTTCTCTTGCTTCTAAATTATTAACTTTTACTACTGCTCCATCTATTCCAAAACTTAAGTTATCTCGTATTTCTCCTATTTTTTTAATTTGAGATAATATTTCACTATAATTATTTGCATATAATACATATGGATTAATTACAAACCCTTGTTCTTTTAAGAAATTTAAACTTTCTGTATGTGTTTTAAATTCTTTATCTGATATTTGTACATTAAATATATATATACTTAATTTCCTACTTCTTACTTTTTCTGTATCTTTTAATCTTAATGACCCTGAAGCTAAATTTCTTGGATTTAAAAATGTCTTACTTTCTTCTTTTTTTGCTTGCTCATTTACTTCTTCAAAAGTTTTAAAGTCTACTAAAACTTCTCCCCTTACAATCAAATGGCCTTTGTACTCTATTGTCTTTGGTAAATTAGATATAGTATATATATTTGCTGTAACATCTTCTCCTATACTTCCATTTCCTCTTGTTAATGCTCTAACTATTTTTCCGTCTAAATATTCTATAGATGCTGAAAGTCCATCAATTTTTGTTTCTACAACATATTTAGGTTCATTATGAAGTTCTTTTTCTATTAAAATTTTTTCTTCTTTTTCTACTCTGTTTATAAAACTTTCTACTTCTTCATATGAAAATACATCTTCTAAACTTTGCATTTTAACTATATGCTCTATTTTTTCAAATGTACTACTTTTTAAAAAACTATCACCTGCACCAATCCTATTTCTAACTCCATTTTCATCTTGTAAAGCAAATTTTTCTTCTAAAAATATTATACTCTTTTTTATATAATCATATTCATAATCACTAATCTCATTAGTGTTTTCTTCATAATATTTTTTTGAGTGATATTCTTCTTCTTTTCTTAATTTAATTAATTCTTTTTCTGCTTCTTCTTTTTTAAATTTAGCATATTTTAACTCTATATCTTTATTCATATTGTTAAGCATTTTTATCTCCTTTGTAATTATACATAACGTCATTTAATATATATCCTGCTATATATATTCCAAAAGTAGCTACAACTTCCATTAAACTAGTTACTGTACTACTTTTTATAGGTATTTCTTTTGAATATACTACATCAAAACTATCTATATTATTTTTTCTTAATTCTTTTCTAAATTTTTTAGCTAAAGGGCAATTCTCTGTTTTAAACACATCACAAATACATACTTCCCAAGGCTTAACTCTATTACCTGCACCCATTGATGATATAACATTTATATTGTTTTGTTTAGCATATGATACTATTTCTAATTTTGCTTGTATATCATCTACTGCATCAACAATATATGTTGGATTAAAGTCAGATATAATTTCTGATACATTACCTGCTACTTTTTCATATTTAGGAATAACAGTTATATCTTTTGATATATTATTAGCTCTTGTATATGCAACTTCTACTTTTGGTTTTCCAATTGTATCTATATATGCAAGTAACTGTCTATTGATATTAGTTTCATCTATAACATCTTTATCACATACTAATATATTTTTAACTCCATTTCTAATTAATGATTCAAATACATATGAACCGACTCCACCTATTCCAAATATGCATACTCTTAAATCAGATATTTTTTGTTGATTTTCTTCTCCAATTAATAGTATTTGTCTTTCTAAATACATTTTTCACCTCGCATTTTCATTATATCATATCCATAATTATTTAAAAACATTTACTAGTTAATTTTAAAAAAACATTACTATTTATGGTTCAAAAGTAATTGTACATATAACACAAAAAACAAAAAATGGTAAGTTTTAAAACTTACCATTTTTATTATATATATCATTTTAGTCTTTTATCTTCCATTTTCCTTCAGTCACTTTTTCTACCTGATTTCCATCTAAATACACTATTGGTCTTAAACAGCCTTCTGATTTTTCTTCAACTGTCCAACTACCAGAACTAAAACATCCTTCCCCAAGACTTTTAAAACCATTTTCTCCCATTCCTAAAATATCAAATGCCGTACACTCGCCTATATCCATACCATAATTATAATATATACTACGATAAGCAATATAATAGTCTGTTTTAAAAATCTCTGCTTTAAGTTTAGCCTTATTTGCTTTTACTTGTTGGTCTGTTACTAATTCTCTATCATATTCTGCTAAACCTATATAAAAAATATTAGAATTGAATTTTTGTGTTCTTGCAGTACTGGCATCTTCTGAATCACTAGTTATTGTTGGATAATATGCTTCTTCATCTAACTTTAGTCCTTCATTAGAATGAAAACCTTGCTTTTCATCTTCTGTAAAGTATGTATATGAATCACCTTTCATTATTTTAACTAAATCTTCCATTATCATACTTCTTGCACCAGAATCAGTTAACGTTCTCACTTTGGCTTCTCCTAGCACTTGGTCATTACCTACTTTATATGTTGTAGTTGTTTTTATTGTTCCTTTTCCATGTCCATATATACTACATGCTTTATGCAATTCTTCTTCTGCATATAGCCAACCTATTCCACCTCTTATTGTGAAATGATTATTTTCTCCATCTTTTACATCACCTATAAGTTCTTTACTTATAACTTTAATTTGATTGTTTGCAGTAGATATTACTACCCATTCATTATTAGTTGATTTTGCAGTTACTTTTTGCGTACCATATCCATTACCACCTGTTTTGGCAGTACCTTTTACTGAAGTATAAGTTAATTTAGATGTATCTGTTACTCCTTTTGTTGGGTCATAAATTATAGTGTCTCCAACTTTTAAATCTGCAGGTATTGTATTATTAATACCTGAGTTATTATTTTGTCCTATTTGATTTGTTGTTATTACTCCATTTTCTATAATATATGTTACTGTATATTCTGTATGTTTTGTTATAAGTTCTATTTTAAGTGGTGCATCTGTTATTGTTGTTAACTTATCTTCGTCAAAGGACACTCCTGAATTTTTTAAATTATCTTTAAACCTATTTTTATCATATTTTCCATCTTTATGCGCAAAACTTGCTCCATACGCTGACATTATTCTATCTTTTTCTAAAGCTATTTCTTGTTTTTGTTTACTTTCTCTTGACTTAAATATTAATCCATTTTGACCTAGTGCTAAACTAAGTGCAACTCCTGCAAGTATAAGTAATACTATTATTGTAAGCACTAATGCTATTAGTGTTATACCTTTATTTTTATTTAATTTATTATTCTTTTGTTTATACATAGCATCTCCTAACTTTATCATATTATATTACTATTATATCTAGTATAGCCTCAAAAGTGTTGATTTACTATATATATATATATATTGAGATACTTTTTTAATACTATTGTAATAAAAATACCAATAGCATATTTTATCTATTGGTATTTTTATTTCTTATTTTATATTATATACATTATTATTCTTATGTTATATATATTTTTTGTTTATTGTAATTATTTAACTATTACTCTAACAATGTTTTTCTTACCTTTTTTTAGTATTGCTTCATTGTCATTTAAATCTTCTACTGTAATTGTTTTATTAATTTCTATCTTTTCATCATTTAATGTTATTCCACCTTGCTCAATAAGTTTTTTTGCTTGTCCTCTTGATTGAACAAATCCTGCTTTTATTGATAGATTTAAAATATCTTCTCCAACTTCTGCGTCTATTGTTGGTAAACCTTCTTTTGATATTCCTTTTTGGAATATTGATATAGATAGGTCTTCTGCTTTTTTAGCTTCTTCTGTTCCATGTATTCTTTCTGTCATATGGAATGCTAAAATTTCTTTTAATTTATTTGGATTTTTTTCTTCTTTTAATAGTCTTTCTATTTCTTCTGTTTCTATTAATGTAAGCATACGCATAACTAACTCTATATCTTCATCACCTATATTTCTAAAGTATTGGTAAAATTCATATGGTGTTGTTTTTTCTTTATCTAACCATAAAGCTCCTTTTTCTGTTTTACCCATTTTTTTACCATCTTTTGTAGTTAATAGTTTTACAGATGCTGTATA
Organism: Clostridium sp.; assembly: GCA_052174015.1. Taxonomy (GTDB): domain Bacteria; phylum Bacillota; class Clostridia; order TANB77; family CAG-508; genus JABCPO02. The sequence goes on from JBQMXM010000002.1 coordinate 20,378, forward strand.
TGCTTTTTCTTGATTTGCTTTTCTTATTAAATCTACCCCTGCAATTAAGTTTGACCATTGGTCATTTCCACCTAATTGTAGTATACAATTTTCTGTTTCAAAAAGGTGTTTAAAGTCATTTGCTTGCATTAACATATATCCTAATTCAAAAAATGTTAATCCTTCTTTTAATCTTGCCTTATAGCATTCTGCTCCTAACATTTGATTTACATTAAAATGTCTTCCTACTGTTCTTAAAAAATCTATATATGTTCTATGTGAAGTCCATGTTGCATTATCTACTAATATTGCTGCATTTTCTCCTGTAAAATCTAATAATGTTTGTGCTTGTTTTTTCAATGCCGCTATATTCTTATCTAATTCTTCTTGAGATAATAGTTTTCTCATTTCTTGTTTTGCAGATGGATCTCCAATTGTTCCTGTTGCTCCTCCAACTAGTATAATTGGTTTATGTCCTGCAAGTTGCATATGTCTTGCAACTGTAAATACAACTAAATGTCCTACATGTAGACTATCTGCTGTAGGGTCTACTCCAAAGTAGAATGTTATTTTTTTATTTTCTACTTCATTTATTAACCCTTCTTCATCTGTCATTTGTTCTATATATCCACGCGTCTTTAATCTTTTTATAATATTATCCATATAATTCTCCTTCATTTCCGTTATTTATTATCTTTTAAAAATTGTGTTTGGTCTTGTAGATATGTATTAAAATATCTTTCTAATTTTGGTTGACTAACTCCTGTATTTTTTGATATATCTACAAAAATACTATTATAATTTTCGTCCCCTTTATCAAGAAGACAGTAATTTAAACTGCCTTCATCCATATATTCAATTACTCTTTTTAATTCTTCTCTTTCTTTAGGCATACAATTTTGACACGCTAATTCTTCACTATTATGAAATCTTCCACATCTTGGACATTTTTTTAGTTCCATTTCTGCCTCCTTATTGTTATCATTTTATCATAGTTTTTTAAATTTTAAAATACTTTTATACTTCTTTTGCTAAATAATATAATGTTTTTACCATTATTGCTGTTGCTCCGTTTGTATGATACTTATATGGTGCACTTAAATATGATGTCCCTGCAATATCTATATGTATCCATGGTGTTTCTTTTGGTATAAATTCTCCTACAAATTGTCCTGCTGTAATCATACCTGCACATTTAGCACTATTAGTTAAATCTGCTACTTTTGACTTATTCTTACTTGCATATACTTTTAAGTTAGGCATTTTCCAAATATCTTCTCCTGCAAGTAATGATGCTTTTTCTAAACTTTTATACATTTTTTCATTATTAGTAATAATTGGTGTAACATATTCTGAAAAAGTCATTACTGCTGAACCTGTTAATGTAGCAATATCTATTACTTTTGTTGCTTTTAATACATTTGTAGCATAATATACTGCATCTGCAAGTGTTAATCTTCCTTCTGCATCTGTATGACCTATTTCTATTGTTTTACCACTCATAGACCCAATTATATCCCCATTCTTATATGAATCTCCATTTATCATATTTTCACAAAGTGCTGTAACTACATATACATTTTTCTTAACTTTTTGCTGTGCAATTAATTTTAATGCTCCAACAACTGTTGCAGAACCACCCATATCTGTAAACATTGTTGACATTGAAAGTGCTGGTTTTATTCCAAGACCTCCTGAATCATATGTTATACCTTTTCCAACAAGTGCTAATACTTCATTACTATTTTTGTCTCCCATATATTTTGCAACAAATAGTTTGGGTTCTTTAGAACTTCCCTTTGCTACATTTAAAAATGCTTGCATATTTAATTTTTCTATTTGTTCCAACTCTAATATTTCAACTGAAATATCTTCTCCTTTTAAGTATTCTGCATATGAATTTGCTATTGTTTCTGGATACATTACATTACTTGGCTCATTTATAATATCTCTTACATAATCCATACTTGATACTATTAACTTAGCTTCTTTTAATCCTTTTTTAGCTATCTTTTCTTCTTTTTCATTAACATATATATTAACATTTATTTCTTCTTTTGGCTTATTATCTTTTTGTTCTTTCTTTGCTTTTTCTGCTTTTCCTATATATTTAGTAAAATTATACTTACTATGTAATATACCTTCTGCTAATGCTTCTATTAATCTATCTATTTCTATTTTATTATTTTCTTTTATTTTAAACATCTTTTTTATATTAACATTAAATATTTTTTCAAATGATAATTTTTTACCTAGATTATATCCTATTATTCTGACATCATCATATTTTAATTCTTTTAATTTTCCTATACCTACATATATTTTTTCTTTTGATGTGTTTTCTTTTTTTACATAATATACTTGCCCTAAATCTCCAGTAAATATTTTTTTATCTACTATATCTTTTAAAATTATATCTTTAGTTGATATTTCTGTTTTCTTTTTATTTAATATTTTTTCTACTTCTTCAATTGTTAAAAAAATTATATTTGCGTTTTGCATTAATTTTTTATTATTTTCTACTTCATTTTTATTTATTATATTAATATTTATATCCATATTATTCTCCTTATTCTCCTATGCTTTTAATTTTTTCATTTGTTTAAATTCTTCTTTTAACTTTTTTAAAAGTTCTAACTTATTTTCTAATATTTGATTTACATCTGATATATATTGTGGAATTTCTGTAAAAGATTCCCCTGTTATTAAAAAACCATTTATATATTCTTTTAAATATGCCTTCTTATTTTCATTATTAGTTTTTAAATACTTATTATATACTTTTTCTGCTTGTATATATCTTTTTTTTTCATTTTGTAAATGCTCTATATATAGCTCTCTTTGATATATTTCATACTCTGTATCTTCTATTATTAACTTTATTAAAGCATTTACTATTTGCCTATTAGTTTTCCCATAATTAATTTTAAATAATCCTCTTTTTGAATTTTCTTTAGGCTTTGTGTTTTCAATTAATATCTTTAGAGTATCATTAACGCCTATATGTGTTTTATACTGCCTCTTACTTGTTATTGCATCAAATTCATCTGCTACTCTAATTATTTGTCCTTCATATACAATCTCATTTCCTTTAAGACCTCTTGGATATCCTGAACCATCAAGTGCTTCATGATGATACCAAGGTCCAGCTTCATATGGCCTTAGTTCTGGATCTTTATGTAATATTTCATACCCTATTTGTGTATGTGTTTTCATTATTTCAAATTCTTCGTCTGTTAATTTACCTGGTTTTTGTAATATTGATGGTGGTATATATGCCTTACCTACATCATGTAAAAATGCACAAATGGTACAATATATAGTAAAGCCTTCTTCTAAATTCATTTTTTTACAAAGTCTTGCAGTAAGTGATGCTACATTTTCTGAATGTTTTCTTGTAAATACATCTAATGAATCTAAAATTGATAACTGATATCTCATTTTTTCTTCTAAATTATATGATTTCAAGACTTCATTACTATAAAAATCTATTTGTTGTTCTTTTTTCATTTGTTTACCTTTCTAATATGCAAATATATAATTATACATATACTTATACTTATTTTAATCTATACAAATTAAAAAATACATATTAAATACATTTTTTTTATATTTTATAAAATTTTATACACATTTTATACACAATATCCACATTATATACATATTTATACTTAATAACATCTAATGATATATAAGAATATACAAGAATATAATATATAATAATAATAGAATAGAAAAAATATCATTATATAAAATTTTAATATAATGATATTTTTACCTTTTTTACTTTTTAATTATATATTTTAATTATATATTTTAATTTTTTCATTGTTATTTATTTTATTTTTTATTCATTTCATCTATTGATACTGATTTTGTATGTTCAATTTTAACCCATTTTGTATTTGGTTTAATTAATGATTTTAAATTTATTAATATCCATGACCCCATAAATATTGGGAACAAGAATACTGCTTTTAACATTGGTTTTAATTTTCTACCATCTACTAAAATTATAAATATTGCTACAAATATTGGTACAATAAATGTAGAGAATAGGTATTGACCATAGTTAAGCATTAAGTCTTGTAAACTCATTTCTCCCATCATAAAGAATATTGTATTTACTACTAATAATAATAGTGTTAATAATAGGATTGGGATTCCTAAAATGTATAAAAATGCATCAAAATTCATTAATGTTTTTTCTTTAACTACTGCTGTTGCTAAGTCTTTAGTATATCCCTTTACACATTGTAAGTGTCCTACTGTCCAACGTTCACGTTGTGTCCAACTTTGTTTAAATGTTAAAGGTTGTTCATCATATACTATTGCATCTTTAGCCCATCCTAATTTTGTTCCTTTAGCTATATTTATTAATGAAAACTCTATATCTTCTGTTAATGTTGTTGTATTCCACCCTGATGGTACTAATAATTCCCATTTTACCATAAATGCTGTACCATTAATTAATGGTGATAATCCTACATTGTATCTTGCTAAATGATATAATCTATTCATCATCCAATAGAATATTGCATATCCTCCAGATACCCAAGTATCTTCTGGATTTTTTATATCCCTATATCCTTGTACTAAAGTTTCTCCTTGACATAATTTTTTATTCATTATTTCTACAAAATGTTTTTCAACAATATTGTCTGCATCAAATATTATTAAAGCATCATAAGATTTCTTTTCTTCCATCATCTTATTTAAAAACCAATTTAAAGCATATCCTTTTGTTTTTTTAGTTTCATCAAATCTTTCATATACAGTTGCTCCAGCTTTTCTAGCTATTTCTGCTGTATTGTCTGTACAGTTATCTGCAATAACATATACATCAAACATTTCTTTTGGATATGTTTGTTCTTGTAAACTTTGTACTAATTGTCCTACAACGGCTTGCTCATTATGTGCTGGTATAATAACTAAAAATTTATGATTTTTATTAAATAATATTTTCTTTTCTTTTATTTTAAATAATGATGCTATACTTATAATTAATTGATATGTCCAAAATATCATAATTACCCAAATTAATAATTGTTGTATTAATCCTAAGGTATTTCTAAATTGATCGCTCATTTTCAACTCCATTTATTTTTTATTCCATTATTATTATACTAAATTTATTAATTTTTTGCAATTATAATATATATAAAAGAAGTATATATGTGTTATTTTACATATTATACTTCATATTTTAACCTTATTTAACTAATATTTTTTAAATATTATTTATCTAAGTATGCTGAGAATAAGAATGTTCCCATATATACTTGAATTAGTGGTACTAACACTACAAGTACAAATACTAAGATTACAGCTCCTACTAATCCATATGTTAATTCTGGTAATACTTTCATTATTTTTGATAGCTTTTCTTCTATATCCATTTCTAAGAATTGTAGAATTTTTTCTATAGTGTCTTGTAAGTTTGTTTCCATTCCTACTTCTAACATATCTGTACTCATTCTTGAACCTAATTTTGCTTCTTTAAATGGTTCTATCCATGATTCCCCTTTATATATTTGGTTAATACCTCGATCTATTAATGAAATCATAATTAGATTATTAGATACATTTCTAGATACTTCTAATGCTTCTTGTATTCTAAGACCACTTTTTAAATTTAATAATATTGACCTCATAAGTTTTGTAAAATCTAGACTATATATTAATGAACCAAATATTGGTAATTCATATTTAAGTCTGTCTACATTAAATCTTCCTTTTGGTGTATTATAGTAAAAGATAAATGCAGTTATTGATGTTACAATTACTATTGTAGGTATATACCAATAATGTATTAATCCTGTTAATATAGCTTGGAACATAAGTGTTGCAGCTGGTAAACTTTGTTTTGTTCCAACTTGTGCAAAGACTCCTTGTATTTTTGGTATTGCTATTAATGTTCCTAATATTAACATGATATTTACTATTACAAACATAGCTACATTTGGAACAACTATTCTTCTAACTTTCTTTTTTATCTTTTCTTCATCTTCAATATATACTATAGCTTGTTTAATTGATTCTGTTAATGAACCTGATAATTCTCCAACTTTTATTAAGTTAATAACTAATGATGTAAATATTTTGGGATATTTTTCCATTGGTTGATACATATATTGTCCTTGTTGGATTGATTCTAATATATCATTTATTATTAATCTTAATTCTGTATTTTCTGTTGACCTTATTATTGTTTTTAATGCATTGATATTATTATATTTAGCTTCTTTTAACAATAGTAAATTTTGTAAGAAAACAATTACATCTCTTTTAGTTGGTTTTTTCCTTAATAATTCTATTTCTATATTTGCAACTTCTTTAAAATCTTGCTTTCTTTTATAGTTCATTGTATTTACAGTTCTTTTTAAGTCTACTTGTTTTTGTATATCTGTAATATATTTTTTATTTACTTTTTCTTCTTTTAGATTTATAGGGGTTAACTTATTTCTTTTTAGTATTTCAATACATTCCATTTTAGTCTTACCTTGTATTGAACTCCTATATACATTCCCATTTCTATCTATTGCCTTATATTTAAATGATGGCATATCAAATCCTTTCTATTAATATAATGCTAACTTATTATTTAATTCTTCAAGTGTTGTTTTTTGTTCTAATATCTTTTGTATTCCATCTATTACTAATGGCTTATAATTTCCATTTAAAGCTATTTTTTTGATTTCAATTGTTGATTTATCTTCCATTATAGCTTGTTTTATTTCTTCATCTATATTTAATACTTCATAACATGCAATTCTATCTAAATATCCTGTATAATTACATAGTTTACATCCTACTTTTTCAAATGTTTCTTTTCCTTTAAAATCTAATGTTACACCATATTTTTCTGCAATTTGTGTCATTATTTCTTTTTCTTCTTTTGTAAATTCTCTTTTTTTAGCACAATGTGGACATATTTGTCTTACTAAACGTTGTGAAACTGAAGTTGCAAGTGTACTTGCAATATCATAATTAGATATTCCCATTTTTCTAAGTCTTGTTATAACTTCTATTGCATCAATTGTGTGAATTGTTGATAATACATAATGTCCTGTTTGTCCTGATTGCATAGCAATTTCAGCTGTTTCTAAATCCCTAATTTCTCCTACTAGAATAATATCAGGGTCTTGTCTTAATACGGTTCTTAAAGAATCAGCAAATGATGTGTTTTCATCTATTTCAATTTGGTTTATTCCATCTACTCTAATTTCAACTGGATCTTCAATTGTAGTTATATTTATTTCAGGTCTATTTAAATAATCTAAAATTGAATATAGTGTTGTTGTTTTACCTTCTCCTGTTGGTGCTGCAATTACTGTAATACTATTTCTTTTATTAAAACTCTTTTTAAGTATTTTTTCATCACGTGGAAATCCTAAATCAAATATATCTCTTATTCCTTTATCTTTTTTAAGCAACCTTAAAACTATTTTTTCTCCGTGTACATTTTTTTGTGAAGATACACGAATATTATAATCTGGATATATTATAATTCTTCCATCTTGAGAAGTTTTCTTTTCTTGATACATATTAGAAATTGCTTTAATTCTTCCAATTATATTCCCTTGTTTTTTATTACTAATACTTGAAACTGTAATTAATTCTCCATCAATTCTATATCTTATTCTAACTTCTTTTTCTAATGGCTCAATATGTATATCTGAAGCTCTTTTCTTCATTCCAGTTTTGATTATAGTGTCAATTAATGTAGTTACATCACTATTTTCTGTAATATTTACATTATCTGAATGTTCTAACCCATCAATTATTTTAAGTATATTTCTTCCAAATGTATAATATACTTCTATATTATATCCTTTTGAAAGTGCAAGTAGCTCTACTTTTTTAACTAATTTACTATCTTGTGGGTCTGCAAACGCAACCTTTAACTTATTACCTACAATATCAAATGGTAATACTTTGTCTTGTTTTATTAAATCTACTGAATAAAATTCTTTTATATCTATATTAACATCATTCATTGTAATATCTATACCTGGAAATCCAAAAATATCTGAAGTTACTTCTAATAATGTTCTTCTATCTGTTAAATCTAATATTTCTAATATCTCTACTAACTTATATTCTGGATGTTGTTTTTGATAATCTAATGCTTTTCTTATCTCAACATCTGTTATTATTCCTTTTTTTATCAGTTCTAAACCTATTGGTACATTTGCCATATCATTCTCCCTCTTTTTATTTATTTATATAATAATATACTAATCCTTTTGAAATATATGCTGCACCTGCTGGATCTCCATATTGAATATCTCTATACATTCTATATTTACTTGCAAGCATATATAATCCTATCATTTCTTTTGCCATATCTTTTTTTATCCAAGCACCTTTTTTTTCATTATCATATATTTCTGCAATCCTTTTATAATACAAAAACTTTGTTTGATCATTTTCTGATAATGTTTGATAATCACTATTATTAGTCATTATATTTCTATCTTGTGCATCTTTATCTTTTTTAGGTATTAAATAATTATTACTATCAAATTCTACATCTCCTGAATTGTATACACCTCTAATTTTAGTTGGTTTATCATTTTCATCTAATGTACATATTCTAATTTTAGTATGTGGTGTTTTACCTAAATATTGTGTTGTTAAGATATTTTTAAAAGTTTGTATATATGAATCACCATATATGTGTTCCATAATATCTTTTATAATACCTGTCAATTCTTTTACATTATTAATATTATTTGGATATGTTATTCTTGGTACATATACATAAGTTTCTTTTTTATCATTCAAATCTCCATTATATGCATCTCTTTTATTCATCATTAAGAATGTTGGAAAACTACTTCCGTAATATATATTTTTTTCTAATTCTTCTCTTTCATTTGAATTTACTCTTCTAACTTTATAAGTATAACCATATCCTGTTTCTTTAACTACTTTACAAAAGTCCATATATTCATTATTAGCTACTTCCCAAATTGAATGATAATTACTCTTATCAAGTCCTACCATTTTATAGTATCTTTGTATAATTAAATTTTTTCTTCTATCTCCTGTAGCTACTACTCGTTTTCCACTTTTTTTTATAGGAATATAATAATCTTGTTCATCTATTACAACTTTTAATATATTATCTTCTTGTTTTTCTGCAGATTTTATAGTTATTGATACATTTGTATTTTTTTCTTCATATTTATATGGATATGTTGCTGTTGGAACTACTTTTTCTATACCTTTTTCTTCTATTTCTCCAAGTAATACTTGTTTTAATTCATTTTTTCTATTATTATGATACATTTGTATATTCAATTCATTAATATGTTTTAACATGTTAAATGCTACAAATATTGTTATTGCTAAAATTATAACCGTCATAGTTATATCTATACCTGTTACACCTTTTTTTCCTCTAATCTTTTCTTTTAACATGTTTTCCCCTTCTATATATTTAAAAAGTTTGATAAAATCATTATAAATATTGTTATATACATTAATATTAATACAAATGATGTCATTGTTTTTCTTTGTTCTAATTCTGAATATTTTAATCCTGTTAATTTTGGTAATAATACATCTTTAAGTTTTGTTTCTTTAGCTTTTTCTTTTTTATATGTTTTTAATTTAGGGTCTACTTCAAATTTTTTATCTAATTTTTCTTTTAAATCTATAATTTGTAAAATAGAAAGTATTTCATACATAATATATATAATTAATGTTATACCTATTATTCCTGCCATTATTGTTGGCTCTAAATATATTGTTAATATTAATATTGTTGATAATAGGTCTATTAAATATATTGTTTGTTTATTTTTATTTCTCACATTATATACTTGAATTATTGTTAAAATCATTAATATAAATAAATATATTATTGATAAATATACACTAAATGTTTCTCCATTTTGTAAGTAAACATATTTTATAAATACATTTATACCTGCAAACATTGTTCCAAACACCATTAATCCTTTATCAATTACTCCTGTATCTTGATCTATCTTTGCTGTTAAATATATATATGTAAATATAAATGGGAATGAAATTAAACTAATCACCTTATATATCAATAACCCTTCTATTTTAAATATGTTTAATGAGTTAAAGAATAATAAGAATATTATTCCTGTAAATATCTCTGTCAAAAAATATTTACTTGATATTTTTTCTTTACAGTGTCTACATTTTCCTCCTAAAAATATGTATGATAATATTGGAAACAAATCTTTTGCTCCTAATTTTCCATTACATACTGGACAAAATGATCTTTCTTTTACAATATCTAAATTTCTTGGAATTCTATGTCTTGCTAATGTGTAAAAACTTCCAAAAAATGTTCCCATTATGAAAACTAAAAAATTAATTATTATTATATATACTTCCATTTTTACCCCTTTATTAAATATATTCTCATAAATTTTATAACATAAAAAAACAAAAAAGTATATTTATTTTACACAACTATACTTTTTTGTAATATTAATTTTAAATATCTATATACTTTTAATAAGAATATAAATTTATTTGATATATTCTATTAATTTATTTCCTTTTACTAAATATCCTTTTTTAGCTATATTTAATAATGGCTTATCACTTAAAGAATCTGTATATGCATTTTCTATTATTACATTTTCAGATATATTATTTATTTTAAAATATTCTTTTAACCTATTTATTTTTTCTTCTCCATAACAATTTTTACCAGTATATTTACCTGTTTTTTTATCTACAATTGAAGACAATAAATTTTTTTCTTTAATTCCTAATCTAGTTATTATTGGTTTTAATATAAATTCTGGTGATGCAGATATTATAATATCTGTATCTTGTATTTGATTTAAATACCATTTTTTTATTTTTTTATCATTAATATCCCAAAATTCTATTATTTCTTTATCAATGTCTGGTATATCTTTTAAAAATTCATAAAAACATTCTTTTGCTTTTTCTTTTTCTATAATATTCAGTTTATATTTTACCATATATATTATTGCTTTAATTATTCTAAATAATATATATGGTCTTTTTTTTATTGAATATTTATAGAAGTCTAAAGTTGAATCTCCATCATATATTGTTTTATCAAAATCATATATATTCATTATTACTCCTAATATATTACTATTATACTATTATACTATTATACTATTATATTATATAAATTAATCCTATCATCATTAGCATAAAAAATGTAATTAATAGTAATATTATTTTATCTTTAAATACTACTTCTACAGGGTCTCCTAACCCTTTTTCATTTTTTTCTAAGTTTAATGTATATCTCATACATATTATTATTACAAATGGTATTGTCCAAATAAGTTTATCACCAATATTTTTAACTGTTATACTATCAATTGTCCATAATGAATAAAATACAATTGATAATGTTAAAAACATATACATATTTTTATCTAAAAAATCATATGGATATTTTTTTAATACCTCACGTGTTTTATTACCTTGTGATAAAAATTCTCCTCTTCTTTTTCCAATTCCTAAATAGAATGACATTGAGATTACTGTTAAATACAACCAATTAGAAATACTTATATCTACTACTCCTGCTCCATATAATACTCTAAATAAGAATCCTAGCATTAATATTGTTATATCTATTATCGGTTCATTTTTAAGCCCCTTACTATATAATATATTTAAAACTAAATACATAATTAATATAATTCCAGGTATTTTAAATCCTATTAAATAATAGTTTATAAAAAGTGATATAATTAAAAGTATCACAGAGAATATGTATGCTTGTGATATTTTTACTTCTCCTGATGCTATTGGTCTTTTGCATTTTTCTATATGCTGTTTATCTTTTTCTACATCACTAATATCATTTATGATATATACTACAGAAGCAATTAAACTAAATGCTACAAATCCTAATAAAACTTTTAAAAACATAGTTGGATTTAATAATTGCTTACTAAATATTAATGGTACAAAAAGTAATCCATTTTTTATATAGTGTTTTATTCTCATTAATTTTAAATATTTTTTCATTTTTCACCTATTCTGTTACATTAATCAATTCTTTAATAGAATCTAAAAAGTTATATATTGTATATACTTCTTTAAAATTAGCTATTAATATTGCGACTATAATTACTGTATATATTAATATATTTAATATTTTTTCTACTTTATCTTTTTCTACTTTATTGTATATATTATTAATAACTATACTCAACTTATTAATAATTGTATCTATTCCTGCAACTAACAATACTATTATTGCCCATGAGAAATATATATTAAATAATGGCGTTTCATCTGGACTCCATTTTAATAGTACAAATAATACATATGCAAAAATTAACCAGGCCATTGATATTTTATATATTAATTTTTTACTATTTGATACAAATCCAATTATTGAAAGTATTATAACTGAAATTGATAAAATACTTGATTTTTTACTTAAATTCTCCCAAAGATATTTATTTTCTATTGTTATATTAGCTTTAAATGGTGTTATACTACTATGAAACATATTATTTGTTGCATTAATTCTTTCTTCTGTAGAAATTACTGCTGTAAATTGTTTTCTCATTTTAATAACATCTCTTTTTCCATTTATAAATACAGACATTCTTCCAAATATTATTAAAAACGCAACTAATACAACTAATACTTTTACACCTTTTATAATTAATTTTTTAATATCTTCTTTTAATGTTTCTTTATGTATATCTAAAACTTCTGCAATTGATATCACTGCCGTTGTAGGCATTACTAAAATTGATGATACTAAAGCTTTTATATTTTGTTTTTTAAAACATGTTAAAAATACATAATTAACTAATAAAAATGTTATTAATTGATATTTTTCAAAAAATAATGTATATGTTAATGTAGCAAATGATACCATATATAATATAAATACTTTACGATTTCCAGTTAATATTTTTAGTTTTAATGCTATTAATATTAATAATTGTGCATTAACTATTTGTAGTATTACAGCTTCTACATATCTAAATGTATCTTCTCCTAAATGTAAAATTGTAGAATTCAAAGTATCTAATACTGTATTAACAATTGCCCATACAGGAAACACAAATATATTTAATATTGGATGTCTTACATCATAATAATGACTTTCACGAATTATATCTTTAAATATCCATTTAGAATCTATTGAATATACACTATCATATGTATAATACCAACCTACAGATAATGAATATATTCCGATTATTAAAACTATACTTAATATTGTTGCAACTATATATGCTCTTTTATCCCACACATCTAATTTATTAAGCATAAATTTAATATCATCTCTTATCCTATTTAATACATATACAAAAAGCATAATAATTATAAATGATGATATTGCAAAAAATTTCAAATTAAATCTATTAAAAAATTGCTTTGATTGTAGTTTATTTACATATGTAGTGCTATGTTGAAACATATACATTTTTTTGATAACTATTATTGCAAATATCCCTATAATGATATTAAAAATTATAGCTATTTTAAAATCTTTAATATTAGACTTTAATAATTTTTCTCCATACATCATAGTAATTACAAATGAAAATAAAAAAGTAGCTATTGTTCCTATCACTTTTTCTTTTCCGAATATATCTCCATTTATTAATTGAACAGAAAAAACTCCTGCAGATAAAGATAAAATAAGTATAATAATATTATATATTATTTTTTTACTTATTTTATTTTCATTAAATATTCTTAAATCAAATAAATCTTTAACAGAAGGTTTAATCTGAGTATTAATAACTTTGTTTATTATACTTAACATTATTACTCAACCCCTTATTTTACATTAATATAATATAATTTATACATACTTTTGTCAAATATCTAGAATATTATAACATATAACTATATTATCTACTTAATAAATTATTTCTTTTCTTTAAGCTTATCTATAATCTTAAAATAACATTCTGCACAAATTGCTTCATATTCTACCTTAGATGAATCATCTATTACTACTTGTTCTCCACTTAAACAAATCTTTCCATCTTGTTTACGAATATTTATTGTTGCTTTTTTACCACATGAGCAAATATGTTTTAATTCCTCTATATCTTGTGCTACCATCATAAGTTTTGAACTTCCTGGAAAAGGATTTAAAAGAAAGTCGCTTTTTAAGCCATAACATATTACAGCTATATTATATTTAGTAGCTATCTCTAGTAATTGCATAACTTGCTCTTCTGTTAAAAATTGTGATTCATCTACTACAAGTGCATCTATTGTACTTTCTTTTAATTTTTCTTTAATATATTCTAATATATTCATTTCATTAGATATTAATACATCTACTTTTCTTGAAATTCCTAACCTACTTACAATACTATCATTTCCTTTTGTATCAATTATAGGTTTACAAACTAAAACTTTCATATTTCTAATCTCATAATTATACACTACTTGTAATAAATGTGTTGTCTTACCACTGCCCATTACTCCATGTCTAAAATATAATTTCATATTTTCCTCCAATCTTATTATATATTATTATATTATCTTATTATCTCATTATTAAAATTAAATTTATCTATAAATAATTTTAAACCTATTATCTTAGGTGATATATTAAATATTAACACTTCATCTTTAGTTGGATGTTTAAATTCTAAATAGTATGAATAAAGTCCTAATTCTTTACTATTATATTTTTTATCATATTTACTATCATGTAATACTGGATATCCCCTATGTGAAAATTGCACTCTAATTTGATGATGTCTTCCAGTTATAAGTTCTACTTCTAAAAGTGTTAGATTTTTTTCATAATTATATTCTAATATCTTATATTTTAATTCAGCTATTTTAGATTTTTCTAAATCTTTTGTATTTTCATTTACTACATAACTTTTTTTAAGTTTACTATTTTTTATTAATCTATCTTTTAATATATTACTTGATATTTCATCATCATTTTTATTATCATTTAGTTTAACTATATTTTTTACAATTACTAAATATTTTTTAATTATATTTCTTTTTTGAATTTCTTTACTTAACCTACTTGCCGCTTTACTAGTTTTTGCAAACACCATAATTCCTGTAGTTGGAACATCTAATCTATGTACAAGTCCTAAATATACATTTCCTTTTTTATCATACTTTTCTCGTATATATTCTTTTAATATTTCTATTAAACTTATTTCTGTATTTTCATCTTTTTGACTTGCAATTCCTGATGGTTTTATTACAACAATTATATGATTATCTTCATATAATACATATATATATGGTATATTTAATTCTAAATTTGATATATTAATATATTTAGACAAACTTATTTTAGAAACATATTCTCTGCATAATATATTTTGCATAACTTTCCTCCTAATAAATACCATATTTATCTTCTAATACATTAATATCTAGTTTTTTTAATATCTCTGTATTTTCTTTAATATATGAATCTATATCTTCTCTTTTTATTATAATTTTTTTATCATTTATTCCATATAGTTTTTCTTTTATTTTAATATTATCAACAACTTTTGATATAATTGTTTTTTCTTTTAATATTTCTTCTTCTGTTTTTTTACCTACTATACTACATGTACAATTAGGACTATTACAAGTACAAGTATCTGTTAAACCTTCTGTTTTAATTGTTTGTAATATATTTGTATATATTTTTTTAGTAAATGCTATACCTGCCATTGCTCCAATATATACATTATTAATATCTGTTTGTTTATCTATAATTATTTTTTCGTTTTCTAATATTTTTTCTAATATCTCTATTATATTTTCATTAACAGATTTTTCTTTGTTAATTTCTTTATTTTTTACTTGTAATATTTCATCCCAATTTTCCATATCTTCTCCTTAATTTAATTTTTTTAATATTTCTATAGCTATTCCTTCTGTTATTCCTGGAACTTCTATTAATTCTTCTATACTTGCATTTCGTATATTTTCTATTGTCTTAAATTTTAAATATAGTCTTTTAGTTTTTTCTTTTCCAATATTTGGTATTTCTTCTAATATTGATTTTGTTAATTTTTGATCTCTAATTTTCCTATGATAATTAATTGCATAATTATGTGCCTCTATTTGTATATTTGATAATAATTGTTTTAATTCTCTAGAAACTTCTACTCTATCATAATATATATTATTTGATTCATCTCTTTTACATACAACTAATGATTCTGTTTGATGTTTGTCATTTTTTACTACTCCTGCAATAGTTATCATATCCTGTAATTTTAATTCTTTCATTACTTCAAGTGCTGTACTCATTTGTCCTTTACCACCATCAACCAATATTACTTGTGGTAATTCTCCAAGACCTGTCTTACCTTCTAATGTATGTTTTAATCTTTTAATTAATGCTTCTTTCATATTTAAATAATCATCATTTGTATCTATCATTTTAAATTTTCTAAATAGTCTTTTGTCTATCTTCCCGTCTTTTAATACTGCCATTCCAGCTACTGTATTTTCTCCACTAATATGTGATATATCATACATTTCTATTCTATGTGGTAATTCTAATATATTTAATATATCTTTTAATTCTTTTAAAACATCTAATTCTTTAGTTGCATTTTTTAATGTTTCTTTAGAATTAAGACTTATCATTTCTAATAATCTTAATTTTAATCCTTTTTGTGGTATCATAATTTTTGTCTTAACATTATTTTTTTCATATATTAATTTTTCAAGTAATGACACATTTTTAAGTGGTTTAGCTATTAATATGATTTTTGGTATATCATCTAAATCTGTTACATTATCTATATATTTTTGATATATATATGTTTCAATCATTTCTTCTTCTGTATACATACCTAAATTATCTAATAATATATTTTCTCTTTCTTGTATATCCTTACTACGTATTTTAAAAACATCTACAGATATTTTTAATTCATTAATATTTATTGAAATTGCATCTATTGTTTCATCCGAGTAATTTGATATTTTCTGTTTTTGTTGTATTTTTTGTATATTAAATATCTCATCTCGTATTTTAGCTGCAACTGTGAAATTCATATTTTTACTTTCAATTTTCATACTATTTTGTAATTCTTCTATAATTTCTTTAAAGTCACCTTTTAATATTCTTAAAACTTCAGATATATTTTGCATATATTCTTCTACATATTTCTCATCATTATATTTTACACATGGAGCAGAACATTTTCCTATTTCATAATACATACATGGTTTATCTAATATTTTAAAATTATTACATCTTCTTAATTTAAATTTATCTTCTAAATATTTAATAACTGCTTTTGCTCCTAATACATTTGGATATGGACCAAAATATTTAATATTACCTGTTTTTTTTCTTCTAGTTAATTGTATTTTAGGAAACTTATCTTCTAAATTTATTGCAATATATGGATAAGTTTTATCATCTTTTAACAACACATTAAATTTAGGCATATATTTTTTAATTAAATTACATTCTAAAATTAATGCTTCTTGTTCTGTATCTGTAATAATATATTCAAAATCGTATATATGTTTAACCATATATTCTATTCTACTGCTTTTAGTATTCTTTCTAAAATACTGTCTAACCCTATTTTTCAATACTACTGCTTTACCTACATATATTATTTTTGAATCTTTATCCTTCATTAAGTATACTCCACTACTATTAGGTAGTGTTTTTAGTTTTGATTCAATCCTATTTATTCTTTCTATCTCTTCTTGATTATTTAAACTTTCCATAAGCATATTATATCATAAAAAAATAAGCATTGATATATTTTATCATTGCTTATTCTTTTTTGTATTAATATTATTATAATACTTCTAAAATAGCCATTTTAGCATTATCTCCTCTTCTAGGATTTAATTTAACTATTCTAGTATGTCCTCCAACTCTATTTTCTTGAGCTGGTGCTATTTCATCAAATATCTTATTAATTAAGTCTACATTTTTAACTTTATTAACTTTTTTCATCATTTGTCTTCTAGCATGTAATCTTGATGGTAAATCTTTTTTTCTTTTTTCCATTGTTTCTTCTTTTACTACTTTGTTATATTCTTTACCATTTTTACTTGTAACTTTTTCAGTTACTTTATGACCTTTTTCATCTAATTTTGCTTTGATTACTTTTTGGTCTACAATTTCAAAATTATCTTTTTCTTTAACTGCTAAAGAAATTATACTATCAGCTATTTTTTTAACTTCTTTTGCTCTATCTTCAGTAGTAGTAATTCTACCATGTAAGAATAAGTCTGTAGTTAAAGTTCTTAACATAGCCATTCTTTGATCTGTAGGTCTTCCTAATTTTCTCATTACATTTCCTTTCTTTAAATATTATTTATTATTCTTCTTCTTTTTTAAATTCTAATCCTAATTCTGCTACTTTATCTACTATTTCTTGTAGAGATTTAGAACCTAAATTCTTAAACTTACTCACCTCATCACGTGTATATGATAATAGGTCTCCAAGTGTAATTATCTCTTTAATTTTTAAACAATTTAATGGTCTCTTACTTAATCCTAATTCTTCTACTTTAGTGTTATACATTTTAGTTTCTAATTCTTCTTTAGGTTCTACCATTACTTGCATACCTTTTGCCACATCAGTAAGTCCTATAAATAATTCTAAATGTGAATTCATTACTTTTGCTGCTAAACTTAAAGCTTCTTCTGGATTTAAACTTCCATCTGTCCATATTTCTAATACTAATTTATCATAATCTACTCTATCACCAACTCTAGTATTTTCAATACTATAGTTTACTTTTTTAACTGGTGTAAAAATTGAGTCTATTGGTAAATAATTTATTTCTTTACCTTCTTTAGTATTTTGTTCTGCAGACTTATATCCTCTACCTTTTTCTATTGTTAATTCCATATTGAAATTTGCTCCTTTTGAAGCTGTAGCAATATGTAATTCTGGATTTAGTACTTCTACTTCTGCATCTGCTTTTATACTAGCTCCTGTAATTTCTCCTGCATCTTTATGTTTTAAAACTAAAACTTTTTTATCTACTGAAGATTTAAATCTTAAAGATTTTAAATTTAAAATTATTTCCATAAAATCTTCTACAATATTTGGTATACTTGTAAATTCATGTTGAATTCCTTCTAATTTAACACCTGTTATTGCAACACCTGGTAATGATGATAATAATACTCTTCTTAAAGCGTTTCCAAGAGTAATACCATATCCTCTTTCTAATGGTTCACATACAAATTTGGCATATCTATTATTTATGTCATATTCAACACATTCTATATTTGGTTTTTCAAATTCTATCATTTAGTCCCCCTGTAGGTTATTAAAAACCTAAAAATTATATTATTATTTAGAATAAAGCTCAACTATTAAGTGTTCTTCTATTGGAAGATCTATTTCTTCTCTTTCTGGTGTTCTTAATACTTTTATGCTTAATTCTTCTTTAGTAACTTCTAACCATTCTACTACTCTTGCAATTGTTCCATCAGCTATATTTCCTAATATTACTGGATGTTCTTTTTTGTTTTCTCTAACTTTAATTATATCTCCTTGTTTTACTAAGTATGAAGCTATATCTGTTTTTACTCCATTTACTTCAATTGAACCATGAGATATTAATTGTCTAGCTTGTGGTCTTGTTTTTGCAAATCCTGCTCTAAATAATACATTATCTAGTCTTGTTTCAAGAATTTGTAATAAAATTTCACCTGTTTTTCCTTTTTTTCTTGAAGCTTTTTCAAAATAATTTTTAAATTGTTTTTCACTAACATCATAAATGAATTTAGCTTTTTGTTTTTCTTTTAATTGAATTGCATAGTCTGTTGCTTTTTTTACTGTTCTTTTTGGTTTCCTTTCAGATGTCTTATTAATCCCAATATATGCTGGACTAATTCCTAAAGCTCTACATCTTTTTAAAACTGGAACATTAAATCTTGCCATATCTTTCTCCTTTATATATTTTTTTATTATACTCTTCTTCTTTTTGGTGGTCTACATCCATTATGTGGAATTGGAGTTACATCTTTTATACTAGTTATTTCTAATCCTGCTGTTGCAAGTGATCTAATAGCTGTTTCTCTTCCTGAACCTGGTCCTTTAATATAAACTGCTACTGATTTTAATCCCATATCTACTGCTTTTTTAGCTGCTGATTCTGCTACTTCTCCTGCAGCAAATGGTGTGCTTTTTCTTGAACCTTTGAATCCTAAGTCTCCTGCACTTGCCCATGCTATTGCATTTCCTTGTTTATCTGTAATTGTTACAATAGTATTATTAAAGCTTGCATGAATGTGAGCTGCTCCTGCATCAAAAGTTATCTTTTTCTTTCTAGTTACTTTCTTCTTTCCAGCCTTAGCCATTTTTTCCTCCTCTGCTAATTTCTAATGCTTATTTTTTTCTACTTACTACCTTTTTTGGTCCTTTTCTTGTACGTGCATTATTTTTTGTATTTTGTCCTCTAACAGGTAGATTTTTTCTGTGTCTTAATCCTCTGTAACATCCGATTTCTCTTAATCTTTTAATATCTAATGCTACTTCTCTTCTTAAATCTCCCTCTACTGTATAGTTAGCTATTTCTTTTCTTATTTCGTTAACTTGGTCATCTGTTAAATCTTTTACTCTAGTATCTGGGTTTATTTTTACTTTTTTTAATATTTCGTTTGATAATTTTCTACCAATCCCATAAATATATGTAAGTGATATTTCAACCCTTTTATCTCTAGGTATATCAACTCCTGCTATACGAGCCATATTTTATTCCTCCAAATTTTATATTTTATATATTTATTATTTATATTCTTATATTCTATATTTCTAATTTTATTTTATTTAAACTTTATTTATTTTACTTTTATTTTATACTTTACTTAATTATTTTTTTGATTATATTTTAATTATTTAAATTAATATAAGTTGAAATGTAATTTAAATGTGTTCATATAACAAAGGATGAGGTTGCTTTCTTATTTAAACATCTTTAAATTAGCCCTATATTAATTATTATTTACTAAGACTACCCTTGTCTTTGCTTATGTTTAGGGTTTTCGCAAATTACCATTACTTTTCCTTTTCTTTTGATAACTTTGCATTTTTCACACATTGGTTTTACTGATGGTCTTACTTTCATCTTACCCTCCTGTTTCTATTTTTTTCTCCATGTAATTCTTGCTTTATTTAAGTCATATGGAGACATTTCTAATGTTACTACATCTCCTGGTAAAATCTTTATATTATTCATTCTTAATTTTCCAGATATATGAGCAATCACTTCATGTCCATTATCTAATTTAACTTTAAAAGTTGTATTTGGTAATGTTTCTACAACTGTTCCTTCAATTTCAATAAGTCCTTCTTTTGACAATTTGCCCTCCAAATTTTTACTTATTTGTATATTTTCATATAATATTTTAGTGTATAAAATATATAGTATATAAATACATAAACATACACTATAATTTTAACACTTTTTATCATTTATGTCAATAATTCTGCACCATTAGAAGTAATTAAAATTGTATTTTCATAATGTGCTGATAATTTACCATCTTTAGTTACAACAGTCCATCCATCTGGATCACAATCTAATATCTGTCTACTTCCTTCAACTACCATTGGTTCAACTGCAATTGTCATACCTTCTATTAATCGTGGTCCACTTCCTTTTTTACCATAATTAGGTACGGCTGGGTCTTCATGCATTTCTTTTCCAATACCATGCCCTTGATATTCATGTATAACATCAAATCCATGTTTTTGTACATAATTACAAATAGCATAAGAAATATCCCCAATCCTATTACCTGGTTTAGCTTGTTTTATTCCTTCAAAAAATGCTTTACGTGTTACATCTATTAGTTTTTGTGCATTTTTAGAAATATTACCTACTGCATATGTTCTTGCACAATCTGCATGATAACCATTTTTAGCTATAACTAAATCTACAGATACAATATCTCCATCTTTTAAAATTAGTTTTTTAGATGGAACTCCATGTATTATTTGGTCATTTACTGAAATACACGCATGTCCTGGAAATGGTGGATTACCTGGTATATGATTAGGATATAAATATTCTGCAGATGTTGCTCCTGCTTCTTCTATTATTTTTTTAATAACTAAATTCAAATCCCATGTTGAAATTCCTGGTCTAATACTTTTTTCTACTTCTTTATGAATTTTTTTCATAATTTTACCAGCTTCTCTCATAAGTTCTATTTCTCTTGGTGATTTTATTTCTATCATTTTTCCCTCTTATCTAATAATATCTCTACTTGTTTTTAGATATATTCCAATCTATTTCTTTTAATATATCTTTTTCACTTTTATTTAATTTAATACTTGTTTCTATTGTAAACAATTTACCTGTTTTCTTATAGTATTCTATTAAATCATATGTTTTTTTATAATATTCTTCCAATCTTGTGACTACTTTTTCTTCTGTATCATCTGGTCTGCGAACTAATTTACTATCACATTTATCACACATCCATTCAGTTAATGGTTTTTTAGTTTTCAGATTATATATTGACTTACATTTAGGACATACAAGTCTATTAACAATTCTCTCTATAATTTCTTCTTTTGGAACTTCTAAATTAATTACTGCATCTAATTGAAATTTATTCTTTTTTAGCATTTGATATAATTCATCTGCTTGCACTATATTTCTTGGAAATCCGTCAAGAATAAATCCATCCCTACAATCAATTTTTTTAATCCTGTCTTCTACCATTTTTAAAATATATTCATCTGGAACTAATTCTCCTTTTTCCATAAATTCTTTAATTTGTGCTGAGTTCTTACCATTATTATTAATTTCATCTCTAAATAAGTCTCCTGTTGATATATGTGGAATTTCATAATATTTAGATATATATGTACTCATTGTACCTTTTCCTGTTCCTGGTGCTCCTAGCATTACAATTATCATATTATTTTCTCCTTTTACTAATAAATATAAAAAATTATATATTTAATCCTCTATAATTATTATATATCAATTAACTTTTTTGTAAAGAAAATTAATTCCTTTTTAATATATTTAATACATCTAGTATATATACTAGATATACTACATCTATTTAGTATGTTTATCTAATATGTCTTCATGTCTATTCTAAACTTAAATGCAATAAGTAGCATAATTAGTGTTTATGCTACTTATATATTCTCATCTTTTGAAGTATTTATGTATTATTATTTTACTATTCTAAAAATCCTTTTGTTTTTCTAACCATTAATTGAGATTCTAGTTGTTGAACAGTTTCTATAGCAACACCAACGATAATTAATATTGATGTTCCTCCAAAACCTAAATTTTGATGTAGAAATACATTTACTAACATTGGTATTATTGCTATTACACATAGGAATAATGAACCAAATGCTGTTAATTTAACTACTACTTGTGATAAAAATTCATTTGTTGGTTTTCCTGCTCTAACTCCTGGTATGTATCCTCCATTTTGACGAATATTTGTTGCTATTTCATCTGGATTAAATACTGCTAATGTATAGAAAAATGTGAATGCTATTATTAATATCATATATACTAATGCATGTCCTAGTATATACCAAATTGATGCATTATTTATTGTTGTTGCAACAGATAATGTATATAACCAATTTGCAAAACCTGATTTTCCTATTTGATTTGCAAAGAAAATTTGTATAATCATTGCTGGAAAAGTTATAAATGATGATGCAAATATAACTGGCATAACTCCTGCCATAACAGGTTTAATTGGTATAAATGTATTTTGTCCTCCATACATTTTTCTACCAACTATTTTTCTTGAATATTGTATTGGTATTTTTCTTTCTGCTATATGTACATATACTACAGAAGTTATTAATAATAATATTCCAATAAATAGTCCTAACACTGATATTAATTTAATAACATTTATTGTTCCATTTTGTACAGTTTGAGAAATCATAGTAAATAATAAGTTTGGAACTGATGAAACAATACCTGCAAATATTAGCATTGATATTCCATTTCCGATTCCTTTCTTAGTTATTTTTTCTCCTACCCAAACTAAGAATGTTGTACCTGCAAGTAGTGATAATACTATTGCAATACCTGGTATAACATATGAACCATTATATGGTGTGAATATTCTTGAATGTCTATATGCAATAAATAATCCTAATGATTGTACTAATGCTAGTACAAATGTAATAATTTTAGTATATTTATTAATTTGTTTTTTACCTTGTTCTCCACCTTCTTTCATCATCATTTCTAATGAAGGAATTAACATTCCTAACAATTGGACAATGATTGAAGCTGAGA
This sequence comes from Clostridium sp., assembly GCA_052174015.1. Lineage (GTDB taxonomy): Bacteria > Bacillota > Clostridia > TANB77 > CAG-508 > JABCPO02. Next base: position 44,603 of record JBQMXM010000002.1, read on the forward strand.
TATATGGACTAATGCTCATTGCAAATATTGATAATCTAGCAAAAGCTCCCCCTGTTATAAGGTTTACTAATCCTAAAATACCATTTTGATTGTTATTCATAACATTATTTAAGACATTAAAGTCTACAAATGGTACACTTATATGTGATCCAAATCTAAATACTATTAATAATAATAGTGTAAATAATAATCTTCTTTTTACTTCTGGAACTTTTATTGCATCTTGAATAGTTTTAAACAATTAAATCACCTCTATCTTTCCTCCAGCTGCAACAATTGCTTCTGCAGCTTTCTTTGTGAATCTTTTGGCTTTTACATTTAATTTTTTATCTAATTTTCCAGTTGCAAGTATTACAATTCCATCTTTTGCTTTAGAAATGATACCATCTCTAATTAAAGATTCTGCACTTACTTCTTCAGTTGTAGATAAATTTAACATGTTTAAAGTTACTTCTTGGTAATCTTTTTTAAACATTGCGTTTTTAAATCCTCTTTTTGGTAATCTTCTGAATAATGGTGTTTGACCTCCTTCAAATCCACGTCTTACACCTCCACCAGATCTTGCATTTTGACCTTTATGTCCTTTTCCTGAAGTCTTACCTAAACCTGAACCTGCTCCACGACCTACTCTTTTTCTAGTCACTTTTTTAAATGCTGGTTTTAGATTCCCTAATTCCATCTTGACCTCCTATTATATTATTTCATTAACTTCTTTATCTCTTAATTTCGCTACTTCTTCTACTGTTCTCATATTTAATAATGCATCTAAAGTTGCTTTAACTACATTTCTTGGATTATTTGTTCCAATTATTTTAGCTTTAGCATCTTTATATCCTGCTATTTCTAATACTGATCTTGCAGCTCCTCCTGCGATTACACCAGTACCTTCTTGTCCAGGTTTTACAACTACTTTAGCAGCTCCAAATTTACCTGTGAATTCATGAGGTACAGTTGTTCCAACTATTGGTACTTTTACAATATTATTTTTTGCATTACTAACTGCTTTTACAATAGCGTCTGGAACTTCTGCTGATTTACCACTACCTATACCAACGTGACCTTCTCTGTCACCAATTACTACAAGAGCAGAAAATCTTAACGTGTTTCCACCTTTTGTAACTTTTGTAACTCTTGAGATATGAATTACTTTTTCTTCATATTTTTTTTCTTTTTCCATTATGAGTTGTTTCCTTTCTTATTTTTTAGAATTTTAACCCTACTTCGCGAGCAGATGAAGCAACTGCTTTTATAACTCCGTGATATAGGTATCCTGATCTATCAAAAACTACTTCTTCTATTTTTGCATCTTTAGCTCTTTTTGCTATTAATTTTCCAATTTCTTTTCCTGCTTCTATGTTATTTGATTTAATTTTAAAATCTTTTTCCATAGTTGAAGCAGATACTAAAGTTTTTCCATTTTCATCATCTATTAATTGAACGAAAATATTTTTATTACTTTTAGATACACACATTCTTGGTCTACTAGCTGTTCCTGCAATCTTGTTACGTAATCTTTGATGTCTACGTTTTCTTGCCTTTTTTTTATCAAATGCGTTAATCATTTTATTCTCCTTCCATTACTGTTTGAATTATTCAAGGTATATATCTCCTTTTAAATCCTATAAATTCATATCCTTTAAAAGGGATATACACCCTTTTAAAATCAACAATAACTATTTACCTGTTTTTCCTTCTTTACGTCTGATTACTTCATAATCATACTTAATTCCTTTACCTCTATATACTTCTGGTGGTCTTTTTTCTCTAATATTTGCAGCAATTTGTCCAACTAATTGTTTGTCAATTCCTCTAACAGTTATTTTGTTATTTCCTTCAACATCAAAAGTTATTCCTGCTGGTGCTTCAACTTCTACTGGATGTGAATATCCTAAAGCTAAAACTAATTTTGTTCCTTGTTTTTGCACTTTATATCCTACACCATTAATTTCTAGTTTTTTTGTAAATTCGTTTACAACACCTTCCACCATATTATTTATAAGGGTTCTTGTTAACCCGTGTAATCCATCTAATTGTTTGATGTCTTTTGATTTAGTTACATTAATAACTCCATCTTTTAATTCCACATTAATTTCTTTTACAAAAGTTCTTTCTAATTCTCCTTTTGGTCCTTTTACTTTAATTGTGTTTCCTTCTATTTTAACATCAACATTTTCTGGAACTACTATAGGTTTTTTCCCTATTCTTGACATAGCTTCCTCCTATTATTTTCTTTTTTTACCAAATATATGCTAAAATTTCTCCACCTACTCCAAGTTCTCTTGCTTTTCTATCTGTAAGAATTCCTTGAGATGTAGATATTACTGCTGTTCCAAGTCCATTTAATACTTTAGGTACTTCATCTTTTTTTGCATATATTCTTAATCCAGGTTTACTTATTCTTTTAAGTCCTTTGATTACTGTATTACCCTTTACGTCATATTTTAATTCAATATTTAAAACTGGTTGTACTTCATTTTCTATTAACTTAAATGATTTAATGTATCCTTCTTCTAATAATAATTCTGCTATTGATTTTTTTAGATTAGAAGATGGTACTTCTACAGTTTTAAATTTTGCTTTATTTGCATTTCTTATTCTTGTTAGCATATCTGCAACTGGGTCTGTCATTTTGGCCTCCTTCTTAAATTTTTTTACCAACTTGATTTTTTTACACCTGGGATTTCCCCTTTATGTGCTAGTTCTCTAAAGCATATACGACAAATACCATATTTTCTGATGTATGCATGTGGTCTTCCACATATTTGACATCTATTATATTCTCTTGTTTTATATTTTTGTGGTTTTGCTTGTTTTACTTTTAAAGATTTTTTTGCCATTATATCCTCCTTTGATATTACGCTTGAAATGGCATTCCTAATAAAGTAAGTAATTCTTTAGCTTCTTCATTAGTTTTTGCTGTTGTTACAAAAGTTATATCCATTCCTCTTAATTTATCTACTTTATCATATTCTATTTCTGGGAATATTAATTGTTCTTTAATTCCTAATGAATAATTTCCTCTACCATCAAATGATTTTTTTGAAACTCCTCTGAAGTCTCTAACTCTAGGTAATGCTAGATTGAAAAACTTATATGCAAATTCATACATTTTTTCACCTCTTAATGTTACTGCACAACCTATTTTAGCTCCTTCTCTTAACTTAAAGTTTGCTACTGATTTTTTAGCTTTAGTTACTATAGGTTTTTGACCTGTTATTTGTTCTAATTCTGAAAGTGCATTATCTAATGCTTTAGGATTATCTTTAACATCTCCAAGTCCTATATTTATAACTATTTTATTAAGTTTTGGAGCTTCCATAATTGATGAATAATTGAATTTTTTCATTAATTCTGGAATTGCTTCTTCTTTATATTTTTTTCTTAAAGCTTCCATAAATTCTCCTTATACTTATAATTTATTTTTTTGTGTTTTCATCTTTTAATTTTGCATTACATTTTTTACAAACACGAACCTTAGTTCCTTTTACTATTTCATATCCAATTCTTGTAGCTTTTCCACATTTTGGACACACTACCATTGCTTTTGAAGCATTGATTGGAAATTCTTTTTCTATTATCCCACCTTCTGCACCTTGGCTTCTAGGTTTTACGTGTTTTTTTCTAACATTAATACCTTTGATTAGTATTTTAGAAGTTTTTGGAAAAACTTTTAATACTTCACCTGTTTTGTTAGATTCTACACCTGATAATATTTTTACAGTATCTCCTTTTTTTATTTTCATTTTTCACCTCTTTTTTTTGAAATTCATATTATAGTACTTCTGGTGCTAATGATAAAATCTTTGTATAATTATTATCTCTTAGCTCTCTTGCTACTGGTCCAAATATACGAGTTCCTCTAGGATTTCCGTCTTCTTTTATAATTACTGCTGCATTTTCATCAAATTTAAGGTAAGAACCATCTGCTCTTCTAACACCTTTTTTACTTCTAACTACTACTGCTTTTACAACGTCTCCTTTTTTTACAACTCCACCTGGTATAGCACTTTTAACAGAAGCTACTATTACATCACCGATATTTGCATATCTTCTATATGATCCACCAACACATCTTATACAAAGTAGTTCTCTTGCACCTGTGTTGTCTGCAACTTTTAATCTGCTTTCTTGTTGAACCATTTTAGTCCTCCTTTTGCTTTTAGTTATCTATTAGATTTTTGCCTTTTCTATTATTTCAACTACTCTCCATCTTTTATCTTTAGAAAGTGGTCTAGTTTCCATTACTTTTACTTTATCTCCAATGTTGCATTCGTTGTTTTCATCATGTGCTTTTAATTTATATGTTCTTTTAATAAATTTACCATATAATTTATGTTTTACACTTGTTTCAACTGCAACTACAACTGTTTTATCCATTTTATTAGATATTACTTTTCCAGCCATTGTTCTGCGAAGTTTTCTTTCCATTAACAGGATCTCCTTTCTTCAATTTATTAAATATTATTAATAATTTAGTAAGTATTATTTTTCTAATAATTCTCTTTGTCTTAAAATTGTTTTTACTCTTGCGATGTCTTTTTTAACCTCTTTTATTTTCTTTGGATTTTCTAATCCATTTGTTGCTAAACTAAAATTTAATTTAAATAATTGTTTTTTTAATTCTAAAACTTCTTTTTCTAATTCTGGTGTTGACATCTCTCTTATATTATTTATTTTCATTTGCTTCACCACCTATTCCTGTTAAGTCACGCTTAACGATTTTAGTTTTTACTGGTAATTTATATGAAGCTAGTTCTAACGCTCTTCTTGCGATTGGTTCTTGCACACCTGACATTTCAAATAATACTCTTCCAGGTTTAATTGGTGCTACCCAGCATTCAACTGCTCCTTTACCTTTACCCATACGAGTTTCTGCAGGTTTTTTAGTGATTGGTTTATCTGGAAAGATTTTAATCCAAACTTTACCACCTCTCTTAACATGTCTTGTCATTGCAATACGTGCTGCTTCAATTTGGTTTGAGGTAATCATTCCTGCTTCTAGTGCTTGTATACCTATTTCTCCATAAGTTACTTTATTTCCTCTAGTTGCTTTACCTCTATTTCTACCTTTTTGAACTTTTCTAAATTTAGTTCTTTTTGGCATTAATGGCATTTTCAGATACCTCCTTTTCTCCTTTATTTACTCTTTTTTTAAATTCTTTTTTATTTCTTTTATTTGAATTTAATTTTTGTCTTCTTTCAGTATTCCCATATAATCTTTCTTTTTTATTTCCTAAAATTTCTCCATGATATATGAAAACTTTGATTCCTATTTTTCCATAGATTGTGTCTGCTTCTGCAAATCCATAATCTATATCTGCTCTTATTGTTTGTAGTGGAACTGTTCCTTCACTGTAAAATACAGTTCTAGCCATTTCTGCTCCATCTAATCTTCCAGATACAATAACTTTAATTCCTTTTGCACCTGCTTTTCTTGATCTTTCAATTGCTTGGTTAAGTGCTCTTTTAAATTTTGATCTTCTTTCTAATTGTAATGCTATATTTTCAGCTACAACTTGTGAATTTAAATCCATTTTTTTGATTTCTATAACACTAATTGAAACATCTTTGTTTATTTGTTTTTTTAATTTTTTCTTAGTTTCTTCTAATTGAGTTCCATTTTTTCCTATTATTAATCCTGGTTTTGCTGCATGAAGAATAACTTTTATATCATTTGTTGTTCTTTCAATTATAATATCAGAAACTCTTGCTTGATATAATTCTTTTTTTAAGATTTTACGTATTTTATTATCTTCTACTAAATTTTTAGCAAAATCTCTTTTATTTGCATACCATTTAGAATTCCAATCTCTAATTATACCAACTCTTAAACCATTTGGATGAACTTTTTGTCCCATTGTTACTCCCTTCTAACCTCTTTCTTTTAATACTATAGTTATATGACTTGTTCTTTTTAATATACCTGCAGCTCTACCTTGTGCTCTTGGTCTAACTCTTTTCATAGTAGGACCTTCATTGGCATATATTTTAGCAATATATAACTTTTCTTTTTTCATTTTGTGATTATTTTCTGCATTTGCTATTGCTGAATTAAGTAGTTTTATTAATATTTTTGAAGCTGCTTTTGGTGCAAATTCTAAAATATTTAATGCTTGTTCTACATCTTTATTTCTAATTAAGTCGGCAACTATTTTAACTTTACGATTAGATATTCTAACGTTTCTTAAGTGTGCAACTGCTTGTAATTCTGTTTTTTCTATAGTTTTTGCCTTACTCACTTGCTCCTCCTTATTTATTTTTAAATAATTTGATATCTTTAAATATTATTTTGATTATTTTTTCTTTCCTAATTTTTTATCTCCGGCATGTCCTTTGAATGTTCTTGTAGGAGCAAATTCTCCTAATTTATGTCCAATCATTTCTTCTGATACATATACTGGTATATGTTTTCTTCCATCATGAACTCCGATTGTATGCCCTACCATATCTGGATAGATAGTAGAAGATCTTGACCAAGTTTTTAAAACTTCTTTTTTATTTTCTTCATTTAGTTTTAAAACTCTCTTCATTAATTCAGGTGCAACAAAAGGTTTTTTCTTACTTGATTTTGACATTCTTTCCTCCTTGTTTATTTTTGTTAATTAATCATCTAATTATAATTTTATAATTATTTTTTTCTTCTACTTGTAATATATTTATTTGATGCTTTATGTTTATCTCTTGTTTTATATCCTAAAGCTGGTTTACCCCAAGGTGTAACTGGTCCTGGTCTTCCGATAGGTGCTTTACCATTACCTCCTCCGTGTGGGTGGTCTACAGGGTTCATTACAGAACCTCTAACTGTTGGTCTGATTCCCATATGTCTTTTTCTTCCTGCTTTACCTATTTTAACATTTTCGTGATCAGTATTACCTAATCTTCCGATTGTAGCTCTACATACTGCAAGTACTAATCTTCTTTCTCCTGATGGTAATTTAATATGTGCATATTTTCCTTCTTTAGCCATAAGTTGAGCAGAATTTCCTGCTGCTTTTGCCATTTTTCCACCTTGTCCTGGATTTAATTCAATATTATGAATTAATGTACCTACAGGTATATCTGAAATTGGCATACAATTTCCTATTTTAATATCTTTATTATTACCAGATACTACTTTATCTCCATCTGTTAATCCTTTTGGTGCTAAGATATAAGCACGTGTTCCATCTGTATATTCTATTAATGCTATATTTGCAGTTCTATTTGGATCATATTCTATACCAATTACTACTGCTTCCATATCATCTTTTCTTCTTTTAAAATCTATTATTCTATATTTTTGTCTATTTCCACCACCTCTATGACGAACTGTTATTCTACCATATGAGTTTCTTCCTGAATGTTTTGATTTTTTAGCTAATAATCTTTTTTCAGGTGTCTTTTTTGTAATTTCAGAAAAATCTAATGTAGTCATTTTTCTTCTTGATGGTGTTGTTGCTTTATATTTTTTAATTCCCATTTTTTCCTCACCTTTTCTTTTATTTTCCTAGTTTATTCTAGCTACTTGTATATTTCTTATATATTATTTAATAAGCGTTATATACTATGCTCCTAAAAGTCCTTCTATTTCAGTATTATATTTTTTAAGAGTTTTCTTTGTTTTTCCACCTTTTTGTTTGAATTCTACTTCTTGTGGATTTAAATCTATAGTTATTATTGCTTTTTTGAATTTTGAAGTTTTCCCTTTAATTCCTCTAGTTCTTTTAGTTTTTCCATCATAATTTAATGTATTAACTTTTAAAACTTTTACATTAAAGATTTCTTCTATTGCTTTAGCAATTTGAACTTTAGTCGCTTTTGTATTTACTTTGAAAGTATACTTTCCTTCTTGAAGGTCTTTTGTACTTTTTTCAGTTATTATTGGTTTTAAAATTATTTCTTCTGCTAACATTATACATATACCTCCTCAATTTTTTTGATTGTATCAACTGTAACTACTAATGTATTACAATTTAATACTTCATAAGTATTTGTGATTCCCATATATGATACAAAAGTTTTTTCTAAGTTTCTTCCTGCTCTAAAAATTGTTTCATTTTGTTCTGGAAGTAATACTAATGTTTTTCCTTCTGCTTTAATATTTGTTAATACTTCTTTCATATTTTTTGTTTTTGCTTCTTTTAAATCTAATTTATCTACAACTATTAACTTACCTTCTGCAAGTTTTGAAGATAATACCATTTTAAAAGCATTTTGTTTTTCTTTTTTATTTATTCTATATTTATATGATCTTGGTTTAGGTCCTAATGCTATTCCACCTTTAATCCAAATAGGCGATCTCATACTTCCATGTCTTGCACGTCCTGTACCTTTTTGTTTCCAAGGTTTCTTACCTCCACCCCTAACTTCTGATCTAGTTTTTGTACTTTGTGTTCCTTGTCTTTGATTAGCTAAATAGTTAACAATTACTGTATGTACTAATACTTCGTTTAATTCAACTGCAAATATACTATCTGCTAAATCTAAAGTACTTACTTTTTTTCCTTTAATGTCTACTACATCTATACTAGGCATGTTTTTCCTCCTTATTTATTTCTATTATCCTTTTATTTTTAATATTGTTCCTTTAGGTCCAGGTACACTACCTTTTACTAAAATTACATTTTTATCAGTATCTACTTTAACTACCTTTAAATTTTCTACAGTAACAGTAACATGTCCCATATGTCCAGGTAATTTTTTACCTTTTACAACTCTTGCTGGTGTTGCACATGCTCCCATTGAACCTGGTCTTCTGTGATATCTTGAACCGTGTGACATTGGCCCTCTAGCTTGTCCGTGTCTTTTAATAGCTCCTTGGAATCCTTTTCCTTTTGTAATTCCTTGAACATCTACGATATCCCCTACTTCAAATACATCTGCATTTAATACTTGTCCTACTTTGTATTCATTTGAATTTTCTAATCTAAATTCTCTTAAGTATTTTGCATATTCTAATTTATATTTATTAAAGTGTCCCATTTTAGGTTTTGTTAAATGTTTTTCTTTAACTTCTCCATATCCTAATTGAACTGCTTCATATCCGTCTAATTCATTTGTTTTTACTTGTACAACTCTATTATTTGCAACTTCAATAACTGTTACTGGAATAGTTACTCCGTTTTCATCAAATATTTGTGTCATACCAATCTTTTTCCCGATTAATCCTTTTTTCATTATATTGTTTCCTCCTAACTATTGGCTTAAATGAATGAAAACATCTAAGCTTGGTCGTTTTATATTATTTATAATTTATAACTTGTTATAATCTATTGTTTCTATTGTTACATTTTAATATTAAATATTTTAATACTATATAATATATTACTATATATAATAGAAGATAAAATTCATTCAATATTAATTATGTTATTTATCATTTGTTTTATAAACTGTTATTAAACACTATATATTAAAGTATATTAAAGTTTAATTTCTATTTCTACACCTGCTGGCATATCTAATTTTTCTAAACTGTTTATTGTTGTTTGAGTTGGATATAATATATCTATAACTCTTTTATGTGTTCTAATTTCAAATTGTTCTCTTGAATCTTTGTGTTTATGTGGAGAACGAATTACAGTTATAACTTCTCTACGTGTTGGAAGTGGAATAGGACCTGAAACTTGTGCTCCTGTTTTTTTAGCTGTTTCTACTATTCTTTCAGCAGACTGATCTAAAATAACATTGTCATAAGCTTTTAATCTAATTCTTACTCTTTTACTTCCTTTATTATTTGTTGCCATGTTTCCTCCTTAAATATTTTTTGTCTAGCAACGTATGTACTCGGGTGTTCTATTATTAGTTTTTAAAAATAAGCTAACAATAGCTTTTACATATTCGCTATGGTCTATGCCACAACTTCTCCATAAGAGTTCCCTACATCTAGGTGTAGCCACATCTTACTTCATCGCTTGACTTAAATAAGTATACCATGCTTTAATATATGTGTCAATATAAAAAGCAAAAGAATTTTAAAACTTTTTAAAACTTTTTTTAGTTATTAATTTAGTTATTAAAATATAAATTCTTTTGCTCATATTTATTATATTTTTTATATATTTTTCATTATATTTTTTTATTGTAATTGCCTTGTTAATATTTCATTATATTCTTGAACTGTTAATTCTAATTTTTTTTCATAATCATTATATTTCCTTTTAACTTCATTTTTAGCACTATCTACTTCATATATCTTATTTAATTCTTTTTTTACATATTCTTCTTTAGTATCTTGTAAATCATCACCTTTTGCTTTTTGTTCTAATGTATATGCATAAATATAATATTGTATAGTTTCTTTTAATTCTTCTTTTTCTGCTGATTGAGATATATTATTTCCTTCTTGTATTAACTTTGTATTGTATGTATATGTTATAGTAATTGTTGCTAATATAAATAGTATTACAATTGTTATTACAAGTGATATAAGTGTAACTCCTTTTTTATTTGTTTTTATTTTTTCATTTATTTTCATATTTACCCCTATTTTTTATATAATACTGTTCTAAATCCCCAATATTCACTTTTTTGATTATCTGGATGTACTGTTGCTTTTGACGGACTTTGTGGAATTGTTGCATTACCACCTCTTAATACTCTCATATATTTAGGTACATTTTGTTCTTCATTTTCATTTCTGTTTCCTTGTTGTGTTTGTGTATGTATTTCAGTTGTCCATTCTTTAACATTACCTTTAATATCTGCAATACCATTAAATATATCTGTAGAATCAGCTCCTGTTTTTCCTAATGCATTTGTTTGATTTGCATTTTCTTGCGATACTTTTCTCTTATTTGTTGTATCTATCCAATTTAACATTGTAAACCATCCATAACTTGTCATTATAGAAGTCTCCATATCAGTATATTTTAATAATTTTGCTGTATTTACTGCTACATTTTGTGCATCATTATATGAAATATTAACCCATGGATATACTCCTTTTTTAGATGAGGCTACAAAATATTTTTTTCCATCTAATTCTGCAAGACCTTGTGAACTTTCATATCTTGAAACATAAAACCCTTTATATCTTCCAACACTATTTGTTAATGTATTTGATGATTGATTTGTATCTGAAAACTTATTATCATTTGTTGGATTTCCATACATTTGTCCATTTTCTACAGGTATCCATACATATTGATTTCCATTTTTATCTTCAATTACAAATCCTGTTTCTATTTTAGTATTTTCTACATGCTTAAATCCTACAGGAATATATGGTTCATTTGCTTTTGCAACTTTTATATTATTTACTTCTATTGTTTTTTCTGCATATTTTCCATTTTTTCCATATGTAGCAAACTTATATTTATCATTTACATTTACTTGATATGTTACTTGATTTCCATTTACCTTTGTTCCATTTGGTAATAATATATAGTTAATTCCTTCAGGGTCAGCTGTTTTAGCATTTACTGTTAAAACTACTTTTTCTACATTTGGACTTTCTGTATCTTTTGTTATTTCTAATACAGGCTCAGCTTTTTGCTCTGCATCTACTTGTACTTTTTCTTTGCTTTTACCTAAATTATTTACAATAACTGTCCCTAATATTATAAATATTATTAAAACTAATATTCCACTAACTATCATTATTGTTTTTTTGTTTAAAAATTTCTTCTTTTTATAATACATTTCTTCTCCTTATATTCAATCTAAGAAAACTTATTATTAAATTATCTGTTTAACTGTTTTAAAAACTATATCTACCATAACATCTAAATCTTGCTCTCGTTCTATACTTGTTAATGCTTCATCTGTATAATTTGCATCTACAACAGTAAGTATACATGCTGCTTTCCTATTTAAGAATTCAGCTGTTTTAAATAGTGCAAAACTCTCCATTTCGCACCCTAACACATTATGTTTTTTAGGTATCCTATTATAATATAATTTTTTATCTATTGTATATTTATCAAAACATTCACTACAAGCAATATTGCCTTTTTTTACAATACTATCATATTCTTTTTTACCTATTTCATATATTTTTTGCGTTAATTTATAATCAGGATATGATATATATGAACTTACCCCTGTTAAATTTTTAGCAAATTCACTTTCTGTATAACTACTTGCTACTACTAATATATCTCTTAATTTTAATATTTCTTGATTGCTTCCCATAGAACCAACTCTGATTATTATTTCAACATCATATTCATTATATAATTCATAAGAATATATTCCCATACTTGGAATTCCCATTCCTGAGCCCATAACTGTTACTTCTTTTCCAACATATTCACCTGTATATGCAAGCATTCCTCTTACATCACTTACAAGTCTAGCATTTTGTAAATATTTTTTAGCTATCAATTCTGCTCTTTTAGGATCTCCAGGCATTATAACTATTTTAGCTATATCTTCTTTTTTAGCATTTATATGTATTGACATACATTTATCCTTTCACATATATTTTAATATATTTATATCATTATATACAAACATAAATAATTTTTAAACATCTTTTATATATTTTTATCATATTTGTAAAATATATATTAAAAGGTATATCAATTATTTAATTAATACACCTTTATCATTCTATTATTTATTGTTTATTATTTATTGTTATTTTAGATTATTAATTTAATTACTAATAATTATACTTATACAGTTATATATAATTATATACCATAATTCATGTCCCATAACTCTATATCATTATTTTTTAATGATTTTTTTACGTCTATTATTCTTTGATTCGAAGAACCTCTAAATCTTAATCTTTTATCTGCTAAATCTATAACAAATTTTCCATCTACTAATACATCTATATTATCTATTATATCTTTAGTTGTTGATAATTCTTTATACATTCCATCTAATATTTCTTTATCAAAAACATATCCTGTATAACACCAGATATCTTTTTGTGGTAATTCTTTTCTTACTCTTTTTACAAGTGAAGCTACTTGTTTTTGATTATCTGGATGTAATGGTTCTCCACCAAGTAAACTTAAACCTTTTATATATGAACTAGATAATAATTTAATTATATGGTCTTCTGTTTCTTTTGTATATTCTTTTCCAAAATTGAAATCCCATGCTTCATAATTAAAGCATCCTTTACAGTAATGAGTACAACCTGAAACAAATAATGATACTCTTATTCCTTCTCCGTTTGCTACATCACAGTTTTTTATATTTGCATAGTTCATATACTCCTCTTTTCTAATTAATATCTATTTAATATTATAAGTGCATTACTCTTAATTTAATTTCTTTTGTTTTTCCTTCATTCCAGAAATTTTCTCCAAGATATCCACAAGTTCTTCTTGTAACATTCATTTTTGCATGGTCTTTATTATGACAGTTTGGACATTCCCATTCTAAATCATCATTTATTATAATTTCTCCTGAATATCCACATTCATGACAGTAGTCTGATTTTGTATTAAATTCTGCATATTGTATATTTTCATAAATATATTTAACTACTTCCTCTAATGCTTCTAGATTATTTTCCATATTAGGAATTTCTATATATGAAATACATCCTCCTGTTGATAATGTTTGGAAAGAATTTTCAAATTTTAATTTGTCAAAAGCATTTATTTTTTCACGTACATCTACATGGTAACTATTTGTATAATATCCTTTATCTGTAACATCTTTAATATTTCCAAATTTTTCTTTATCTACTCTTGCAAATCTATAGCATAGACTTTCTGCTGGTGTTCCATAAAGTGCAAACCCTATATTTGTTTCTTCAGCCCATCTTTTTACAGTCTTACTTAAATATTCTATAACTTCATGTGCAAATTCACTTCCATCTGATTCTGTATGACTTTTTCCTGTCATTAGTTTTGTCATTTCATATACTCCGATATATCCAAGTGATATTGTTGAATATTTATTATATAAGTATTCATCTATTTTTTCACCTTTTTTAAGTCTTGCTATTGCTCCATATTGCCAATGAATTGGTGAATAATCTGAAGTTACTCCTTTTAAGGCATTATGTCTGCACATTAATGCATCAAAACACAATTCTAATCTTTCATCTAATAATTTATAGAATTTTTCTTTATTTTGGTCTGCTATTATTGCTATTTGTGGTAAATTTAAACTTACAACCCCTTGATTAAATCTTCCTTCAAATTTATAGTTTCCATCTTTATCTTTATATGGTGATAAGAATGACCTACATCCCATTGGTCCAAATACATTTCCTTCATAGTTTTCACGCATTTTTTTAGCTGAAATATAGTCAGGATATAGTCTTTTTGATGAACATTTTATAGCAAGTTTTGTTAAGTAATCATATTTTCCACCTGTTAAATTATTACATTCATCAAGTACATATACTAATTTAGGAAATGCTGGTGTTACATAGATTCCTTTTTCATTTTGTATCCCTTTATATCTTTGAATTAAAACTTCTTCTATAATTTTAGCTATTTCTTTTTCATACTCATGTCCTTCTTCTATATACATAAACATTGTAACGAACGGACTTTGACCATTTGTTGTCATTAAAGTATTAATTTGATATTGAATTGTTTGTACACCTGAAGATAAGTCTTCATCTGTACGTATTTGAGCAAATTTTTCTGCTTGCTCTACAGCATCTTTTGCTCCTTGTTCTTCAAAATGTTTTAAATATTTCTTATAATATTTATCATATGTTTTTCTTAAATATTTACCTAAGTGTGCAATATTTACAGTTTGACCACCATATTGATTACTAGCAACTGCTGCAATGATTTGAGTCATAACAGTACATGCAACTTGAAAACTTTTAGGACTTTCTATCATTTTTCCATTCATAACTGTTCCATTATCTAACATATCTTCTATATTAATTAAACAACAGTTAAACATTGGTTGTATAAAATAGTCTCTATCATGGAAATGTAATATTCCTTCTTTATGTGCATTTACAATTCTTTCTGGTAAAAGTATTCTATCAACTATATCTTTTGATACTTCTCCTGCTATTAAATCTCTTTGTGTAGATAATAGCACTGAATTCTTATTACTATTTTCTTCTGATACATCCTTATTTGAATTTCTTACTAAACTCATAATACTTTCATCTGTTGTATTAACTTGTCTTACTATAGATCTTTTTTCTCTATATAACATATATTTTTTTGCTAATTGATATCTTTTTAATTCCATTAATTTTGTTTCAACAAAATCTTGTATTTCTTCTATAGTTATTTTATCTTTATTTAATTTTGTTATTTCTTCTATTATCTTTTTTATTTCTTTCATTGTAGCCTTGTCTTGTTCTTCTACTTCTCTATTTGCTTTACTAATTGCTACAACAATTCTATTTGTATCATATTCTACGATATCCCCATTTCTTTTAACTACCTTCATTTCCATTTTATCCTTTCATTTTACTATTTTATTTTAAATTTGATTTTCAGCCTTTATATTTTTAAAATTTTATTTTAAAATCATATTTTTATAAAAAAACATTTTTTTATTTTTACTTAAAAAAATATTTTTTATCTCTTTAGCTCATGGTTATAATATATACTTTTTAATATTAAAAGTCAAAATGTTTTTAACAAAATGTAATATATCTCTAATATACTTATTTTTAAACGAATAACTAGATTTGCAACTACTATACATAAAAAGTAATTAAATGGTATTGCTTGATATACAAGGGTTTCAGGAAAATTAAAAATAATGCTAAAAATATATTTTTTTAACATATTTTTAACATTTCTCTAGATTTTCATTATAAATTTAATTATATTTACTATAATCAAGTTACATAATGACTGTAATATACTTTTTATTCCAAAAATTAAATTTTTTAAAAAAAGATTTTTTTACATTTAAATCATTTTTATATTTTTTATTTGTATGTTTTATTAAATTATCATAACTTTTTATGTCTTCCTATTATTGAAAAATTCATATAAAAAAGATGTATACTAAAGTATACATCTAGGCAAACAATAAGCCGGGTTCTGTCATGTAGTCATTTATCTCGAATTAATATTACTATTAATCTCTAGCCGCTCAGGACGGAGGAACGTTAGAGCTCTTATTTACTCCGAATTACAAGGCGTTGCTCCAGATAGGGTTTACACAAAAATTATATCACTATAACTTTTAGTGAGCTCTTACCTCACTTTTTCACCATTGCTTATTTAAGCTGTTTTTTTCTGTTGCACTTTCCCTAAGATTACTCTCGCTGGACGTTATCCAGTATCATGCTCTAATGGAGCCCGGACTTTCCTCATATACTTAGCTTTCGCATGTTATACGCGACTACTGGTCTACCTATTGTTATTATATCATATTTATATATTTTTTCAATTAGATTTCTGCATTATGGAATACATTTTGCACATCATCTAAATCTTCTAATGAATTTATTAGTTTTTCTAATTTTTCTTGTTGTACTTCATCTAAATTTACAGTGTTTTGTGGTACTTGTTCTATATTTGCTTCTAATATTTCTATATTTAAGCTTTCTAATATGTTTAATATTTTAGAAAATTCTTTTACATCTGTTAAAACTTCATATATTTCTTCAAAACTCTTTATATCTTCAATATCTCCATCATTTTCTAATATTTTTTCAAATAATTCTTCTTCCTCTAAATTAGTACTTTCTTTTGATAATACTATCACTCCTTTTTTATCAAACATGTATGAAACACAACCTGTAACTCCTAAATTACCACCATGTTTACTAAATAAGTGACGAACTTCTGATGCTGTTCTATTTTTATTATCTGTCATAGCTTCAACTATTATAGCTGTTCCAGAAATTCCATATCCTTCATAAGTAATTTGTTCAAAGTTTTCTGTATTATTTGCTCCACTTGCTTTTTTTATTGCATTTTTAATTGTATCATTAGGCATATTATTTGCTTTTGCTTTAGCAATAACTGCTTGTAATGTTGAATTTGATTGTGGATCTGCTCCACCTTGTTTTACTGCAACATATATTTCTCTACCTAATTTTGTAAAAATTTTTCCACGTTGTGCATCTTGTTTACCTTTTCTTGCTTGTATGTTATGCCATTTACTATGTCCTGCCATCTTTGCCTCTCTTTCTCCTTAAATATTCTATCATAATTTACTTATTTTTTAAAGTGTTTTAAGTTTAAAGATGCAACTATAACTTCTGATATTTCTTCTATATTTTCTATATTTTTTATCTTTCCCTTATTATATCCAAAAAATGTTTTAAATATTGCATTTTCTTTTGATATTTCTTTTGGTTGTATCCATTTTATATATTGTTCATATCTTAATAAATTTTTCTTAATATTAATTCCTTTTAATGTGAATCCATATTCATTTATCTTTTTAGCTATTTTAGCTAATATATATGTTAATATAAATACTAAGATTGATATTTTAATATCAATATATTTAAATAATGTAAACAATGTTAATGGTAAAATTAATATCAATATTATTGAAAAGTCAGTCCTATGTCTTCTTCTACTATATATTCCTTTTTTAGTTAACATTACATTTTCATAGTCTATCTGTTTATGTATTTCATCTATTATTTTTGAAGAATATTTTCTAAACATTTTTTCTAAGTCTGAATATTCTACAAAATTAACATTATTTACATCTGCTCTATATATTTTTTCTAATATATATTTATCTATATAGTCTAATTGTTGTAATTCTTTTTCTGTTTTATCTAATATATATACACCTTTCTTTTCAAATTGTATATAGTTATATTCATTTAATTTTACGAGTATTGCAGTTACTAAATTTTTTATATCTAATATGTTATTATACAATGTGCTTGTATTTAATATATATACTAATAATAGGTTGTTTCCTAATTTATTATTTTTTGTTTTCCTTAAATCTTTTTCAAAATTTATTCTCTTCTTATTTTTAAGCCCATTTATAATATCTAAAATATAGTATAAGTATTGTAATATAATTAATACATAAAGTGCATATGTTAAATATTTCCTATAAACATATTCATTATAGTTTCTAGCTTTTTTATGCTCTAAGAATTTTTTGAATGTTTCTTTTTCTACTTTTTCAATCTCTAAAACATTACCCATTACTATTTTTTCAAAATCTTTTCCATATTTTTCATTAATTTGATTTTTTTCAAAAATTAAGTACATTTTACCATTATTATTTGGTGGAAAATTATATACTTGTAAGTTAAATTGATTATCTTTTAATTTTAATGTATTACTTGGTAATGACATAAAGAAATTAGCAAATTTCCTATTTTCAATACTATTTTTAAATTTAACTTTAAGATTATACCTATTTATCCATTTAGGACTTTCTACTATAAGGTTTTGATTAGAGTTTTGCCACATCTTTGTTGAAATTGGCATTTTTAAAGCATAATAGTTATCTGAATATACTCCAACTAGTCTTTTAGTTGTATATGTAATTTCATAACTTAAATATTTTGGATTTTTTTCAAATTGAATCTTATCTCCACCTTCAATTACTTTTAATTCTTCTTTTTTAAATAATGTATTTCCAAAAACTTTAATATTTATTGGTGAAAGCTCCTTATCATTTATCTCCTTATATACATCTACTATTTTAGTTAAATTCTTCTCAAATACTATTTTTTCTTTTACATCTATTCTTCCATCTTCTAATATTTCAAGTGTAGTTTCTTGATAATCTATTCCATCAATGTATTTTTGTTTTGGTAATATTATTAATAATATTGTTAATATAATTATTAATACAATATACATCCTTTTAAAAATCTTGTTTGAATTTAATACTACTTTAATATTATCTAAAATTTTATTTATTTTTTTCTTTTTAGCTATTTCTTTGCGAATCTTTTTTCTCTCTAAAATATCACTTTTAGTTTCTCTAGTTTTTTTAACTTTTTCTTCTTTTTCTTTTGCTTGTATTTTAGTAGTTTTTAATTCTTTATTTTTTTCTTTGTTCTTTTCTTTTTTTCTATTCCATTTTATCATCTTTCGTATAAACTCCTATAAACTATTTCATTTAATGTACTATTATCATATACAGATTTTTTCATTGCATTCATAAATTCTTCTGTAGGTATATTTTTAAGTGTAAATAAATATCCAAAAATATATGCTATTTCTCTAAAAACTTCTCTAGTTGCTCTACCATTTCCTTCTCTAAATGGATGTAATACATTTAAGTCTGCTAAATATTTGGTAAGTAATCTTGCTAATTCTTGTTTTAGTTGTTTCTTTTTAATATTTATTTCTTTTTTCTTAAAATTAATCTTATTCCTACTTAATATATTTTCATTTGCTACTAATAACTTAATAAATTCTGTATTCATTTCTTTAAATATATTTTCTGCTTGTTCTTGTATAAACATATGCCCTGCAAATACAAATGTATCTTTAGACATATTTACTGTTCTAAATTCTCCTGCAAATGAATATAGCTCATCAAACATTTTTTTATGTATTAACATATATCTTTCTACAGTTAATATACTTTCTAAGGTATCTTTTTTAAACTTAAATATTTTTTTACAATCATCACTATAGTCATACTCTAAAAATTCATTACGCATTTTTTCTCTTAAAATATACATCTTAAGCATAACTACTCTTTTTTCTACTTGTATTAAATGTTCTCTATCTTTTATGCCTAATTCATTTTTTAAGATGTTTGTATTAGTATAACAATAATAGTCTTGTTCATTATCTATACTATCACTATTAAGTACATATACTTTATCTAAATCTATATCTATTTCTTTGCGTATATCTTCAATTATTTTTTTAGTTCTTTTATGTCTTGCAATCTTCTTTTTTTTAATTAACTTTTTTGCACTTATTTTCCTTGTTTTTTTCTTATCCATAAACAACCAACCCAATTTATCAATTATATTATTATAATAATACAATAATATAATCAAAATATACATATACTATACAATATTTTAATATTCATTTAACAAAACAATAAATAAAGAAAAAGAAAGAATAAAAAACAAAAATAAGTTAAACATTTAATTTAACTTATTTCTTTTTCCATTAGTCTTTTATCTTCCATACACCTTGAGTTTGTTCTTCAATCATACTTGCATCTAAGTATACTACTGGTCTTAAATAACTCATTTCTGTAGCAATATTTATATAATCTAAATGTGCATCAAAAAGATAAGTTCCACTAATAAAATTTTCTCTTATAAGACGAACATAAGAATATATATAATTTGAATCTGCACTTATATAACGAGTAGAAAGCCAATAAGATCTTCCTTTAAAAATATGATACTTCAATTTCATTTTATTTTCTTT
This sequence comes from Clostridium sp., assembly GCA_052174015.1. GTDB lineage: Bacteria > Bacillota > Clostridia > TANB77 > CAG-508 > JABCPO02. The sequence continues at coordinate 64,828 of JBQMXM010000002.1, forward strand.
TACTTTTGGATCTGTTACTAAATCTGCATCATAATTTTCTAAATTATACCTATCATTATTAAAGTACTGCTTATCTGAACTACTTCCATTATCGTTATAACTACTTAATGTTGGATAATATGATAAAGTTCTAAAAGCTGGATTCATATAATTAGAATTAAATTTTTTCTTTTCTTGTTCTGTAAAATCTGTATAATCTTCACCTTTCATTATTTTAACAATGTCTTCCATTGTCATGCTTCTTGCACCAGTCCCTATTATTGTTTTTATTTGTGTTTCAGTTTCTCCTGTATACTTATTACCTGTTTGGTATGTAGTAACAACTTGTTTAGCACCTTTTCCATATCCATATACGCTACACATTGAATGTAATTCTTCTTCTGCATATAACCATCCTATTCCACCTTTTAATGTAAATAGACCCAAATATGTACCTGATACACCGATTAATAAGTCCTTTAGACATTACCTTTATTTGGTTGTTTGAATTAGAAATAACTATCCATTCATTGTGATTAGATTTAGCAGTTATTGTTTGTGTACCATATCCATTACCACCATTTCTTGCAGTACCCTTATATGATGTATATGTAAGTTTTGATGTATTTGTTACACCTTTGGTTGGGTCATAAATTACAGTATCTCCTACTTGTGGTCTGTTTATAATAGAGTCTACAAATTTACCACTATATGCTATATATGTATAATCATATCTATTGTTTCTTTTTTCTTCTAAGAGGTTTAAACTTATTTTTTTAGAACTAGTATTAATTTCTCTTACTCCAAATTCAAATTTTAATGTGTTTTCTAATAGGTTTGTATCTGAACCTATAAATGCTTCTGGTATATCTGAATTTTCCATTTCAGGATATCTATATTTTAATCTATATACTTCATTTAATCTATTATATGTTTCTAAATATGTTTTAAATTTTTGATCTGTTATTCCACTTGTACTTATACTACTAGAATCTAATTTTTTTTCTATTATAGCTAAGCTTTTTCCTATATTCTTTTTTTCTGTCTTATTTATTATTCTTAATTTTTTACCAACATTGTTTTCTACATTATTATATGTATATTTTATATTATAGTCATATTCCATTATTACATTTGAATTATCATTATATTTTAATTCTGAAATGGTTAATGTTGCATCTTTTACTCCTTCAACTTTTTTTATTAATTCTAATTCTTGAAAAGGTTTATTAAAAAATTGATTTAGATTTGCATTTACTTTGTCTGCTTGTCCTAATTCTCTTTTTAATACATCTTCTTTTTGTACTCCATTTAATATTAATGTTGTTACTAATGTAAGTACAGTTATTATTATAGTGAATGCTAAAATATATGATATTAATGTTGTTAGTGTTATACCTTTTCTATCTTTTAATCTTATGTTTTTCATTTGTTCCTCTTTATATACATATTACAAATATTTGCATAATCAATATTTGTTAATTTTTCTGGCCTTATTCTTTCATCTATTTCTAATTCTGTTAATATTTCTTTTAAAACTTCTATATTGAATTGTCCTGTTAGTTTTAATGAGTTTAAAAATGTTTTTCTTCTATGCAAAAATGCTGATTTTACTATTCTAAAATACATTTTTTCGTTATCTACTTTTGGATATGGTTCTTTTCTAATCTCAAACCCTATTATCTGACTATCTACTTTTGGTATTGGTAAAAAGTTACTCTTATTAACTTCTATCTCTCCTAAATATTCTGTAAAATATTGTGTATAATATGTTAATGATGATATTTCTTTACCTTTTGAAGTTGGTTTTAATCTTTCTGCTACTTCTTTTTGTACCATAATATATATTTGTGATATATATTTTTGTTCTGCTAATAGTTTTAAAATTATTGGAGTTGTAATATAGTATGGTATATTTGCAACTACTTTTAATTTAGTTTTTGATATATCTATATTTTTATTAAATAATATCTTATTTAATTGTTTAGTTAAATCTATCTCCATTATATCTGCTGAAATTAAAGTAAAGTTTTTGTATAAGAAAAATCTATCTTCTAATGGTTTTAATAGCTCTTTGTCTATTTCTATTGATATTACTTCTCCTGCTTTTTCTAATAGTTTTGAAGTTAGTGTACCTATTCCAGGACCTATTTCTAATACTATATCTTCTTTACTAATATTTGCAAATTCTATCATTTCATCTAAAATTTTTTCATTTATTAAAAAGTTTTGACCAAATTTCTTTTTAAAATTTAAGCCATACTTATTCATTATCATTTTTGTTTCTTCATATATATTCATATTTTCAGTATATATAATTTTATTGAACTTTTCAAATATTTTTAAAAAAATTTATATAAATATAATAATTATTTATATAAATTTTTACATATACTTCCTATTGTTTTTTTAGATAATTCTTTTAACATTTTTTCGTTTAATTCATTATATAATTTTTCCATTATATCTGACATTCCTGATGAAATTAAACATGCTTGATTTACATCTCCTGACTTCCATGATTGATTTATTAACTCAATATCTATTACTTCACATATTGTTTTTAAATCTATACTTAATATATCTTCAAGTAGGTAGTATCCTCCTTCTGGACCACCTTTTGAACCTATTATTTCTGCCTTTCTTAGTTTTGCAAGTACTTTTCTTACTCTTGCTGAGTTTGTACAAATATTTTGCGCTAATTGTTCACTTGAAACTATTTCTTTTGTTTTATCTAAATATACTAATGCATGTATTGCTATATTAAATTCGCTAGTCATTTTTACCCCTTTTTCTAAAATATTCCAATTATTCCTATACTAATAATATTTACTAGTTCCATTAATGGTTTTAAAAATATAGTTATTATATGTTCACTACCTGGCATTAATATTATTAAAAAGAATAGTATTTGTATATATTGTATATTTTCATCTACAAATTCTTTTAATATTTTTGGTAGTATTGGTTTTAATATACCATATCCGTCTAATGGTGGTATAGGTATTAAGTTAAATGCTGCAAGCCCTATATTAATATATACTGCATATATTAATATATTTGAAACTTGTGATATTTGTATAATGCTTCCGACTTTTAAATATATTATTGATAATATTATAGCTAATATTATATTAAATGCTGGTCCTGCTAATGAGATTATGCTTTCTATTGCTTCAAAAGATAATTTTGATTTTCTAAAATTACTTCTTCTAACTTCCACAGGTTTACCCCATCCTATTCCTAAAAATAGTAATGTCATCATACCTATAGGGTCTATATGTTTAATTGGATTTAAAGTTATTCTCCCTTTATTTTCTTTATCTCCAAATATATATGCCATTAAGGCATGTCCTGTTTCATGTATTGATAATGCAAGCAATAATCCTGGTATTGAATATAGTATCATTTCAAGTCTTTCTATTCTTAATAATAATGGGAAAAACAATAATATTATAACTAATAACATCCATTTTTTATCTATATCCCTATAATCCATATTATTCTCCTTCTTGTTTTCTACTAATTGTAATTGGTGCAAATAATTCTTCTTGTAATATATTCACTTTATTCTTATTTGACATTTCAAGCACTCCTAAAAATGCCGCTATAATCTCTTGTTTACTTCTTTCTTTTTTAGAAAATACATTATTAAACACAAAACTTTTTGTTTTTTTAAATATATTAAAAATTTCTCTTAATTTACTTTTTACTGTAACTTTTTCTTTAATAATTAATTTTTCTATATTTTGTTTATTAATATTATCTTTTTCTTTATATCTAGTAATTACATCCATATATATGTTAAACAATTCTTGTTTATCGTATTTTCCTTCAAATTCTTTTTTTGGTAATAATATTTGTTCTGTTTTTTTAGTAATCCTATAATTATATTTTGAATATTGTTCATTTAACTTTTCTGATATTTCTTTATATTTTTTATATTCTTCTAATTTAGCTATCAACTCTTCTTCTGTATATTCTTCTTCGTCTTCTAATACTGGTTTTGTTAATATTTTTTTAGATTTTAAATATATTAATTTAGAAGCCATTACTGTAAATTCACTTGCTATTTCTAAATTTAATTTTTGCATTTCTTCTAGATATTCTAAATATTGTTTAATTATTTCTAGAATATTCATTGTTTCTATTTCCATCTTATTTTTTGAAACTAAATAGCATAATAGGTCTAATGGCCCTTCAAATTCTTCTATCTTTATATTATATTCGTTACTATTATATTTTTTGCCTATATAATTATATTTAGTATTACTAATTGTATTACTCATTTTTTTCCTCTTCTGCGTAGTCTAATTCTTCTTTTGCTATCTTGTATTTTGAATAACTATATCCTTTTTGTAATATATATCTAATATTTTTATCTAATTCTTTATGTTTTCTCATTTTTAATATTGAGATTATATTTCTAATCTCTGCTTGTTCTAATTTTTCTTTTTGTTTATCAAGTTCTTCTTCTATTATTGTTTTTTGTATTCCTTTTTGTATAAGTTTAAAATACATTTCTTTTTTAGAAATTCTTTTTAAATTAATACAATCTTCTATATATAGTTTAGTATAATTTCTATCGTCTATATATTTTAATTCTTTTAAATAGTCTATTGTTAAATCTAAATATTTTTCTGCAAGTTCATGTTTTTTAAACTTTTTTATTACTTCTGATTCTGTTCTCATCTTATACGAAATATATCTAAATACAATATTTTTAAATTTATCAAATTCTATTTCTTCTTCAAATGTTAATCTAATCTCATTACCTAAACTATCTGTTCTATACATTTATCCTCTTTTATTCTATTTTATTTTCTTTCTAAATTCATATATTAATTTTATCATAATTAATTTGAAAATACTATATATTACACAACAAGATTAATAACTATATGTAGAAAACACAAACATATTTTACAATAACACTACAATGTTAAATTATCCCTGTTAATTATATTATCAAGTTCTTCGTCTGTGTAATTTTTTAATATATTTAAACTATTTGAGATTTGATTTAACATCATCATTTTATCATTTGGTAATATTCCTTTTAATTGTAATATATTTGAATTATGATACATTGATACTAATACTGTTTTCTTACATTCTAGATTATATATAATTTCATATAATTCTAAAATTTTATCATATTCTGATGCTTCTTTAAATTCTCCTTTTTGTCTCATAGTATATAATGGTGTGTTTGGAACTATTGTAAGGGTCATTGGAAATATTGCTCTTGGAGAAACTTTAGATAACATTTTTCCTGTAAGTCTTCCATTTTCTTTTGCAACATCAACACCTTTTCCCATTAATCCTAATAATATCATTGCATAATAATTATATCCAAATTTATCTAATCTCTGCATTTGAATTACTGCTTCTTCTGCTGTATTTGGTTTATCTATAAATTTTAATGCCTCTTCATTTCCTGATTCTATTCCTAAATATAAGTCATTATATCCATTTTCTTTTAATTTTTTTAATTCTTCATCTGTTTTTAATGATATATCTTTTATTGATGCATATGAAGCAATAACTTCTACTTGTGGTAAGTGTTTGTGTATTAATTCTGCTATTTTCAATAATTTTTCAGTACTCAGTACAAAAGCATTTCCGTTTAATAAGAATACTCTTTTAACTCCCCTATAATATCTACTTTTGCTTGCTTCTATTATATCTTTTTCTATTTGAGATATATTTTCTATTTTAAATTGAGTATATCTATACATTCCACAAAATTTACACCTATTATGTGTACATCCACTTGTTACTTGTAATAGTATTGAATTGTATTCTTTTGGTGGTCTATATATATATTTATCATACTTCATATTTTCTCCTATTTAATAAAACAACGGCTACTATCATATATTATAGTATATACCTTTATATATTAATAGTTACCGTCATTTATATTTGTGCTAATTTTAATTTTAAATTTAATTTCAAATTCAAATCTTATTAATTAATCATTTAATCTAATTTTACGATTTTTATCTTTAGTTTCTTTTTCTTTAAATTTTTCTAATTCACCTGATTGTTTTAATTTTTCTATCTCATCAAATTTCTTTTTAATATTTTCTTTTTCTGTTTTTTGTAATGCACTATTTTCTTCTAATTGGTCTATTAATTTTGTAATCCTATTTAAATCTTTACCTACTTGTTCAAAGTCATTTGATGATAATGATTTTTTAAGTTCCTTATTTCTTTCAATTATATTATTTAATAACATCTCATTATTTTGTGGATCTATTAAATCTATATTAATTGCACTATCTATTAACATATTTCTTAAAGCTGATAATAGGTTGTCTCCCATTCCTACTTTACCTTCAGAAGATACAATTACTTTTTTAAGTACAGGTATTGGTTCTTCATTTACAAATACTTGATAGATTGATTCTACATAAAGTAATGTGTTTTCAAATGGTATTACCATACTTTCTGTTCTAAGTTCTGTACCTATCTGTGCTAATTTTTCTAATTCTTTTTGAATTGTTGGATCTTTTTTTATTTCTTTAGATACATATTTTAGTGCTAAGTTTGTATTATTCTTATAATTATATAATTTTAACTGATTTTTACCATTAATACATTCTCCTACTAAATATCCAGATATACTTTTACGATTTTTAGGTGTGTATATTCCTAGTAATGATATTTTAGAATTTTCATTTTTTGTTTTAATTACTGTTTGTTCAGTCTTAGATTCTTCCTTATTGTTTTCTTGTAATCTACTTGGAGTTAATTCCCAAAGGTCATCTCCACGATATATCTTATCTAAAGTTGTATCATGATATGTTTCCATTACTTTTGCTTGTATATCATAAAGATATTTTGGATAAACTAATTGTTCTTGTATTTCTTGTGGCATTTGATTAATATCTTTTAACATATTTGGATATGTTTTTAATATTGTAGCTGTAAATGGTTCATTTTTCTCAGTATAATATATATCTACTTTTCCTGTATATGCATTAACTAATACTTTTACAGAGTTTCTAACATAGTTAATTCTTTCTTTTCCACCTGTTTTAGCTTCTATTGCTGTTTTTTGTGCATATGGATATCTATTTGTAAGTGAATATCCATCAATTAACCAGAATAATTGTCCTTCATTATTTACTACCATATATGGATTTTTATCATATCTAAAATGTGGTAATATTTTATTTACTCTTTCTATTACTTGTCTATTTAGAAGTACTTTTGTATTTGATTCTTTATTTGAATTAAATAATAGTTGTGCATTTGCTGTTTTCATAGACATAATTAATTTATCTAATGTATTTAATTTTATACCACCATTTCCATCATATCTATTTTTAATATATTCTTGGTCACTTGTTGTATTTGTAGGATAATCAAATTCTGATTTTCCATTATTTACTATTGCATGTGGTAATTTTTCTGTTCCATAATATATTCTTGGTTCAGTTACTTTTTTACCATTTAACTCTTGATTTTTAAATCTTTTTTCTTCATAGTTTATATATCCCTTTTTGTTAGTTGTAGACATAGATGTTACAACTCCAAAGTTACCATGTGTATATTTAAATATTTTATCTGATTCTGTTTTTTCTTTTTTACCATCTATTTCTCTTGGTGATAAGTATGAATATTTATCATTATTTTTTACAATTTGTGCTGAATTATATCTATATAATCCTACATTTTCTTTATTATTTTTTAATGTATCTAAAACTGCACTTTTACTTATAATTGGTAGTTTTGATAATTCATCTGCTTGTTTACTTACAATTGAAGTTGTCATATTTTCATTTTCTATTTCATTACTTTGAACACCTATATCATAAGCTGCTCTTGTTGCTTCAATATTATTATGAATATATCCTTTTTCTAAATCTAATTCATGTCTTTTAACAAATCCAAAATCTACAACTGCAAGTACAATATACATTACTACAATTGATATTGGAATAATCGCAACAGATATCATTATTTGTTTTGAGTCTAATTTTTTTATCCCTTTTATAAATTTAAGTGCTGCAAAGATTATTAGTATTGATATTATCCTATATCCCCATAATTTAATATTTACATCTAAAAATCCTGCTCCTGTTAAATATGAACCTCCTAATGGTTCTCTTTTTAACATATCTCCAACTAATATATCTTGTTGTGACATAAAATTATATATTACTATAATTATTGCTCCAATCATTACCAAAGAGCTTAATTGTTTAATAAGTCTACTTTTTTTAAAGTCTTCAAACTCTATACCATCTAAATACTTATTTATAACTATAATATAATATCCAGTTATATATATACTTACTAAAACTAAAAATATTAAAATCATTTTTAATATATTTTTAATTATTGGCATAGCAATTATATAAATACTATAATCCATATTAAATATTGGATCTTTTTTACCAAATAATCCAAAATTTAATAATGTTAAAATTTGACCTGCTAAAAAATGTTGAAATATAAATCCTGTTATTGTCGCTAAAATTATAGCCGCCCCATTATTTATTAATTGTGGCATTTGTTTTTTTTCTTTTTCAAAATATTGTTTTAACCCTTTTTTAGTACTTCCATTTACTAACATTATAAATATATATGTTAATATAAAAGTAACTATAAATATTATTATTCTTTCATTTACATTTGTATTTAAAATATTTAAATATTCTTTTCCTATTTCTAAATATTGTATATAATCTGCTCTATATGATATATAGGAAACTATTCCTGTTATTAATAATACTAACATTGCTAAAATGGTATGTATTAATCTTCTCTTTTTCATTTTTCCCCCTAGTCTAATATTGCATTAGTATATTCAACTGCATCAAATTTTTGTAAATCTTCTATTCCTTCTCCAACTCCAATATATTTTATAGGTATTTTAGTTTCATTTACTATACCAATTATAACTCCTCCTTTAGAAGTTCCATCTAATTTTGTTAAAATATATCCAGTTATTTTAGATACATTACCAAAAGATTTGGCTTGTTCAATAGTATTTTGTCCAACACTTGCATCTAGAACTAAATAGTTTTCTCTTTGTGCTTCAGGCATTATCTTAGTAATACTATTACTTATTTTTGCAAGCTCATCCATTAAATTTTTCTTATTTTGTAATCTTCCTGCAGTATCTATTAATATTATATCATATTTTTCTCTTTTTGCATATTCTAAAGACCTATATACTGTTGATGCTGGGTCTTCTTTTTCTATTATCTCTGTAATATCTACATCTGCTCTTTTAGCCCATACTTGTAATTGTTCTCCAGCTGCTGCTCTAAATGTGTCTGCAGGTACTATCAATACTTTTTTTCCTGCCTTTTTGTATATAGCTGCTAATTTTCCTATTGATGTTGTTTTACCTGCTCCATTTACGCCAATTACTAATATACATTTAGGTGTTTTTTCTTCATTAACATCTAATGTTACATCTAACATATTAATAATTATTCTTTTTAATTCTTCCTTTATTTCTTGTGCTTCTTGTATATTTTTTAATTTAACATTTTCTCTTAATTCTTCAATTATTTTTAAAGAAGCGTTAACTCCTAAATCTGACATTATTAATATTTCTTCTAATTCTTCTAATAATTCTTCATCTACTTTTCTAAAATTTGAAAATACCCTATTCATTTGATTATCAAAATTACTTTTTGTTTTTGATAACCCTTCTTTTATTTTATCAAAAAATCCCATATCTTCTCCATTCTCTATTATTTGTAACTATTATATCATTGTATCATTTTAATTTCTATACTTAATTAGGAAATTATATCATAGATATTCCATAGGTATTATCCTTAAAATATACTATTCTTATAAAAAATATAAATAATCATAAAAAAATATATATATGAATGAATATGAATAAATATATAAATATAAAAAAGATAGCATTAACTATCTTTTTTTATTTTTGTTTTTTCCATTTTTGTTTTTTTGTTCTATTTTTTATATTCTTATTTTTTTCTTTATAATTTATTATATATCTTATTATATATCTTATATATTGTGTATATTACATTAATTTAATTTATATTAATTTGAATAATTAAATTATGATTTTTTTGCTCTTAATGATAATATAAGTGTTATTACTGCTGTTCCACCCATTGCAAGTATTAATAATACTGGTGCATCTTCAACTCCAGCTTTAGGAATTGATGTATCTTCTTTTGGTGTGCTTGGTTGTGTTGGCACTTGTGGTTGTGAAGGTACTTGTGGTGTATTTGGAGTTAATGGTGTTTGTGGTGTAACTCCTGAATTACCGATTGTAACTGATGTTGATATATCATTAATTTGAAATTTTTCTATACCATTTGAAGCACTTATACTTTTAAGTTCTATTTTAGCTGCTTGATTTTGATTTCCTGAACCTGAAGCTCCTTTTGTTTTAGCTTTAAATGATATTTGGAATATTTCTCCATCGTTTTTAATTATTTGTTGATGTGTTGCTGTTATTTTTTTATCAAAAGCATCATAATTTACTTTCCAATCATTTTTACCTTCAATACTTGTATCTTGAATAACTTCAAATGCAGTTTCATCATATGCTAATGTTCCTGTTATTTGTGTAATTCCACCTTGTGCTGCATCTATATTAGATAACTTAAATTGAACTGTAAATTCTCCACCTTCTTTTACACTTTGTGCACTTGGTGTTAATGTTGCAGTTGCTGTTGCTGCCTTAGCATTTATTGGTGCTAATACTAAAGCTAATAATGTTGTTATAAAAAATACTAGTTTAATTTTATTTGTAATATACTTTGTTTTCATTTGTTATCTCCTTATTTTTAATATATTTATTATAATACCATATTTTTATATTTTTTTCAATACAAATTTACATAATTCTAATAATATAATTCCTCTTTACTTGTTCTTTTTAATTTGAATCTCATTTCCATTAATATCTTAACTTTATTAAGCATAATTTTAAATATATTAATATTATTTACTTTAGGTAAATTTATGATTTCTTGTTTTACTTTAAGTCCTAAAGCAAAGTTTCCATAAGCATGTAAATATTTTGCTTTTCTATTTAACTCTTTATTTATAATTTCTTTAAATTCTAAATATGCTGTATTTCCTTCAAATTGTATTATATAATTCTGAAAATTTTCAAGTGAATTTTTTAAATTTTCTATATCTGTTAAATCATGAATATTTTCTAAGCTATTTGAAAAAGCATTTACATATATTATTTTTTGAATATCTAAAGTCTTTTCCCTCACTACATCTTTTATTTTTTTGATATTATTTAAGCAATTGACTTTTTCATTTTCTTTTATATCTTTATCATATAATTTTAAATATATTTTAGATACATTTTCTTGTAATCTTATTAATTTTTTTAATTGTTTATCTATTTCATTATATGCTTCTTGTGTTGCAATACATGAAAATGTTTTTTCAAAAATATCATTACTAAAAAGTGTACTATATATTAAAGGATATGTACCTGTAAAATACATCATTTGCCTTATAATTGCTGTTTCAATAGGATAATAGTTTGAACTTGGAGTAGTAAATTCAAGATTAAAATATTTAATATTTTTAGGCTTAGTTTTTGCAATCATACTTGCAATATATTGAACTGCACCTTCATTTAAAGCTTCTCCTTTTTTTATTTTAAATATATTTGAAAATTTTAATAATCCCATTCGTAGCACATCATTATTCTTACCAAATTCTGTTTGTAAATAATGTATAATTTCATGATATATACTACTATCTCTATTATTTAAATTAAAGTTACTATTTAAATATATTGAATTAGTTTGAGCATAATATTGACCACAAACATCATTTTTAAATTGTACTCTAAACATATTAACTTTAGTTATAGCTTCATATAGTTCTTCTTTAGATATATTATATTCTTGTAATTCTACAAATATATCTTCAGAGATTGCTTTAGCTATTTCATTTACTTCAAATCTATCTATTTCTTCTATTGTATCTAAATTTACATTATCTAAAAAAGATATATTACTCATTCTACTCCACCTTTTTTATATCTTAATCTCTTGTACTATATTCAATATACAATATATAAAGTTTTTTTTTAATATATTATATATAAAAGTAACATTAATAACATATTACTAAGATTAAATCTTAAAATATAATCATTATTTCCATTATTAATATTTAAAATTTGACTTTTTTGTAGTATATGGTATAATTGAAATGTGTTTTATGTAAACAAAATAAATATATTAATTTAGACTATATTTTAGTCAGGAGGAAATTATGGACAGAACAGATTTAGCACAGATGGTAAAGGAAAAACCAAGAGTATTTTCAATTGAAAATCAAAATAACAAGCTTAATGATTATTTTAAGCATATATTTGGTATGAGGTATGTTGAATTCAAACACTATAAAGGTGTTACTGACAGAGATTTGGTTATATATGATACACTCTTGTTTAAAATAGGAGTGGTATTACAGAAAAAGTATCCCGTTTTAAACAGTATTGAATCAAAGATAATAGAAAAACAGGACCTAGATTCTAAAACTGCAAAAGAAGTTGGTTACATCTTTGGTGAATTTATAACTACTCTCATATTACAAAATAAGTATGACCACTTATTTCAAAATAGAAAGGTAATATTAAATAAAGCATTGCAAAAACATCTTTGTAGAGAATTAATAGTATTTTTAGAAGAACTCTTAATAACATCTATGGCTATTAAAAGGTTTCTTATACTATCAAAAAATCCTGCTTTTTTAGGATGTTTTAATACAGTTATTAGTTCTTTTGATACTGTAATTGCTGAAATTATAGAGATATTAGAAGAATTAAATTTTTGCAACTGTACTGCAATTTATTTAAAAAACAACTCTTTAAACGCAAAACTTGAAGAGTTATTTGGAATAATACCTGGTATTTATTCTGAAATAATTGAAAAATAGTAAAAGAAAAACATATGGAATTATTTATTTCATATGTTTTTTTATTTTTTATTCTATTAAAACAAATATATCATTAATCTGATTTTTCATTTTATATTTCTGTATTTGTTTCTAAATTAGTCATTTTTTCTAATAATAATAATTGATTCCAACGTCTATCAACTTCTTCTTGCATCATTTGTATAAGATGTTGATTTTCTGGTTTAAATAAATGTTTAAATCTTTTTTGTGGTCTTAAAAATTCTTCTATAGGTAATTTTCTAGCAGGCTTATATGTTATCTTATATACTCCATTTACTACTTCATATAATGGCCAATAACATGTTTCTACTGCGAGTGCATTTATTTTCATTAATAATTCTTCACTATATCCCCAACCTCTTGGACATGGTGCAAACACATTTATAAATTTGGCTCCTTCTGTATATATTGCCTTTTCTGATTTTTCATACAAATCTTTAAAATTTTTATATGCTGCAGTTTGTGCTACATATGGAATATTATGTGCTACCATTATACTTGTTAAATCTTTTCTACTCTCCATTTTACCTAATTTTTTTGTACCTATAGGTGATGTTGTTGTACTTGCAAATAATGGGGTTGCTGATGACCTTTGAATACCTGTATTCATATATCCACCATTATCATAACAAACATATGTTAAATCATGTCCTCTTTCAAGTGCTGCTGATAAACTTTGAATACCAATATCATATGTTCCACCATCTCCACCAAATGCTATCAATTTAATATCTTGCATTTCTTGATTATTTTTTCTAATTTCTTCTTTTCTTTTTTTAAGAGCTGCTTCTACTCCACTTAATGTTGCAGATGCTGAAGCAAATGCTGTATGTATATAAGATGTTTCCCATGATGTATATGGATAAATTGTAGATGATACTTCTAAACAGCCTGTAGCATTTGCAACTACAACATGGTCTTCTGGATTTACTGCTCTTAGTATCATTTGTACTACAACAGGTACACCACAGCCTGCACACATTCTATGTCCTTGACTAAATTTTGCCTCTCTTTCTACCATAATTTTCTTTAAATTATATGCCACTTTTGCCTCCCTTTAATCCTAAATATCTAAATACTTCTCCTTCTTGTTCTAAAGTTTCATATACTTCTAATATATTTTCTATTGAAACATCTCTTCCACCAATTCCATATATATAGTTATATATTTTTTGGTCTGTATTTTGAGATTTATTCATTTCATTTATTTTTAATGCAGTTATAATATTTTGAAATACTATCCCTCCATTTAAATTGTATGTAAATACTTTTTCAAGTACTGCTATTTTCTTTACATTTTTTAAAGCTTCTACTGTTTCATATGCAGGAAATGGATTTAATAATCTAATTCCAAGTACCCCTACTTTTTCTCCTTTTTTTCTTAATTTATCTACAACTTCTTGTGCTGTTTCAAAAGTTGAACCTAATACCACTATAACTTTTTCTGCGTCTGTTACCATATATTGTTCTATCATATCTATTTTAACATTAGATATTGCTTCATATTCTTTTGATATTTCATTAAATGATTTATATGCATTTTTTATCGCTTGTTCTTGATTATATTTATGTTCAAATAGATATGGTGGTAAATCTAATGGTCCTGCAGTTATTTTTTGTGTTAATAAATTTCTATTTAAATCATATTTACCTATAAATTTTTGTACTTTTTCGTCTTCAATTACATTAATATTTTCTATTGAATGTGATGTGATAAATCCATCTTGACAAATCATAATAGGTAATTGAACATCTAACTTTTCTGCTAATCTTATTGCAAAAACATTATTATTATAGACTTCTTGATTATTTTTAGCAAACAAGATTATCCAACCTGTATTTATTGCAGCTATTGCGTCTGAATGGTCATTATGTATATTAAGTGGACCTGATATAGCTCTTGTTGCCACATTCATAATAACTGGTGCTCTCATACTTGCAGCAATATGTAACATTTCAAACATATATGCAAGTCCGTTTGATGATGTTGCAGTCATTGTTCTTGCTCCACTTAATGCTGAACCAATACATGCAGACATAGCTGAATGTTCACTTTCTACTGTAATAAATTGTGTATCCACTTCTCCATTTGCAACATATTTTGAAAAAATTTCTGGTATTTCTGTTGAAGGAGTTATAGGGAATGCCGCTACTACATCTGGATTTATTTGTTTCATTGCAAACGCTGCTGCTTGATTTCCACTTAATTTAGTTTGCATCATTATACTCCTTTTCATCTTCCATTATAATTGCTTCAAATGGACATACATTTGCACATATACCACATCCTTTACAATATTCATAATTAAAATCTCCTCTTTGTATTTGTTCTTTATCTAATAATATACAATTATCTGGACAAACAGCCCAACATAATCCACATTGTACACATTTTTCTTGAATCCATACTGGGCGTTTTACTCTCCAATTCCCAGTTTTAAATTCTTTTGAATTTCCTGGTTGTGTTATTTCACAATCAATATTTGTTTCTTTATTTTCTTCTTTTTGCATCTTTCTTTCACTTTCTATTTTCTTTATATATATTTTTTTATTAAATATTATCTAATTAAATATTATCTATTATTAAATATTTCTATTACTTTTTTCACACAAAGCATATTTTTTTCTATTAACTCTGTATTATCACTAAATTTAATTGATATTTCTTGATGTAATATATCTATAATTTTTTGTCTATTTTTTTGTCCTACTATTTCTTCTTTGTTTTCAATATATTCTTGTTTTTGTAATATCATTAAGATTGCTGTTAACATTGGAATATTAGGAAATACTTTATCTAATATTTCTTTTGATATATTTGTTGCATCTAATGTATATACTTTTTGTGTTTGTAATAGTTTTATTTTTTTTCTAATTTCTGTTTCTGTTAATCCTGTATTTACAACTAAAGTACCATTTTCTTTTAATCCCTTAATAGTATCATTGTTTATTTGTGTTTCATCAACAATAACTACATAATCAGGATTATATATATTACTATGCACCCTTATTTTTTTATCGTCAAATCTATTAAATGCTGTTAAAGGTGCTCCTGTTCTTTCAGGACCATATTCTGGAAAACCTTGTACATATTTTCCAAGTACAAATAATATATCTGCAAGCATTAATGATGCTGTCTTTGTACCTTGTCCTCCTCTACCATGCCATCTTATTTCTATCATTTTAATCCTTTCATTTCATCTATAATTTCTAAGATTCTATCCATTATTTTTTTAAGTTCTTGTTTTTCTTCATTAATATACAAATATCCTATTACTGCTTCAAGTGCAGTTGATTTAGCATATTCTTCATGTGTTGTATTTTTTGGTAAATGATAATTTTTCTGATTTCTCGCTCTTCTTGCAATATCTTTCAATTCTTCTGATAATTCTTCATATATCTTATCATAAATTTGAGATTGCTTTTTAGCATTTACCAATTTAATTGTTCTTAAATGTAATGTATGTGGTTTAGCTAATGTGTTTTCTATTATCTTATTCCTTATATGTATTTCATATATTGCATCTCCAATATATGCCCAAACTAATGGTGATAAATAGTCTGCTTTTTTATATTCTATTTCTTTCATGCTTTTTCTAAAGTTATTCTCCCTATTTTCCCTGATTTATATTGTGTTAATATTAATTTTGAAGTTTTAGATATATCTAAATCTCCACCTTGCATAAGAATATTTTTCTTTAATGCTACCATTTTTAAAAATGTATAAGGAATATTTTTAGTTTGTTTAATTTTTTCTAATTCTTCTGATGATATATCATATTTTTTACATACTAATTCTATATCTCTTGGACTATCTAAACACATCTTTATGAATGAATATGCGAGTTCTACTTCATCTAGTATTTCTTCTTTAATTGCTCCTGTTATTCCTAATTTTTCTCCAACTGACTCATCTTCAAATTTAGGCCATAACATCCCTGGAGTATCTAACATAGATATATCTTTATCTACTCTAAGCCACTTTAATTTTTTAGTTACACCTGCCTTATTTTTAACTTCTAATGTTTTTTTACCACTCATCATATTAATTAATGTTGATTTCCCAATATTTGGAATACCTAATATTAATATTTTTACTGTTGTAATTCCTTTTTTTTCTTTTAGTAATTTTTGTTTTAATTGTTCTACCAGAGAATTATTAACTGCAACAAATGGTATAACATCTAAAACATCTTCTTCTTTTTTTAATCTTTGTATCCATTTTTCTGTTTCTTCTGGATCTGCAAGATCTGACTTATTTAATATTATTATTCTTTTTATACTTTTTTTGTTTTTTAACATATTTTTTAAATCTATATTACTAGAAGACATAGGAATTCTTGCATCCCTTACTTCTAAAGCTACATTTATTAATTTTAATGAATCATTTATATCCCTTTTAGTTTTAAACATATGTCCTGGATACCAATTTATTGCCATTTTTTACCTACCTTATCTTATATTGATTTGTATCTGCTCTATCATCATATTCTCTTTCGTATTTATCATTACCGTAAAACCATTCACCTTTCTTATTTTGACCTACTTTCCTATTTTTGTTTAATAGTACATCTAAGAAGTTGAATAATGCTATTGCTATTCCAAGCATATATACAACAAAGTTTTTACTATCCATACTTCCTTCTAACATTTTTAGAATATATACTCCAAAAAATGCAAAGTATGTTGCTAAATATATTGCTGCAAAAAATAGTTTTCGTTTAATTACCATAACTATTGATATTAAGGTAATTAATATTACAAAAATTTCTATTTCTTGATTTGGACTTACAATACCTGAAGTCCCACCACTTGCTACTATATATGCTCTAAATATCCAATATAGTACTGCAAATGCATTTAACATATAACTAAATAATTCCATTTTAACCTCTTTTTCTTAATATATTTCAATTATCTTTTGTTTTATTTTTTAATATTCTTATTATAACATAATTATTATATAAATACAGTAATTATTTAAAAATTTGTAACTTTTTTTGTAACTAATAAAAAAAGATAAGATTCTATTTACAAAATCTTACCTTTTACTTTATCTTTTTATTTATATTTACCATATATTATATTATTGTAATATATTATTTAAAATATATTTGCTATATATCCTGTTGAATATGCAATTTGTAAATTGTATCCACCTGTTAATGCATCAACATCTAATATTTCTCCTACTATATATAGATTTGGACATTTTGTACTTTGCATATTTTTAGGATTAACTTCTTTTATTTTAACTCCACCTTTAGTTATAATCGCTTCATTAAAACTTCTAAATGATGAGAGATATATTTTAAATTCTTTTAATGTATCTATTATAATTTTTCTATCTTCTTTTTTTAGTTCGCTACAATTTACATCTTTTAAATAACTATAGTCATTACTTTTAATATTTCTTTTAATATTTGAGTTTAAATTATTATTATTTAATGTTAAATTATTTAAAAAAACATTTACAAAATTTTTAGGTAATATTTTTTCAAGTACTGATACTATTTTTTTCTTTGAATTTAAAATTATTTCTTTTAGTATTTTTTCTTCTAATATGTTATAGTTTAATGCAGGTTTTAAATCAATTGATAAATAGATTTTTTTATCTTGCATTAATTTTTCTAAATATTCAAATATATCTATATCCTCTTTTTTACACTTTTTTTGTATTGCTTTTTCTTCATATATTAAACTTGATAATCTTAAAATTGTTGGACCTGATACTCCAAAATGTGTAAATAATAGTTCTCCAAATTCTTCTATTTCGCGTTTATCTTCTCCCATATCTATAACTAATTTTACTGATACATTTTTTAATGTAAGGCCTTGTACTGATTCAAATTTTTCTAATGAGTGTATATTAAATGGTACTAATGCAGGATATGTATCTACTATTGTATGTCCCAGTTGTTTTGCAAGTATATATCCTGTCCCTGTTGCTCCTGTTGCTTTATAGCTTTTACCACCTGTTGCTAAAATAAC
This sequence comes from Clostridium sp., assembly GCA_052174015.1. GTDB lineage: Bacteria > Bacillota > Clostridia > TANB77 > CAG-508 > JABCPO02. The sequence goes on from JBQMXM010000002.1 coordinate 83,749, forward strand.
TTTGCTTACATTTTCAATTTTTTCTTTTACCAATTCTTTTGTCTTAATATTTTTTCTATTATATATTACTTCTTTAATAATATTTTTATCATCTGTATTAAATCCTACTACTTCAGAATTATATCTTACTTGAATATTCGGATATGAAAATAGTTCTTTTTTTAATGCTTCTATTACAGATATAGATTTACTACTTTCAGGAAAAACCCTTTTTCCTCTTTCTACACATGTCTTTATGCCATTTTCTTCTATCATATTTATAATATCATTATTAGTAAATTGTAAATAAGCTGAATAAAGAAATTTTGGATTTCTAGTTATATATTCAAAATGTTTAGAAATATCTTGTGCATTGGTTATATTACATCTACCTTTTCCTGTAATATGCATTTTTTTAAGTAGCATATTATTTTGTTCTAATATAATTATCTGATATTCTATATTTGCTTTTCTTAATCTTCTAGCATTTCCTATTGCTGAAAGTACACCTGAAACTCCTCCACCAATTATGACTATTTTTTCCATACTTTCTCCTTATTTAAAATTCTGATATTTCTAATAAATTTTTAATTGCTGATATTACTGCTATTTTACCATATTCAAATGTTACTCCGCCTTGTTGATAAGCTATATATGGTGGTCTGATTGGTCCATCACATGAAATTTCTATTGAAGAACCTGAAACAAACGAACCTGAAGCCATAATTATTTCATCATCATAGCCTGGCATTGGGGACGGTACTGGTAATATATATGCTCCTATTGCTGAACCTTTTTGTATTCCTTGTACATACCTTATTAAATATTCTGGATTTTCAAACAATATATTTTGAACTATATCATATCTTTCTTCTTTAGACATTGGACTAACTTTAACATTCATTTTTTCAAGTACTGCACTTGCAAACATAGCTGTCTTTAATGCTGAACCTACTACGCTTGGTGCATGATACAGTCCTTGTAATATATATTTATTAATACCTAGTGTTGGCCCTACTCCTCTTCCTTGTCCTGGAACTGTTAATCTATCTGCACATAATGACACTAATTCTTTTTTCCCTGCTATATATGCTCCATTTGGTGCAATTCCGCCACCTAAATTTTTAATCAACGAACCTACAATTACATCTGCACCATAGCTTACAGGTTCACAGTCTTCTACAAATTCTCCATAGCAATTATCTACCATTATAATTATATTTTTATCTATATTTTTAATTTCTGATATAATTTCTGCTATTTGCATATTTGATAATGTTTTTCTTGTAGAATATCCTTTTGATTTTTGTATAGCAATAACTTTTGGTTTTTGTTTTGTGTCATCTTTAAGTCTTGTAATAATTTTATTGGTATCAAACTTTGAATCAATTAAATCTATCTCTTCATATTTAACTCCATATGATATTAATGAACTATCATTTACTTTTGTACCTATTACTTTTTGTAATGTATCATATGGCACTCCACTTATTGATAGCAATAAATCGTTTGGTCTTAATAATCCAAATAAGCAAACATTAAGTGCGTGACTACCAGATATAAATTGTCCTCTAGCTATTGCATCTTCTGCACCAAGTACATCTCTAAAAACTTTATCTATTACTTCTCTACCGGTATCATCATACCCATATCCTGTTGTTTCATTAAAATGTTGTTCTGATACCATATTATTTTTAAATGCTTGTTGTACTTTCAAACTATTTTGCATTATCTTATAATCAATCTTGTTATATTCTTCTACTAATTCTTTTTCTACTTCTAAAATAATTCTATTTAATATCATTAACTTTTCTGAATTATCTTTTTTTAATATTTCTTCTATATTCATATCATTCACTTTCTAATCATTTTATCTATATTTAAATCTAATACTTATTATACCATAGACATAGAGTTATGTCTCTTTTTTTATCTATATTGACATTTAATTTTACCACTTTTATTTTTTATTAAATAAATTAAACTAATATATTAAATAAATATTTATAATTCAATATCAAAATCATACTTTTCTTTATTTATATACGAATTTTCTAATTCTTTTTCTTTATCAATAATCTTTCCACTATTTATATCTAATTCTTTTTCTATATTTATATTATCTATTAACTTTCTATCATGTGATACTAATAGAATTGTTCCATCAAATTTTTTTATGCCTTCTTCTAAAGCTTCTATTCCTTCTATATCCAAATGATTCGTAACTTCATCTAAAATTAAACAGTTATTATTATTAATTTCAAATTCTGCAAGTTTTAGTCTAACTTTTTCTCCTGGACTCAAATTTTGAATAATAACATCTTTTTTATCATAATTAATTCCATAATTATTAAGAATAGTATAAACTACACCTCTTTCTAATTCTTTATTAAAATACTTACTAAAAAATTGTTCTATTGTCTCATTTTTATTATCTTCAAATATTTCATTTTGAGACATATATGCATATTTTAATCCATTTCCAATTTCAATATTTCCAGATATTGGTTTATTAATATTTACAAGAGTTTTTAAAAATGTACTTTTTCCGACTGCCATTATCTCCTACAATATGAATTCTATCTTTAAATTTAATAAATCCATTAATCGGATTACTTTTAAACCCACTATCATATCCTACAATTAAATCTTCTAACATAATATCTTTATTATTTTTATTTTTTTCAACATTCAATTTTATATGTAATTCTTTATTTATATTAGGTTTTTTTATTTTTTCAAGTTCATTTATTTTTTTATCTATTGAATTATTATTAGAAACTAATGATTTTGCTCTATCTCTTTCATATCCTCGTGTATATTTATCATTATCTTTTACACTTTGCTTACTACCTTTGTTTGCCCAAGCTTGTTTTTTTAATAAATTATCCTTTAATCTATTTTTTTCTTCCAAAGATTCTAAATATTTTTCTTGTTGTTTTTTGTATTCTAGATCTTTATATTTTTTATATTCACTATAGTTTCCGTTATATTCAATTATATTTTTAGTATTTTTATCTAATTCAATAGTTTTATTAGTAATATTATCTAAAAATTTTCTATCATGTGATACAATTAACATTGAAGAGTCTAATCTATTTAAATAATTTTCTAACCAATTTAATGATTTAATATCTAAATTATTTGTAGGTTCATCTAGAAATAATAAATCTGGTTCATTAATAATACTAGTTGTTAATAATACCTTAGCTCTCTGTCCACCTGATAAATATTTTAATTTAGTATCTACAAATTTGTCTATATTAAATCCTTTCAAAATTTTTTCTAACTTATAATCAAATTCATATCCACCTTTATTAATATATTCTTCATGTATATCTGAATATTTTTCTATGTTTTCTAATGTATCTAAATTAGAATTTAAATTTTTTAATTTTTCTTCTAATATATTTAATCCCAATTCTTTTTTAACATATTCATATGTTGTTAAATTTAAATCTAGTGAAGCTACTTCTTGCTTAAAATATCCTATATTTATTCCTTTTAATTGTTCAATATATTCAGAACTATTTAAACCATAATATATTTGATTTAACATTGAAGTTTTCCCGTGCTCCATTTGATCCAATTAATCCAATTTTATCTTTATTACCAATATTAAAAGAAACATTTTTATATAATGTTTTTCCATTTATCTCATTTGTTAAATTTTTTATTTTCATATATCTCCTCTTATTTTGATTTTTTATAAATTTTATAAGCTTCTATACCATAAGGATCATATCCCTTTACATCACCTGAAAAAATCAAAGATCTAACTTGACATTCTTTTTGTCCATTATTTCTAAATTCTTTAAAAATTTTAGAATTTTTCCAATTTTTAAGAAAATTTTTATCAAAATCAGGTAAATCCTTTTCATTATAGTATCCAGCTTCTATTAAATATGGACAAGTTATCATTTTCTTTTTATGATTTATTACTAAACCTGCTAAAGTTGCTGTACATTCATTTTTAGATTTTTCTCCTAAAATATAGGCACACAAACTAGCATTAGATATACCTATTTTTTTCTTCTTATTAATTCTTAAATCTACTAATTTTTCTACTATTTTAAAATATTTAATTGGATCTAGAATTAATTCTGTTTGAGTTTTTGTAAAAGGTTTAAAAAGATTAAAATTTATAGGCACTTCTATCTCTTCCGACATATTTATAATTTCATTTATATAATCTGAATTTAAAGCATTTAATGTACACAGCATTTCTATATTAATATTTTTAGATTTCATAAGTTTAATCTTAGGTATTATTAAATCAAATTGTCCTCTTCCTCTTATTTTATCGTGTAATTCCTTAGTTCCATCTACACTAACCAAAATTCTTAAGTTATTAATTTTAGTCAATTCTTCAAGCGTTTTTTCATTTATAAGAGTACCGTTAGTAATAATAGTTTGAGCTAATCCTTTTTTATTAATATATTTGATCATTTTTAAGATATCTCTATGTTTAAAAACTTCTCCACCAACTAAATTAATTTCACAAATATTATTACTATATAATAAATCTATAATTTCTTTAAAATCTGGATAAGATAAATATTCTTCTAAGTATTCTCCTTGAAAACAATGTTTACAACGCAAATTACAAGCTGTAGTAATTTCTAATTCCACTCCTAAAGGTTCTGTTAGCTGTATTTCTTCTAAAAGATTTATATTCGTATTACTTAATTCCGAATACAATTCATTTAAAAATTTATTCAAAATCTTTTCTATATCTTCTATACTTTTATCTAAATACTCATATGACAATTTTTTTAATACTTCTTTTTTAGTTAAATTTTCATTATATATCCAATTACATATCTTAGCTCCTATTTCATTTAAATGAATAGTTACTCTACTGTTTAAAAAGTAAACTAAATAATCTTTTTCTATTTTTATTATTCTAATATGTTTCATATATTCCTCCTAATTTTATATTTAAAAATATAGAAGTATCAAAAATACTTCTATATTTATCATTTTAATAATTCATTTATTTTCTTTAAATCTTCTGTTTTCATAGAAGAAATAGGAGCTGGAGAACCACCACAAGATCTTAAGCAACAACCAGTTTCTACAGTTTCAATAAATGATGTTTTTTTAGTAATTTTAGGTAAATCTTTTTTTTCCATAAGCCCTCCTTTCAATATATATTATCAATTAGAAAGAATTTTGTCAATTTAATTTTACCACTTTTACCACTTTTACACTTTTACCACTTTTAATATATCTATATTATGTAATTATTATATTAATTAATAGTACTTTTTAAATAACAATATAGTTTACATCTAAATCTAGTTTAGTTATTATTTGTTTTTCTCTTTCAGAACATGTAAAAATTATTATTTGTCTATCTGTATATTCTTCATATAGGAATCTAATAAAGTTTTCTAATCTTTCATCATCATAAAATGCAAATGCTTCATCTAATATTATTGGTAACATTTCTTTTGACATTGTTTCAAGTAATGCTATTCTTAATGCTACATTAATTTGTTCTATTGTTCCTGTACTTAAAACTTCTAAATTAACATATTCTCCATGTTCTGCTTTTACTTTTATTTCATAATTATCATTTATTGATATATTAGTATATTTTCCATTAGTTATCTTTCCTGCTATATAGCTTAATCTTTTGGCAAATTCAGGCCCTACATTATTTTTTAGTTCTTCATAACTTTGTGTTAAAATTTCTTTTGCCGCTTCAAAAGCCTCGTTATATGTTAATAGTTTTTGTTTTTCTTCTTGTAATGATGTAAGTTCTTCTATTATATCTGTAAGCCTATATGCTGATGTTTCTACTACATTTCTTTCTGCATTTAATTGACTTAATCTGTACATACTTTCTTCATATCTTTTTTCTATTTTCTTTAATTCTACTACTATTTCATCAAATTCTTTTAATAACAGTTGATCTAATTCTTCTCTTTCAATTATCCCCCTATATTTTGAAAGTATCATTTCTTTAAATTGTTCTGTCTTTTCGTCTAATGTTCTTAATTCTTTTTCTAATTCCTTTTCTTCTTGGATTATATCTTTTCTTAATATATTTATTTCTTTTTCTATACTCCTATTTTCTTCTGATAATTTTGCAATTCTTCTTTTTTCTTTTCCATTTTTAAATAAATATATAATTAATAGTATTAAACAGTTGATTATTACTATACTTGATGCAATTATTATTTTAAATACTGAATCATTTAATAGATATGTATAATTAGATTTTAAAGCATTTTTTACACTATTATGTATTTCTGTAATAATACCTATATTAAATGTATTATCTAAAAAAACATATATAATTAATGCAAATAATATTGCAATTGTTGTTTGTATTATACTTTGTTTCTTCATTGATGCAAATATATTTGTTTTTGTTATTGTATCTTTTCTTAAACTTTTCTTTTCATATATTTCATCTTTTTTTACAGATATTTTCTTTTTCTTTTCTTTATGTACTGTTCTTAATGTTTCTTGTGTTAAATAGTATTCTTTAAGTTCATTAATTATTTCTTTTAAATATCCTATTCTTGAAAATTCTTTTTGTGCAATTTCTCTTTTTTGCTCACTTTCCTCTCTCTTGTTTTTAATACCATAAATACTTTGTTTTTCTTTTTCTAGTCTCTCTATTTTTTCTTCTAATTCATTTATTGGTCTTTTTTTAGTTCTTTGTGTACCTATTTCTACTAATTGTCTATTGTTTAACGACTTCATTATATTAGAATATGATACGTTTTCTTCTCCTGTACTAACTAAGTTAGTCATTTTTTGCACCATTTCTTTTTTAGATGAATCATCTAATACTACTAATTTTTGATATGATATACATGTATTTTGAAAAGTATTTTTATCAATTCCTATTTGTGCTTCAATTATATCTATATTTTTTCTTCCTAAAATATATTCTTTTGAAATATCATTCTTATTTTCGTCTAGTACTACAGGATTCTTCTTTTTAAAATCTCTATATATATAATATTTTGTTCCATTATCTAAGGTATATTCCATACTTCCTGAATAATTTGATGAAACCCATGGTAAAAATTTATCATATTCTGAAATTCCACCTTTTTTAGTTTTATCTATCCCATGTAACATTGAATTTATAAATGATAGGATTGTACTTTTTCCAGCTTCATTATCACCTTTAATGATATTTATTCCTTTTTTTAATTTAATATCCCTATTCTCTATTTTCCCATAATTATTAATCTTTAAATTCTCTATTTTCAAATTAGTTCCTCATTTCTTGAATTGCAATTTCTATAGCTTTTTCATATATTTTTTCTTTTTCTATGTCTTCTTCTTTTTTAGCTTGTTTCATTTTTTCTAATGCATGTCTTACAAAGATTCCTCTTAATGTATTTTCTTTTGAAATTTCATCTAAATCTATTGCAAATTCTAATGCTGTTTCTACAACTACAATTCTTTCATTATTTAAATTATCTAATATATTTCTTTCATTTATTTCAAAATTTTTCTTACCTATTAACATTATTTTAAAAAATGCATTCTTATTAAAATCCATATTATTAATATCTGTAATTAATTCTTCTTTTGTCTTTATATTAGTTATATCTATAATTATTGTTTCATATTTAATATCATCTACTTCTATATATTTTAATTCTAATTTATCTTGGTCCTTTTTTCTAAATCCGTCATTTAATGGGTTATCTGTTACTAAATATTGTATATTTTCTTTAAATTCACCAACAACCATTCCACTTTTTTCTTTATCAAACCTATAATTCATTAATGTTCCTGGATATATTATATTAGAATCTTCTTTAAAATTTGTTTTATGTATATGTCCAAGTGCAACATAATCAAACCCTATTTCTTTTAATGTTTTTGAACTTATTGGATTGTATTTTTTATCATCTTTTTTTTGTGAATCTAAATCTGCATGTATTACTAATATATTCTTTTTTCCATTATTTTTTAAGACTATATTTGTTAAATCTACTCCTTCTGAATAAAAATCTGTAAATCCATATCCATAAATATTTGCATTTTCTGTTTCTATACATTCAAATTTTTTAAATATATGTACATTTGAAGGGAATTTTTTTCTCATATATATACTATCTTGTATATATGGATCATGATTTCCAGGTGATATAAATATATGAACATTTGGTATCTTTTTAAATATATTAATTATTGAATTCATTGTTCCTTCTTTAATATACTCATGCTCATAAAAATCTCCTGCTATAAACAAATATTGTATTTGATTCTCATTTATATATTCTACAACTTTTCTAATCATTTGTATTTGATCTAATCTTCTTTTTTCTCCATTTTTACCAATATTTTTAAATGGCATATCTAAATGAACATCTGCTATATGTACAAATTTCATATTCTACCTTTCTATCTATTATTTATATTTATTATTTATCTTCATTTTAAAACTTATTTTATTATATCACATATATTATTAAATAAGTAGAGTTAGAATAATATTTTAGAGTTAAGTTAAGTTAAGTTAGGCTAAGTTAAATTAAAACTTGAATAAAGAAAAAAACAAAAAACAAAAATAAAAATAAAAAAATTAAATTAGATTAGATTGAATTAAATTAAATAAGGAATAGGAATAAGAATAAGAATAAGAATAAGAAAGAGAAAAGAGAGTATATCCTCTCTTTATTTGGTTATATTTTAGTTGTATTTTTGGTTATATTTTTAATTATAATTGTAGTTATAATTATGGTTGATATGTTATTCTGATTTTAATATTTTTTCAACTTGTATATAATTTGGATAATATTTAGATACTATGCTATAAAATCTTTTATTATGATTTTTTTCTAATAAATGTGCAAGTTCATGAACAATTACATATTCTAAACAAGATTTATCTCTTTTAACTAATTCTAAATTTATACATATTCTTTTTTTAGATATATTACAACTTCCCCACCTTGTTTTCATTTTTCTTATTGTCCAATTTGAAACAAATACATTCATTTCAATTGCTTTTTGTTCTCCATATTTTAATATCTCTGCATATAGTATTTTTCTATACTTTTTTTCTAATTCTTTTAATGTATAGTCTTTTTCTAATATATGTTTTTCTCCAAATATATAATATTCATCACCTTTATTTAATCCTGATATATTATACTTACTTGAATTTTTATATTTATTACTTACCTTTTGTATATTTAATAATATTTTATCCCACTTATTTGTTAATAATTGTTTTAAATATTTTTGTGTTACCATTTTAGAACATGTAATCTTAATTATACATTCTGATAAATTATCTTTTGATGGTAATACTTTAATATATATGTTTTTTTGCCTATTTTTTCGTATAATTTCTATCTTCTTATTATTAAAATTAATATATTCTTTTATTTCTTCTTTGTTATTAGTAATTTTATTTACTTTTTGTTTTTGTTTTACTTTTGGATTTTGTTTTGATTTTGCTTTTGGTTTTAAGTGGTCTCTATTTTGATTTATATTTTTAAATTTATTTAATATTTTTTCTAACATATTAATAATATATATCCTTTAATATTTTATTTTTTCTTCTTATTCTTATTTGTATTTACTTCTTCATTATAATATTTACAATGTTTTTGTATATTACAATTACTACATTCTGGTTTTCTTGCCTTACATGTATATCTTCCATGCCAAACAAATAGATGATTTGCATCATAATAGTCTTCTTTATCTAATAATTTAAGTAAGTCTTGTTCTATCTTATTTGGATCCTTATTTTCAGATATACCAATTCTATTACATATTCTTCCTGCATGTGTATCTATAGCAACTCCTTGTGGATTGCTGAATGCTTCTAGCATAATTACATTTGCTGATTTTCTACCAATCCCAGGAAGTTCCATTAATTTGTCTATATCTTCAGGTATTTCGCCATTATATTCTGATTCTATTTTTTGAGTTAACTTATATATATTTTTAGCTTTATTCTTATATAATCCACATGTTTGTATATATTTTTCTATATCTTCTATAGTTAATTTAGCCATTTCTTTTGAATTTGGAGCAACTTTAAAAAACTCTTTTGTTACAATATTTACTCTTTTGTCTGTACATTGTGCTGATAAGAGTACAGATATTGCCATTTGAAAAGGGTTTGAAAAATCCAGAGAACAAGTTGCCTCTGGATATTTTTCTTTCAATTTATTTATGATTTGTTTTATATCTTTCTTACGCATCATATTTTAATTTACCTGCTTTTAATGAACGTAAACAATTTGTACATATATTTATTTTTAAAGTTTGTCCATTTTCGTTTGATACTCTAATTCTTTGAATATTTGGCTTTACTTGTCTTTTTGCTCTTTTACTTACTTGTGAACGATTTATGCTTATTCTACGTCCAACAGTGGTACCTTTACCACAAACATCACATCTTGCCATTTTTACCTCCTTTTAGATTGACTCTTTCTTAGCCTTATAACATAAGTTATTATAACATAATATTATTATAAAAGCAAACAAAAGGAGAGCTTTTTTATTATTATTTGTATTTTTAGTTATTATCTGTTAATACTTTTAAACATCTTGGACAAACTTCTGGATATTCTTCTGTTGATGTTGTACTTTCATCATACATCCAACATCTTTGACATTTTGTTCCTTTTGCTTTTTTAACAGTTACACTAATTTGTTCTTCATTAGATAATTCTACATCTACTCCTGAAGTTATAGTTACATCTTTGACTAATTTAATATTTTCTTTAATAAAATCATAATCCATTTTTGGTGCTTTTATTAATATATTAGCTTCTAATGATTGCCCTATAACTTTTTCTGTTCTTGCTTCTTCTAAGGCTTTATCTGATAATTCTTTTAATTCAATTAATTTTTTAAATTTTTCTTCTAATTTTGCATCAAATAGTTTTTCTTCATATTTTGGATAATCTTCAAGCATAATACTAAAATCTTGTTCTTTTTCTGTTTTTGGCATATACTTAAATATTTCTTCTGCTGTATATGAAGTTATTGGTGCTAAAATCCTTACTAACCTATATAGTATTTCATACATAGCTGTTTGTGCTGATCTTCTAAGTTCTGATTTTTGACCTTCTGTATATAGTCTATCTTTAATTATATCTAAATAGAATGTACTCATATCTACTACTATAAATTGATTTATTGCATGATATGCTTTGCTAAATGCGTATACATCATAACTTTCTGTTACTTTTCTAACTAATTCATTAACTCTTCCAATAGCCCATTTATCTATTTCTTCTAATTTTGCATATTCCACTTTATCAGTGTTTGGATTAAAATCTGAAATATTTCCTAAAATATATCTTGCAGTATTTCTAATCTTCCTATAAGTTTCTGATACTTGTCTTAATATATTATCAGAAATTGATACATCTGATTGATAATCTGAAGAGATAACCCAAAGTCTTAAAATGTCTGCTCCATATTGTTTAATTATTTTTTGTGGTGCAATTACATTTCCTAAACTCTTACTCATTTTACGACCTTTTTCATCTACTAAAAATCCATTTGTAACAACTTCTTTGTATGGTGCTTTTCCATTCATTGCAACAGATGTTAATAATGATGATTGGAACCACCCTCTATATTGGTCATTTCCTTCTAAGTATAAGTCTATTTCTCCAAGACCTCTTTCTTTTGCTACTGAATGATGTGTTGAACCTGAATCAAACCATACATCCATAATATCTGTTTCTTTTACAAATTCTGTACAACCACATGTACATTTAGCATTTTCAGGCATTAATTCTTTTTCTGTTTTACCATACCATGCGTTTGTACCTTCTTTTCTTACAATCTCAATAACTTTATCTAGACTTTCTTCTGTAACATATTCTTTTTTACAGTCTTTACAATAAAATATTGGTAATGGAACTCCCCATGTTCTTTGTCTTGATATACACCAATCATTTCTTTCTGCAACCATTAATCTAATTCTTTCTTCTCCCCATGCTGGATACCAAGTTACATTTTTAATTGCATCTAATGCTGCTTTTCTAAATCCATCAATTGATGCAAACCATTGATCTGCCGCTCTATATATAATTGGATTTTTACAACGCCAACAATGTGGATATGAGTGATTAATTTTTTTAGTTGCTAAAATATATCCTTTTTCTTGTAAATATTCTACAATTGCTTCATTTGATTTATCATATCTAAGACCTTTAAATCTTCCAGCTCCTTCTTGTTGATATCCTTTTTCGTCTACTGCAACAACTATTTCAATATCATTTTTTAATGATGCTAAATAGTCTTCTCTACCATATCCTGGTGCTGTATGTACAAGACCTGTTCCTGAATCTTTTTCTACTAAAATTGTATCTGCTGAACCTAAAATTACTTTTGATACTCTATCTAAGAATGGATGTACATATGTAATTCCTTCAAGTTCTCCTTCTCTAAATTCTTGTACAACTGAATATTTTTCTATTTGCCATTCTTCCATTAATTTTTGATATGTTTCTTGTAATAATATATATTTTTCTGTCTTTTCTTCTTTTTCTACTGATACTAATACATATTTAAATTCTGGACTTGCAGTTATTGCCATATTACCTGGTAAAGTCCATGGTGTTGTTGTCCATATTACTAAATATGTATCTTTTGCATCAAATAACCCTTTAGAGTCTTTTACTTCAAATTTAACATAACAACTCATAGATTTATGGTCATGATATTCTATCTCTGCTTCTGCAAGTGCTGTTTCACAATGTGGACACCAATATACTGGTTTTAACCCTTTATATATATATCCTTTTTTATACATTTCTGCAAATACTCTTAATTGTTCTGCCTCTGTTCTTGCTTCATAAGTTATATATGGATCTTCCCAATCTCCTAATACACCTAACCTTTTAAATCCTTCTGTTTGTAAGTTAATATATTCTTCTGCAAATTCTTTACATGTATCTCTAAATTTATTTACTTCTATTTCTTCTCTATTTAAATTAAGTTTTTCAATTGCTTTTATTTCTGTTGGTAATCCATGTGTATCATATCCAGGAATAAATTCTGCTTTAAATCCCTTCATATTCTTATATCTAACTATAGTATCTTTTAATACCTTATTTAAAGCATGCCCAATATGAATTGGTCCATTTGCATATGGTGGTCCATCATGTAATACAAATGTTTTTTTATCCTTATTTTTTTCTATTATCTTTTTATATAATCCTTGTTCAAATACTTCTTCTAGTATTTTTGGTTCATTATTTGGTAAATTTCCTCTCATAGGGAAATCTGTTTTTGGTAAATTTAATGTTTTTCCATATTCTTTTACTTCCATATTTTCCTCCTTTTTTCAATATTCTTCCATTTGGCTCTATATTGTCGAGTTTATATACTCTTAACTATTATCTTACTGAATCACCCTTAGGTGATATAATTGAATTTAATAGTTTTAAAAAACTAGGATAATATGAATACTTATTTTTACTATCCATTTTTTCTCCCTTTTATTTAAAAATTATTGTATTTATTTTAACACATTACAGCAAAAAATACAAATAATAAAATCTTATTTTTCCTTAATTTTAAGACTAAAAAACTGCTTGTATTTAAAATTTACAAACAGTCTCATATTTAATTATACTACTTTTTTCAAACCTGGTATTTTACTTAAAATACATGTTAAAATATATGCTACTATAAAGGCTATTATAAATATCATAGGAATATTAATTATAGCATAATTAAAATTAAATCTCTCTACAGTTCTGTACATAATTGTTACAAATAAGGCATGAATTGCATATATTCCTAAACTATATTTTGATATACTTGATATAATTGGATTAACTTCATTTTTATTTTTAAATTTTTCTTTTATAAATACAAATACTGCTACTCCTTGTAATAATATATTAATATATAAGTTGTCATACATTTGCACAGGTTTTCCTATAGTATTTGTTAATATATATGTCCCTATAATAGTTGTTAGTAATCCTATTAGTCCTAATATATATATTAACTTTTTGTTTTTTATTTCAAAATTATTAAGATACCATCCTAAAATAAAGTATGTTGTAAAACCTCCTACATATTTTAATGCTAACTTATTTTCTAAAGTAGTATTCATAGAAGTAAATATCTTACTATAATTACTTCCTATAGTCATAATTTGTGGAAAGACATATGTAAAAATAACTGATAATATAAGAAAGTATTCTATATATCTCTTATTTTCCTCTTTCACCCATAATCTTAATAATGGAATTAACATATATAATCCAATAATTAAATACATAAACCATAGATGATAATACCCATCAATTATTTTCCATGTAATTTTAACAACATTAAATGACTTATGTTGAATTATTACTGATAATAATATATTAAAAATAAAGCTATACATAATTGACCAAAAAATAAAAAATACAACCATTTTTTTAATATGTTTAATAAGCTTTTTATCTGAATAATTATAATTCTTATCAAGCATTAATGCACCTGATATCATAATAAATAATGGTACTCCTATTCTTGATAAACTATCAAATATATTACCTATCCAAAAATTAAAAGATTCACAATCTTGTTTAAGATAATATGCACTACTATGAATCATAATTACTGCAAAACAAGCTATTACTCTTAAAATTTCTAAATAAACTATCTTTTTACTTTTATCCATCTCATTCCTCCAATTAAGCTAGATTATATCATATTTTAGTAATATTTATACATATTATACAATATTTATAAAATTTATCGCAAAAAAAAATCAATCATATGATTGACTTAACATCTATTATTTAATTAACAGATATGGTGCCTACACGCGGAATCGAACCACGGACACGAGGATTTTCAGTCCTCTGCTCTACCAACTGAGCTATATAGGCATTGCGAATTTACTGAAATCCTTTTAATAACTCTCTATAAAAATGGCGACTCGGAAGGGGCTCGAACCCTCGACCTCCAGCGTGACAGGCTGGCATTCTAACCAACTGAACTACCGAGCCATATATAGCTAGTTATAAAATGGTGGTCGCTACAGGGCTCGAACCTGTGACCCCCTGCTTGTAAGGCAGGTGCTCTAGCCATCTGAGCTAAGCGACCATCTTGTACTATGTACATTATTATATTAATATATTTATTGTATTTTGTCAATACTTTTTTTGACTTTTTTCATACTTTTTGTTATTTATATTATTAAAAACAAAAATTAGGTAGGAGAACCCTACCTTTCTCTTTTGTTTAATTTTATCTTTAGTATATTTATTATTATGGTATCTTTAGTATAATTACATTTTAAATAATAACTAAAATTTAAAAGTATTTGTTACGTCTTGTGTCCAAAAATCTTTAACTTGATTTAGTACTCTACTTTCATATGGTGTAAGTTCTAAATTAATTAAATTTACTTCTTTATATAAATCTATTTCTTGGAATAAAAAGTCTTTTACATTAATTGGTTTAAACATAAAATCTTTGAATTTAGTCCAAAATCCTTTTTTTACAGGTAATGTTGCATTATCTTGCATTAAATTTTCAACTGGACTTTCGTTATTTAATTCTATATTTTCTAAATTATTATTTTCGTTTTGTACTTCTTCTAAAATCCCATATTCATTTAATCTATATTCGATCATATTTCCTCCTACAAGTATTAAATTTAAAATTAATTTAATATTTCACTTTTATTTTAATATACATCTAATATACCATATTTAAAATAGCTTGTCTTTGTTTGTTACAATTTTTAATATTTCTTTTTTGTATCATTTTGTATTTTTTAATATACATATTTACTACATTATATACTATATTTAAAGCTAAAAATCGCTTAAAATATAGTAATCATTGATGTTTTTTTCTTCTTTTATTATTTCTTTAGGTTTAACTGCATATATATTTCCAATAATTTTTTCTGCTATATCTATTGCATTAATTTTATTTTTATGTTCTTCTTTTAACATTAAATTTTTAAATATATTTTCTATTTTTTCTTTTTCTATTGCAACTTTTATATAATTAGCAGTATGTCCAAAATATTTTCCATTTTTTTCTTCTTCTATTAACACTTCTAAAATATTTTTTGTATCAGTTTTAGATTTTAATATAATTTGTTTTAAATATTCTTCTTGAATCTCATCAGAAAGTCTCATTAAACTTTTAACTCTTTCTTTTTTCTTTTCTCTAGTAACCTTATTTGGAAATCTAGTTGCAACAGTACCCTCTCTTTCTGAATATGGAAATACCTGTAATTTAAAAAATCGTATTTTATTTAGGTTATCATATGTTTGTTTAAATAGTTCTTCTGTTTCTCCAGGAAACCCTACAATTATATCTGTTGTTAACATAGCGTCTAGATAATATTTTCTAATTCTTGATATTATTTCAAAAAATTCTTCTATTGTATATTTTCTATTCATCTTTTTTAATATTTCATTTGTTGCACTTTGTAATGATAAATGAAAATGTGGACATATCTTATTAAGTTTAATTAATCTTTGTAAGAATTCTTCTGACATTAATTTAGGTTCAATAGACCCTAAGCGAATTCTAGATATTCCATCTATATTATTTAAATCTTCTAATAAGTCTATCAAATAATAATTTTCTGCTATTTTTTCTTTTTCTTTACCATATGAAGCTAAGTGTATACCTGTTAATACTATTTCTTTTATCCCTTGTTTAGCTATATTTTTAGCCTCATTAATTATATTATCTTTATCCCTACTTCTAATTCTACCTCTTGTATATGGAATAATACAATATGTACAAAACATATTACAACCATCTTGTATCTTTAAAATTGCTCTTTTTTTATCTTGATATGAATCTGAATTAAATTCTCCATACCCTAATGTATCATCTATACTGTATTGTAAATCATAATTAGTATTTTCATTCTTTTCTTTTAAATATTCTGTAACATATTTAGCAATATTTAATTTACCACGATTATTTAAAATTAAATCTACATATTCTAAAGTTAAATCTTTTTTTTCTGCCATACAACCTGTACATACAACAAATTTTTCATTTTTTTCTTTTGCTTTTTTTAGCATTTGTCTACTTTTTTTATCTGCAACATTTGTAACAGTACAAGTATTTACTATAACTATATATGCATCATCTATATTTTCTGTAATACTATATCCCATCTTTATAAAGTCTGTTATCATAGCATTTGTTTCATATTGATTTACTTTACATCCTAATGTTATAAAGTGTACTCTCTTTGTATATTCATTTACATTCTTTTTTTATACTATATCTTCTCATTTTTCCTCTTTCTATACTTAAATTATACCAAATTTTTCTATTATTTTAAACTTTTTTTAAGTTTAATTTATACTTTATTTTATACTTTTTAATTTATATTCTTATTATAAATAATCTTAAGACTTAATTAAAAAATTTAATTGAAAATAAAAAAATAGTAAGTCTTAAAAAGACTTACTATTAATGTCTTGTGTAGTATATAAATATTATTTATGCTTACATATATATCTGTTTTAACTATTTTGTTATAGAAAATCACTAAGATATGAATTTGGTGGTATTAAGTAAATATATATTTTTTTAAGCTCTTCATTTGTAAATTGTGTTATAGCTGAAGATTTTAAAAATTTAATTGTTGAGTGAATCCATTTATCACTATTGCCACGTTTAGTGGCTCTTTGGATAAATACTTTTTCAGCCTCGTCAATTGGGTTTGGCTTTATATAGTGTACCTCATACCCCATTTCTATAATCCCTTTTATAATTTCTGGATTCTGAGCTACAAACAAGTATTCATATCTGTCCATTTGCATTTCTTTGTGTATAGCCTCAAGATAATCATTAAGACCATTAACCTTACGCTTTCTATCAGGTATTCCTTTAAATTCTTCTGAACTTAAATGTTCATATCCTGAACGTTCAAATAAATAATCTGAACTTTCTAAGTCTAATGCTTTTTCTGGATTTTGACTTGCAAAATAAGTTTTTCCCATGCATGGGAATGCTGATATAATTTTTGTCATATTATTTTCCTTTCAACTAACAATATACTTGTGTTCCGCAACACTATGTTAGTTTAACAATATATTTTATATATTATTATTATAACATATTTTTATATTCAAATCAATAATTATGTAAAGTGATTTTAAAATTTAAAAGTGATAAAATTAAATGTCAGTATAGATAAATAAAAAAGACATAACTCTATGTCTTTGATACAATTTAATAAGAAACAAACACATTGTAAGAAGAATAAAGTTATGTCTAATATAAATTATACTATAGATACTAGAAAAGGTAAATACATTACATTCATTAAAATGTAAATTTTAATATTTGTATTTTTAAAAAATATACTATATAATAATTATATACATGCCGGTGTGCTGAAATTGGTAGACGGGGCAGACTCAAAATCTGTTGTCAGCAATGGCGTGTGGGTTCGAGTCCCACCACCGGTACCAAAGTTAAAAAAGGATATATTTATATCCTTTTTTTAATAATTTGTAATAAATTCTTTTAATGTTTGATTTATACTCTTTCCTTCTTTTTCTAATTTTTCTTTAAATTTTATATATATTTCTTTATCTATTCTAAACGATATATTAACTTTATTTTCTATAGATTTTTGATATTCTCTTGCATAATTTCTTTTACTCATTACATCTACTTTATTTATTTTTATTAATTATATTATACTACTTACATTTTTTTAATTCTTTTATATTAATATTATACAAATGTAATAATTTAAGTTTCTTTAATTTACTATAAATAAAAAAAGACACTATATTTTATAGTGTCATGGTTAATTATGGTTATTATATATTAGTTATTATTATATTAGGTATATTTATCTTTTGTACAAGTTGATTAATTACTCGTTAATTTCTTCTTGTATTTTTTCTAAGCTAGCTACAGATATTTCATAAGCCACTTTTTTTATTTCTTTATCTTCTATCTTTTTAACATATTCTCTACTTTGTATTCTTCCTATCAACTTTATTTTATCTCCAACTTCAAATTTTGAAGCATATTTAGCATTTCTTCCCCATGCTATACATGGTAAATAATCGCTTTTTCCATAAAGTCTATTTACTGCTAATAATATATCGGCTATTTCTCTACCAAAAGGTGTTTTTCTGTAAATTGGTTGCTTACAAATATGCCCTATCAATTGTATATTATTAGTTGTTAAATCTTCTTCTGATGTAACTTTTAATATATTTTTAGCAAATATATTAATAATTAACTTTCTTTTTTCTGTTTCAGATATATAATGATTATATGATCTAATTTCTCCTTCTATTTTAAAGAAATCTCCTATTAATATTGTAGATACATCAATTAATTTTTCAGATACAATAATATCAATTATATCCATATCTCCACTTAATCTATCTATTTTTAATTTAAAAATATAGAAATTTTCTCCATGTGTTTCATGATTTTTTTCAGGAGCACTAATTACTTCACCTATTAAAGTACATAAATTTTCTACTTTTTCTGTTGTGTCTATTTCTTTGAATTCTAATTCATTTGTAGGATTTTCCATTATAACCTCTCTTTTGTTTTACATTTTTATTACTATATTGTAACTCTATAGTAATATTATAACACAGAAAACTTTTTATGTAAATAGTTTTGTAACTTTTTATTTATATTCTTTATGTTACCTATGAATGGGTAAAAAAATAATAGATTTACACCTATTATTAACCATATATATCACTATAAATGGCGCCTCTTGTAGGACTCGAACCTACGACCTAACGGTTAACAG
>JBQMXM010000003.1:0-79723 GCA_052174015.1 Clostridium sp.
ATCGCCTTATGTATTAAATACATATATGATAAAAATGAAAATGTTCAAAAAAGTATTTGTAAAATCATTGAAAAAATTAAATTAAATAATAATCTAAATAATAATTCAAATGATAATATTATAGTGTTAGAAAATGTAAATGACCCTGGAAATTTGGGCAGTGTTTTAAGAACTATGTCTGCTACAGGTAATAAATTATTAATACTTGTAGGAGATTGTGTATCACAATTTTCAGAAAAAGTTATTAGAAGCTCAATGGGAGCAGTTTTTAAAATAGATATATTAAATATTAGTTTATATGAGTTTGAAAAATTTGTTAAACAAGAATATGTGCAAAATAATTATATAACTATAGGTACAGCAATAGATGGAGAAAACTTATACACAAATTCTATAGAAAATGTGGATAACTATAATGAAAATTCATATAAAAATATATATGAAAATACATCTAAAAACACATTTAAAAATATACTTATTTTTGGTAATGAAGCAAACGGATTAAGTGCAGAAATGTTTAAATTAGTTAAAAATAAGATTAAGATACCTATGGAAAAAAATGTAGAAAGCTTAAATTTAGCAATAAGTGTAGCTATAATTTTATATGAATTATATAGAAGAAAAAAATATTGTATACATAACACAAATAAAATAAATAACAATGTATAAATTAAGAAAAATCATAAGAAAAAGTGGTTTTTAAATTGCTTTTTCTTATATATTTTGATAAACTAATTATATATAAAGGAGGTAAAAAATGGACTATACCTCAAATAAAATGGAAGTAGCCAAAAATAAAGTTATAATGATGTATATATTAAAAAAGACTAAAAAAAGTGTACTTTTCAAGGTTTTTTTAGAACTAGTAACATCATTAACAGATATTAATTATTTTGAATTTCATGAATATTTTGAAGAATTAATATCAGAAGGATATATACAAAAAAAAGAAAAAGGAAAACATAATTTAGAATTAACTCCTGAAGAAATAGCAGAAGCATATAAAGAGGGGATAATTAAAAATGATTTAAACACAGAAGAATCAGCAAAAGAAAAAGTTATGTTATATTCATTATCTGAAAATGGAGAAAATGCTTTAGATATAGCACTTTCAATGGTTCCTGGAATAGAGCTTTTAAAAATAGATTCAGAATTTAGTAAATATTATAAGGCTATTAGAGAAGCATTATCAATATCAGCAGAATATCTACCATCTAAAAAGACTGTGGTATGTAGAGCAAGAGAAGATGATAGAGATTTAGTAAAGGTAGAACTATATGTAAGTTCAGTAGATGAAGCTCGTAATATGGTTAAAAATTGGAATGAAAAAGCAGATAAACTATATTTAGAAATATTAAACCTATTATCAGAGCCATCAAACAGAGATGAATTAGACCAAGATAATTTAACAATTGAATTATATTTGCAATCAGTTAAAGAAAAAGAAGAAAAATTAAAAGCAGAAAAGTTAAGAAAAGAACAGTTAAAGGCTGAAAAAAATAATAAGAAGAATAATAAGAAAAATATTAATAAATAAACAAAAGATAGTTTTAGAAAGGTTAATTATGTATGCATATATAATTGGTAAAGTAGTACATAAAAATAATAATGTAGTAGTATTAGAAAATAATCAGATTGGATATGAGATAAATATGTCTAAAAATGCAATAGACTTATTAGAATCACAAAAAGAATATAAGATATATACATATTATCATGTATCACAAGATGCAATAAATTTATATGGCTTTAATGATTTATCTGAAAAGTCTATGTTTGAAAAATTAATTTCT
Organism: Clostridium sp.; assembly: GCA_052174015.1. Classification (GTDB taxonomy): domain Bacteria; phylum Bacillota; class Clostridia; order TANB77; family CAG-508; genus JABCPO02. Next base: position 1,794 of record JBQMXM010000003.1, read on the forward strand.
GTAAGTAAAATAGGAGTTAAAACAGCAATAGGTATTTTATCAAATATAACTCCATCAAAATTAGCATATGCAGTAATTAGTGAAGATGTACAAGAAGTATCAAAATTACCAGGACTTGGTAAAAAAACTGCACAAAGACTTATTTTAGAAATAAAAGACAAGATAAAATCAGAAGAAATATTAGAATTAAATACAACAGAAATATCAGAAAAACAAGATATGTCAAAAGTAAAAATGTTAGATGTAAAAGAAGCATTAATAATATTAGGATATAATAATAGAGATATAGTAAATATATTAGAAAAGCTAGATTACAAAAAAACAACAGAAGAAATTATAAAAGATGCTTTAAAATTAATGAGGTAAGAGATGAGAGAAAAAGAAAAATTATATAAAGCTTTAAAAGAAGTTTCAATAGTTTTAGAATATACAGACCCAATTTTACGAGCTAAAGTACCAGATAATTTTACATGGTTTATGGAAAATTTTAAAGATGAAACACATTATTTTCAAATAGACTTAAATAGAAGACTAGAAGAACAAAATTTAATGTATGAATCAATAGTAATATTATCAATAATTTTAAAATCATCATGGTGTGATAAAAAAACATTAAAAAGATTAGAAGAAAAATATAAGGTTAGTAGAAGTAGATTTTTTGAAGACAGGGAATATCAAGAAACACAATTAACAGAACAAATTAATAGTTTGACAATTGTAAAAAAAGAAAACTTCTTGAAAAAAATATTTAATAAAGTAAAAAGATTTTTTGGTATAGATAGAAGAAGATTATATATGCCATAGATATAAATAAGGAGAAAAAATGGAACAAAAAAATATAATTATAGGTATTATAGTTACTATAATAGTAATAGGAATAATGTTTTTTGCATACAGAAGTTATGTACTTAATGAGCAAAAAAGTCAAGAACTTAATAAACCAACAAATACAAAAATAGAAACAGATTCAAATAAAAATAAAAAAACAGATGAAAATGAAACAATAGAAGATGTAAATTATGAAGAAATAATGCAAAAACAATTAGCATCGCCTCAAAAAGGAGAAACAATTGCAACATTAAAAATAAAAGATTTTGGAGACATAAAGGTTAAGTTTTTTAAGAAAGAAGCTCCAATTGCCGTAGAAAATTTTATTACACATGCTAAAAATGGATATTATGATGGATTAAAATTCCATAGAGTAATAAATGAGTTTATGATACAAGGAGGAGATCCTCAAGGTACAGGAATGGGTGGAGAAAGTATATGGAAAGAACCATTTGAAAAAGAAGTTTCAATTAAAAGATTTCCATTTAGAGGAACATTATGTATGGCAAGTACATCAGAACCAAAATCATTAGGAAGTCAATACTTTATTACACAAGCAAATTATGATAAAACAATAGAAGAACAATTAAGATTAAAAAATTCTTCAGAAAACATTATTAAAGCATACAAAAAATATGGTGGTTCACCACATTTATTCCTAAAATACACAGTATTTGGACAAGTATATCAAGGTATGGATATAGTAGATAAAATTGCTAAAGTAGAAGTAGATGAAAAAGATAAACCATTAAAAGATGTAATTGTAGAAAAAATAATAATAGAAGAAGTAAAATAATACTAAAAAAGTACACCTTTTAGGATTTACCTAATAGATGTACTTTTTTATTAAAATAATAGTTAGAATATAATCAAGATATAGGGGTAAAAATGAATAAAAATAAGCCATTAGCATATAGAGTAAGACCACAAAAATTTGAAGATATAGTAGGGCAAGAACATATAATTGGAGAAAAAGCACCACTTAAAGTAGCATTAGATAAAGAAATATTACCAAGCTTTATACTTTGGGGTAAAAGTGGAACAGGAAAAACTACAATAGCAGAGATAATATCAAAAACAACTAAAATACCATTTAAAAAATTAAATGCAGTAACATCAGGAGTATCAGATATAAAGAGTGTTATACAAGAAAGTCAAAATATTTTATTAAATCCTAAACAAAAAATAATACTATTTATAGATGAGATTCATAGATTTAATAAAGCACAACAAGATGTATTATTACCATATGTAGAAAATGGGCATGTTACACTTATTGGAGCTACAACAGAAAATCCATATTTTGAAATTAATTCAGCTTTAATATCCAGAATGATGGTATTTAAATTAAATGTGCCCACAGAAAAAGATATAATAAATATACTAAAAAAAGCTATATCATTAGATGAAGGATTAAAAAAATATAATGTAAAAGTAGATGAAAATGTACTTACAGAAATAGCTATATATAGTAGTGGGGATGTTAGAAATGCATTAAATATGCTTGAACTTTGTGTAATAAGTACACCAATAAATACAAAAGGTGAAATAATAATAACAATAGAAACACTTGCAAATACTCTAAATGAAAAAAAACAGTATTTTCAAAAAAGTGGCACAGAACATTATGATACAATATCTGCACTTATTAAATCAATTAGAGGAAGTGATGAAAATGCAGCAATACATTATTTAGCAAGAGCATTATGTGCAGGAGAAGATATAAAATTTATTGCAAGAAGATTAATTATACTTGCATCAGAAGATATAGGGCTTGCAGATAATATGGCATTAGTAATTGCAAACAATTGTTTTGATGCAGTAAGTAAAATTGGAATGCCTGAAAGCAGAATTATTTTAGCACAAACAGTTATATATTTAGCAAAGGCTAAAAAGTCAAATAGTGCATATTTAGCAATTAATATGGCAATAGAAGATGTACAAAATAAAGATATAGGTGAAATACCATTACATATACGAAATGCAGGTAAAAAAGAATTAAAACAATTTAAAATAGGAGAAGGATATCTATATCCACATAATTATAAAAATTCTATAGTAGAACAAACATACATGCCAGAACCTTTAAAAAATACAAAATACTACATAAAAAAAGATAATGATACTGTTTAATATGTTATATAAGTCTAAATTAATATATTTCTGTCAAATATGTTTGTGTTTTCTACACAAATTACAATCTAAAATTAAGGTAGATTTGACATAATTAAATAATGATAGTATAATAAAGTATATTCTCTTAAGTAAGCTTCACTTTATGCGTTAAAGTTGAGAATAGTTTACTTAAGAGATTCCAATTCGGAATAGATTTTAATTTTTTATTATTTTAATGCAAACAGTTATTTTGGTTTGCAGAAAGGAGTATAACTATGGAAAATATTATGAACAAAATGCAGAGCGAGGAAATTACAGTTGAGGAATTATTAAATCATTTTTCACCTGAGACAAAAAAGTTGAAATATCAGCGTTTGCTAAGATTTATTCAAAACAATAAAGTTTTTGGACAGAATATAAATTATTCACAGGCAAAGCAGTTAAAACTTATTAAAGGAACAAACGGTGAATTACAGATATGTAATTCCAATTCTTGTATAGCTTTAGGAGATATGCAGGAATTTAAAAAGATATTAAGTTTCTAAAGGGGGCTTATGTATGTTAATTAGAGTTAAAGAAATTGACTTTATAAATGGTAACAATAATGTTGCCAATGTACAAAGTAAGTTTATTTTGCAAGAAAAAGATATTATAGCTTTAAAATCTAGTTTTTATTTAATTAAGGAAGCTGAAGAAATTTGTCGCAAACAATATGAGAACTTTGGTATCACAGTAGAAGGAGACATAATAACTAGATGCCTCTTAACGCCACTTATTAAAAAAGGTGACTTTTATTACTCGTCAGAAAAAACAAAAGAAACAAATGCCAAGGTTCTAGATATATTCAACGAACTAAACTTTCTTAAAGATGATGAAGATGATAATGATGATAATGCGTACGATTTTGTTTTCAAAGTAGATGAGGACGCAAGAATCAGATATCTAGCATTGTATAAATTGCCATCTTCTGATGATAGGCTAGAATACAGAGAAATAATAAATTTATTTAAAGATTCTACCATAAAGTATGAAATCATGGAAAAGCTTTTTAAATAATAATAAAAATAACATAGTTTTAAAAATCATTAAAAGACCACTTATATATTGTAATATAATTATAAGTGGTCTTTTTTATATATTTTTACTATATTTTTATAATATTTTTAGTTGTTAAAAGTATCTAATAATGATATAATTAATCATGAATATGGAGTATAATATGAGTAAAAATAACAAAGTTGAAATAGATAAAGAATTAGACTATTCAGAATATGTAGAATATAAAAATTATGATGAATATGTTGAGAAAACAAAAGAAAGATTAAAAGGACTAGAAGATAATATTGGATATTATTTTAAAGATATATCAATATTAGATAATGCAACAATACATAAATCTTATGCTAATATACATAAAATTAGTAGTAATGAAAGATTAGAATTTTTAGGTGATAGTATATTAGAATATGTAATAACTAATTATCTATATTATATGCTTGAAAATTATTGCGAAGGTGACATGACTAAGATAAGAGCATATATAGTTTGTGAAGATAGTTTAGCAAAAATAGCTGAAAAATTAGAATTTGATAAATATATCTTAATATCAAAATCACAAGCTAAATCATCTGGAAAATCAAAAACAATATTAGCAGATATGGTAGAAGCAGTAATTGCTGCAATAAGTTTAGATTCAAATATATATACAGCTAAACAATTTATTTTAAATAATTTTGAAGAAATAATAGATTATGCAGTAAATGCAGAATATTTAATGGATTACAAGACAATATATCAAGAAAAAATTCAAGAAAATGGAGCTGCAAGTATAAAATATGAACTTGTTGAAGAGACAGGTCCAGACCATGATAAAAGATTTAAAGTAGCATTAATGCTTAATGATGAATTAGTAAATTATGGAGAAGGGACAAGTAAAAAGCAAGCACAAATTAATGCTGCAAAAACTGCATTAAAAAATATGCATATAATATAGTTGAGGTTTTTATGAAAATAGTTAATGAAAAAAATAATGTTGAAATAATTCAAATAGATGTACCAATTACCAAGAGAAATGTTAATGGTAAAGAATATTTAGGAAATTACTTAATAGGCGAAGAAGAATTTAGTAATTATTCTAATTTTAAAACATTTACATTAAGTAAAGCAAAATACATTATTGAAGATAAATTAAAAAAAGGAATAACATCAAAAGAATTAGAAATAACAATTACAGGTGGAGCCTTTGAATTTGATTATTATGAAAAATTAGAAAAAATGCATGAAACATTAAATTCAGTAATTACAGAAGTTCTAGAAAAACAAGAGGAAAAATCAGATAATACAGATAGTTTAAAAACTTCAGTAGAAGATGAATGTGAAAAAATAAATGTTTTAGAAGACTTTTTAAAATCTGTAGTTGAATTAGCTAAAGAATATGAAATTAAAAAAATAGCATTAACATTACCTGTTAAATATATATTAGATACAGATCTAAAAAAATTTAAGAAAATAGGGATTACAGATATATATATATTAGCAATTACAACATTAGACGAATATTTACAAAAATCTAATGTAAAGTACACATTTAATGATATAGTTCAAGCAGTTAAAAAAATTAGAAGACAAAAAATGAATGTTGGAGCAGAATTAGGAATAGGTTTATGTGAAGACAAACAAGAAGAAATGTATATGGTAGAAAAAATGCTTAAACTACACTTAAAAACTTTGATTATTACACCTATAATTGTATTTAAAAACACAGAACTTGCTAAACAATTTGTAAGAGGAAATTATACTCCACTAGATGTATTACAATTACAAGTACTTATTAAAGAAATAGTACAATTTGCATTAAAAAAGAAAGAATTAAATATACAATTTAAAACAAGTCTACAAGAAAGTTTGATTAAAACTAAATACTTAAATGGAGCAGTTATAACTAACATTCAAGAATTAATAGAAAGCGAAATTTGTTATGATTATTTGGTAGAAAAAATCAAGAATATGAATAGTAAGGTTGATATAGTAGAACTTTATGTACCAAAAAACAAAATAAACCTATTTTTAGGAATAGATAATTCAAATATAGAGAGAATGTTTGAGATATATAATACTAAAGTAATTGTAAAACCTTCAAGTGAAACAGGATTAAGAAGAATATTAGGAAAAAAAATATATATTAAAATAATTAAATATAGCAAATAACACTAATGAAATACTAAGGAGTAAATTATAGAAAACAGAATATATAAGCAACAGATAATAATAAAAGACATAGATAATTTAAAATTAAAAGATATTTTTGAAAATGGTCAATGTTTTAGGTGGAAAGAATTAAATCTAGAAAAAACAAAATATCTTACAATATTTAAAGAATATGTATGTATTTTAGAAGCAAATGAAACAACATTAATATCTAATGTATATACAAACACTAAAAAAGATATACAAGATATAGAAAAAGATTTGAGACATTATTTAGATTTAGAAACAGACTATAATAATATATTTGAAAAATTAAAAGAAAATCCCAAATTTAAAGAAGCAGTAGAATATGGAAAAGGTATTAGGATTTTAAATCAAGAATTATTAGAGATGATAATTTCATATATAATATCTGCTAACAATAATATTAATAATATAAAAAGAAGTGTAAATATAATTTCTACAAAAGGTGGAGAAAAAATAGAATTTGAATATGATGGAAAAAAATATACAGAATATCTATTTCCATCATTAGAAAAATTAAAACAGTTTACAGTAGAAGATATGAAAAATGCTAAAACAGGTTTTAGAGCAGATAGACTTGTAGATACAATATCAAAATTAAGTCTAGATTATTTAGAAAAATTAAAAAAATTATCAGATAAAGAATTATTAGAAGAACTAACTAAATTTAATGGAATAGGTCCAAAAGTTGCAAACTGTATCATGCTTTTTGGTATGCATAGAATAGAATCTTTCCCAATTGATGTTTGGGTTAGAAGAGTAATGAGTGAAATATTTTTTGATGGAGTGGAACAATCAGATAAAAAAATATTAGAAGTGGTAAAAGACATACCACAAAAAGGTATTGCACAACAATGCTTATTTTACTGGAGGAAAAATGAAACAAAATAAATTTAAAAAAATACAAAATAATCATGGAAAAATAACTTTAAAGATAATATTTCAAACTATAGGTACATTTGTAATAGTATTTTTAATTTCATTAACACTAGTACTATTATTAACTCCTGGCAAATTCAAAGAAAAATTAAATTCAATAGGAGATTACGCATTAAAAGTAGTTGGAATAAAACATGAAGAAAGAATAGAAGATAATCCACTAGATGAATCATTTAAAAACAATAATACAAAAGCAGATACAGGAATTTCAGAGGCTCCAGGTCAAATTCAGACAAAAATTGAACAAAAACAAAGAGAAAATTTACCTGTAACACCAAAACCACAACCAAAACCACAACCTCAAATGACTAATGGAATATATTATTCACAATTAAATTCAATAGCTAAAAAAATATATGATAAGTTATCAGCAGAAAGTGCATACTTTTTAGAAGGAGAACATTCATTTAATTTTGGAGAACAATTTAGTGATTTAATAAATTCTCCAGGAGGAACAGATAAATTAAATGAAGCATTTCAAGCATCAGTAAATGCGTTAGTATTAGACTATCCACAACTTTTCTTTATAGATGTTAGACATATTTCATTAAGTGTTAGTTCTAGAAAATATCCAAGTATGCAACCTGTAAATACAACAATAATATCAAATGCAAAAGGTAAAAAATACTATATTGATGGATTATACACAAAAGAAGATGTAAATAAAGCAAGAAAAGAAATGGAAGATATTAGAAATACTATTATATCAAAAGCAAATACTTTCCAAAAACCATATCAAAAAATACAATATGTACATGACTATTTAATACAAACAGTCTCTTATGAAGAAAACGATCCAGGTGATTTAAAACATAATATGTATGCAGCATTAAAATACAGAAGAGCAGTATGTGAAGGATATGCAAAAGCATTTAAATATATATTAGATGGAATGGGATTTAATACAATAACAGTTGTAGGAAGAGGAATTGGAGATGGTCGTGATGAAGCACATGCTTGGAACATGGTATATTTAGATGGACAATGGTATGGAGTAGATGTAACATTTGATGACCCTATTGTTAAAGGTGGTGGTACAGTACCAAGAAGTAGGCAATTAAAATTCTTTTTAGTAGGAAAAAGAGAATTTGCAGGAAATCATATTGAAGATGGAATAATAACTCCAGGAATAAGTTTTAAATATCCACAATTATCAAATAGTAGATATAATTTATATTAATTTAATATTAATATAGTAGAGAAAGAGGAGATTATGGTAAAAATATTAATATCTTCTGATGTTAAAAAATTAGAACAAGAAATGTATAAACAAATAGATATATCTAAAAAAGAAGCTGGAGATAAATATATTGGGAATAAATATATTTTATCTCCAGAATTTAAAACTAATTATTATGAAAAAAATATATTAAAAAAATCAAATGGAATTAATTTAAATATTGATATATTATCATTTGCAAGATTACCATATATGATATTTAAAAATACCAAATATAGTAAGAATATATATGTGGATAAATTAGTAAGGAATATATATATTAAGCAAATCTTACAAGAAACAGATTTAAAAATATTAAATTCAGATAAATATTTAGAAGAAATAGAAAAAGTAATTACTAAATTAAAAGAAAATGCAATAACGCCTGAAATATTGGAAGAAAAATTTAATTTAGATATAACAAAAGAATATTTAACACTTTTTGAAACAAAGCTTTTAGATATAGTTAATATATTAAAAAAATATAACGAAAAAAATACTAATACTATAGATAAGGAAGAGATCTATTTACAAATTTTAGAAAATGAAGAATTATTAAAATATTTTAATGATGCAGAAATACATATATTGGGATTTGTAGGTTTTAGTAATATACAACGAAAGTTAATTTCAAAAATATCAAAATATGCTAAAAAAGTTAATATATATATACCACTAAATGATATAAATAGTAGTAATGAAACATATTCTTTTACTAAAAATACTATATTTGAATTATTAAAAACGATACAAATAGAGAATGATGTTAAAATATTATCAATAGACGAAAACTTAAATACAAATATATCTAAAAATAGATATACAAACATATCAAAATTAAAATATATGTTATCTAAATATAGTATATATGAATATGTTACTGAAAAAGATCTTAAATATACAGATGTTACAAATGAAAAAGTGACTAATCATAAGGTAACTTCAAAAGAATCGGAAGAAAATATAGATGAAACATTAAATATATTAAAATTCAATAATTTAGCAGAAGAAGTAAGATATGTTGCAGAAGATATCTATACAAAATTACAAAAAGGCGAAGAAAGAGATTCTATACAATTAATAGTTCAAAGTCCAGAAAAATATAAAAATGAGCTAATTAAAGAGTTTAATAAAAAAGGATTAACTTTAAATATAACTAAAAAAGAAAACATATATAAGGGAGAATTAATTAGAATAGTAGATTATCTAATATCTGCATTAAATTTAGATGTATTTCAAATAATAGAGTTATTAAAAACAAAACTTTTTAATAATATTTTTAAAAAAGATAGTAAAGAAATAGAAGAAGAATTAAATCAAACAATATCAAGTGAAATAGATATATATGCATTTGAAAAATATATTAATAATTGGAAGATTAATAAATACAATATACAAAAAAGTTTTAAATATGCTCAAAATTCATATAGGTTTTTAGAAATAGAAAATATAAGGGAGAGTATTTTAAAAGAGTTACGTGTAATATATTCAAATATATTTAAAAAAGAAAATTCAAATAAAGAAATAATTGAAGATATAGAAGATATATTAGAATTAGATATATTAGAATTAAAAAATAAAAAGACTAATGGAAAAAATATATCAAAGGCAATATATGATTTTTTAGAGAGATATGATGTATTTAATAACATGTATAAAAACATATTATTAAGTGAAGAAGAAAAACAAAAATATACAATGCAAATAAATATACTTAATAATATTCTAGAAAAATTATCAATAATAGATGATATTTCAGTTGAAGAATATAGTATATATTTTAAAATGATATTACAAAATTATGATACACATATATTTGAAGATATATATGGAATAACTGTAAATAATATACAAAATGCAGTAGTATCTAAATATATATATGTACTAGGTGTAGATGAATTTACATTTCCAGCATATCAAAAAACAAATAGATTATTAAATGAAGAAGACAATTTAAAGTTTAAAGAAAATGAAATAAATATTTTTAAAACAGATGAAGAATATTTTGCAAAAGAACAATTGGAAATAGTTAATTTAATACATAATGCAGAAAATATATATTTATCATGGTCAGCTATGGGAAATGGCGAAAAAAGTATAATAGAGCCTTCAATATATATTGATAAAATATTATCACTTAATAAGTATTTTGATACAGATAATGTACTTAGAAAGCAAACAAAATTAAAAAATGTAGAAAATAAATTGAATACAGATTTACAGATAACAGATATAATTTCTAAATATATATCAGAACTATATAGTATTGCACCAACTAAAGAAGAATTAGTAGATTATCTACATAAATTAAAAAGTGAAATTGTAGATTTAGAAAAACAATTAAAAAAAATAGAAGTAAATAAAGTACAAGAAAAAAATAATATAACTCAAACTATAAATTGTTTAAAAGAATTGTACAATCTAATTATTAATAATACGGATTATTCTAAATTAATAGAAAATTCAAAAATTAAAAATATGTCTCCAAAACTAAATGAAGAGATATTATCACAATTATATAGTCAAGGATTAAAAACAAGTATTTCAAAATTAGAAGAATATGCTAAATGTCCATTTGCATATTATCTAAAATATATATTAAATTTAAAAGAACAAAATACTATATCAAGCACAAGTATTGATATAGGGATATTTATACATGAGGTTATGCAAAAAGTAGTTGAAGATGTAAAAAGAAAAGTATTAAAAATAGATACAATATCTAAAAATATGGATATTTTAACATTAGAATTAAGAATTCTTGCAAATGCAGAACCTGAAAATATATCAGAAGAAGTAAAAGAATATAAGAAAAATGTATATGATAATGTAGAAAAAAATGTTAATGAGATATTAAAAGATAAGAAATATGAAAAAATGATAGCAAATCCTAAAAATATTCAGATAACTAAAAAAATAGTTTCAAATATCAAAAAATCAGCAGTAAATATTTTAGAATTTATTAGATTAAGCGAATTTGAAGTAGTTGAAAATGAAAAAGAATTTAATCAAAAATATTCAATTTATGTACCAAGTCTAGATAAAGAAATAGCAATAGAATTAAAAGGTAAAATAGATAGAATAGATGCTTTAAAAAATGGCAATGAATTTAGGATAATAGACTATAAGTCTAGTAATAAGAGTCTTGATAAATATAAAATAATGTCAGGCTTACAATTACAATTATTTACATATGCCAATTCAATTAAAGAACAAGAAAAATTAGATCCAACAGGCTTAATATATATGCCGTTAATGTATAACAAAGCAAAAGTAAGTACATATTTAGAAGAAGAAGGAAAACTACAACAAGAAAAAAATAATTTTAAATTCACAGGACTTATTAAATATGATGATAAAGAAGAATTATCAAAATATGATACAACTTTAATTACAGAAGATGAAAAATCAGATGTTATAAAATCAGATATTATAAAATTAAATAAAAGCGGCAAGATATCTAATAAAGATATTATTGGAGTTACAAAACAAGAATATGAAGAATTATCATTATATTCAAAAAATGTATTAGAAGAATTATCACGAAAAATATTTGAAGGAAATACAGATATTTATCCATATATGTATATCTCTGGAAGCACAAAAGAAAGTGCGTGCAAGTATTGTATATACAAAAATATATGTAAAAAGCAAAAAGAAAATAAGTTTAGATATATTATTAATAAGGATAAGTTAAAATAATTAATTTTTAAAATAATTAAATTTTTCGCATAAAACTATATAAAAAAGAATAGTAAAAAACTATAAAGTATGATATAATTTTAATGAGGTGAATATATGTATTTAATAGTTGGATTAGGAAATCCAGGAAAACAATACGAAAATACAAGACATAATGTAGGATTTGATGTAATAGACATATTTAAAAGTAAATACAATCTTCAATTTAGGCAAAAAGGGAGTGGAGAATATGCAAAATGTACTATATTTAATCAAGAATGTATATTCTTAAAACCTTTAACATATATGAACTTATCAGGAAAAGCAGTATTTGAATATGCAAAGTTTTTTAAGATTCAAGAAGATAAAATAATTATAGTATATGATGATAAAGATATATCATCAGGAGAAATAAAGCTAAGAAAAAAAGGAAGTTCAGCAGGTCATAATGGAATCAAAAGTATTTTAAATAATTTTAAAGATTTTTTAAGAGTTAGAATAGGAATAGGAAATCCAAAATTCAAACATGATATGATAAATTATGTTATTGGCAAAGTATCTAAAGAAGAATATATGATACTTAAAAAAGGCGAAGAAAAAGCAGTAAAAGCAATAGAAGACATAATTAAAAATGGAATGGATTATGCGATGAATAATAATAATACATCAAAACCAAATGTTAGAAAAAACAATCAGAATAAAAATAATAAAAAAGGAGAAAAAAAGATGGATAAAATATATATCACAGGACATAAAAATCCAGACACAGATTCAATAATTTCAGCAATAGTAGCTGAAGATATATTTACAAAATTAGGATATAATGTTACTGCAATTGCACAAGGTGTTCCATCAGAAGAAACACAATTTGTATTAGATGCAATAAATCGTAAAGCACCAGAAGTACATACAAAATTAGAAGCTGGTTCACATGTAATATTAGTAGACCATAATAATAAGGAAGAAACATTAGATAATATTGATGAATTAATAATTGATAGAGTAATAGATCATCACGCAGTAAAAATGATTGTAGGTTACCCATTATATTATAGGGCAGAAGTAGTAGGATGTACAAATACTATATTATTTAAAATGTATAAAGAAAATAATTTAGAAATATCTAAAGAAATGGCACTTGCAATGCTTTCTGCAATAGTATCAGACACATTACTATTAAAATCACCAACAACAACAGAAGAAGATATATTAACTATAAAAGAATTAGAAAAAATAGCAGAAGTTAATGCAAATGAATATGGGTTAAAAATGCTTAAAGCAGGAACAAATTTATCAAAATATTCAATTGATGAAATATTAAATTTAGATGCTAAAAAAGTTAAAATTGGAGATAATACAGTAATGGTATCTCAAATAACAACTGTAGATATACAAGAACATATGAATGAAAAAACAGAATTTGAAGCAAGAATGAATGAAATAATTAAAGAACAAAATTTAGACTTATTTATGTTTTTAATAACAGATATTATTACAACAAATTCACAAGTAATAGTATTAGGAGAAAAAGCTAAAATAATTGAAGAAGGATATTCAGTAAAATTAGAAGATAACACAGCACTATTAGAAGGTGTAATGTCTAGAAAAAAACAAGTTATACCAGTTATCACTAAATTATTATCATAAAATAATGAAGGTCAATATGAAGAAAAAAATATTAAGTATACTATTAGTAATATCATTAATAACTATAACTGTATTTGGATTATTTAAAATATATAATATTATACAGATACATAATGATATGAAAGAAGAAAAAAAAGAAACAAAATATATAGTTTTAGAATCAAAGAAAAAATTTGGAGTAATTGATACTAAAGGTAATTTAATAATTGAACCAAAATATACACAGGTAATTATACCAGATTTATCAAAACCAGTATTTTGCTGTTTTGATGAAGAAATGACAATGACTATATTAAATGAAAAAAAAGAAGAACAATTTAAAAACTATAATAAGGATGAAATACAATTAATTCCTGGAGAAACACGAGAAGGTGGAAGATATAGGAAGGTGTTTAGAATCTTTAAAAATAATAAATATGGGCTAATGTCATTAGAAGGAAAACAATTATTAAAACCTGAATATGATGAAATTATAGCACTTGAAAAAATATATACTAATTTAAGAGTAAAAAAAGATAATAAATATGGAATCGTTACTAAAAATGGAAGAACAATATTACCAATAATATATAATGATATATCAAGTGCAAATCAAAATACATGGGGACATGTAGAAACATCAAAAGGATATAAAATATCAAAAATGGCAGAAAAAGGTCAAACTTTTGGATATGCAACAGAAAAAGGAAAAGTACTTGTAAAACCAATATATGAAGAAATAGAAAAGATAGAAAGAGATGATAAAAATACATATATTATAGTTCAAAAAAATGGACAAAAAGGGTTATACAAGAACAATAAACAAATTATTCCAAATATATATCAAGAAATGACATATACTAAAAATAATATAATTTTAAAAAGATTTGGAAAATATGGATTATTTGATTTTAATGGAAAAGAAGTTATAGCACCTAGATTCAAAGAATATGTAGCTTTAGATAACTATGTAGCATTTAAAGAAAATGAAAAAGAATATGCTTTTGATGAAAGAGGAAAACAAATAGGTAAGGGAGCATATAAGATTTTATCAGTAATTAAAGAAAAAAATTATTTGATTACAGAAAACTTTTCAGGAGAAAGAAAAATAGTAACACCAACTAAAGAAATAGAAGGAAAATTTATAGATTTAGTATATTTAACAGATGATAAATTTATGTATTACAAAAATAATAAATATGGATTAGTTAGTGTAGAAAAAGGAATACTTACAGAACCTAAATATTCATATATATCACTATATAAGAATACATCTATCATTCAAGCTGAAATAGAAGACGGAAGATTTGAACTTTATTCACCAAAAGGAGAAATGATTTTAAAAGATGAAGAATACGTTTTAGATCATTTAGATAATATATTAATGTTACAAACTAAGGAAAATAAAAGGTATTTAAATTTCAATGGTGAAGATATAGATGTTAAAAAAGTATTAAATTTACCAGCTTATTCTTTTAAAGATGAAAAGACAAATAAATGGGGATTTAAAACCAAAGATGGAAAAGTAGTTGTAGAACCAATTTATGATAATGTAGTAGACTTTAATAAGTTTGGATTTGCATCAATAAAAAAAGGAAATAAGTGGGGAAGTATAAATAGTGAATTTAAAATAACTGCAGAACCTAAATATGAATTTAATAGTACAGTATTACCTAAATTTATAGGTAAATATATAATAGATTTTGAATCATATGGATTTGCATTAGAACAAGAATAATGTAATAATAATATTAAATATAAATAAAAAATAATTAATATAATAAAAAAAGAAAAAAGAAATAGGCCATTAATAATGACCTATTTTTTCTTTTAAATAGCATGATGTGCATCTTTTTTAAATAAGATTTTTAGTACTGCTTCTTTATTTCTTTTTGAAATCTCTACCTTTTTTATTTTTAGAAATTCTGTGATTATTTTATCAATGCTCCTTCTGTTTAAAACAAATAAAGGAGTATTTGATTCTTTAGGCTCAAAGCCGATACTTTTTCGCTTAAGCTCTAAGATGTTAACAATTTCAAAGATATCAGAATCTTTTATGTTTAAATATCTTTTTGCAAAGTTAACAAAAAAGCTGTTGCTAAGCAATAAAGCGTAATTTCCTAGATAACTATCATTAAAAATACACTCTGGTATCTTTAAAAATAATTTTACTACTTCTTCTTTAGAGACGGTTCCAAGCTCTAACCTGCTAATGTAATTAGGTGCTTGCAGATATTCTATCAATTCATTAGTATTGAAACTGCATACTGCACTCAAGCAGTCAAATATCCCGATAATTCTATCAACATCTTTCTTGCTCATGATGTCATTATCAAAATTTTTTAATATTTCAATAAAGATATCTAAAGAAATTTGTGCCTTGTCTTCCTGTATAGGCTTGAAATACATTTCATCTTCTGATAATTTTAAAGCTCTCCTTGTAGCTTCAAGAAAATCTAATGTAAGAAGATCATTTTTAATTGAGATCTTATTCTTTTTACAACTAATAATTGTCTCTGTAAAAGCAGACCAATTCTTAATTATTGGCTCCAAATTTACATTCTGTTGCTCAATTTTCCAAGCAAGACTCTCTGTGTTCACTACCTTATTCATCATATGTTTCCTCCCATGCAACAATATATATGGTACCGCTACCAGTTGCATTTAATATATTTATTATATAAAATTTATACACTTATATAATAACATCATTTACATAATTTGTCAACATATGATAACTTGTAAAAGTATAAAAAAGTATATATAATATATATATGCGGGTATAGTTTAATGGTAAAATTTTGAGCTTCCGACCCAAAGTTGAGGGTTCGATTCCCTCTACCCGCTCCAAATAAATTCCATTACCTAATATTTAAAATAGGTAATGGATATTTTAATAGTATGAAAATTATGAATTTAAACTATAAGTTAAAATAAAAAAAGATAACCATATGGTTATCTTTCTCTTGGCTGGGCTGGTAAGATTCGAACTTACGCATGTCAGAGTCAAAGTCTGATGCCTTACCGCTTGGCTACAGCCCAATGGTGTGGTAGGAGGGATTCGAACCCCCGATCTTCAGAGTCACAGACTGACGCGTTAACCAACTACGCTACTACCACCATGTAATAAAATGGTGAGCCAGAAGGGATTCGAACCCCTGACCCCAGGCTTAGAAGGCCTGTGCTCTATCCAGCTGAGCTACTGACCCATTGTCATTACAAATCTATTATATATTTTTATTTATTATTTGTCAACAACTTTTTTAGTTTAAAATTAATTTTTGTGTATTTTATATTTTTTTATGCTGTTTTTACTTGTAATATATTAGATTATATAATAATATATGTATATAGAAAATTAAAGGATTAAAGGTGATTTAATGAGACAAATACTTAAGAAAAAGAACTTTATAAAATTAAATATATCAATACTATTAGTAGTATTAAGTTTAATAGCTATGAATATGAATGTATTAGGATTAAATTTAGATCAATATAAGCCACAAGAAGGTACAGGTAATGACAAAATAAAGACATATGGCCAAACAATAATAGGATTGGTTCAATTTGTAGGAGCATTTATATTAATAGCTGCATTAATATTTTTAGGAGTTGCTTATGTTTCTTCGCCTGAAGGACAAAAAGCTAAAATTAAAGATGATTCTATTAAATTTATAGTTGGAGCATTTTTCATATTAGGAGGATTATCTATTGTAAGAATGGTAGTAAATATAACTACTGGTTTAACATAGAAAATTAGTATTTTAATGTTTTGATTATTTTAATATGATAGATAAGTTTAAATATAATGTATGTATTATTTTTAATACATACATTATTGCACTATATGTGTTTTTAGAAAAATACTATGAATGTTACAATAGTTTTAAAAAATATTTTATTTGTATAAAAAAAGTAACAAAATGTTGAATAAAAAAAATATATAAAATATAATTAATTTGAGAAATATTATATGATATTATAATATGTAAAATAGGAAAGAGGTAAGCTTGAATAATATAATGAAAAGTAGAAGAATAAATAATATATTAAAGGTTATATTTATAAATATATGTTTACTTATATTTATGAATAGTTTTGTATTTGCAACAGATAATACATCAAATTCAAGTGATACAGCACCAGATGGAGCAAATGCTAATCCATTTTCTATAGCAGAAGTTATTAAAGGTGTAAAGAATTTTACAGAAATGGGTAAAAAAACAAGTGCAGGAGTAAATGCAGATGAAGTTTCTACAAGTTTTGCAGAACAAATTAGACCTTTTGGAGAAATTTTAATTGCAATAGGTGGAGCTGTTTGTATAGGTGCAACAATGTTTATAGGTGGACAATATTTACTTGCAACAGGAAATCCATCAGATTTAGCTAAAGCAAAAGATAAATTAATAGCTTTTGCAATTGCAAGTATGATATTTTTTGCAGCATACCCAATTTGGATATTAACAATAGATGTAATATCAGGAGCAACAAGTAAAATAATTAATTAAGGAGCTTATTTTGGCAAAACACGAAATACCAAGAAAAAAGACAAATGAAACAAGAATATTTGTAATATTTTCAATAAGGTCACTAGCTTCAACAGTGATAGGAGCAGTAGTAGGATTTATAATAGGTGGATTAATTACAGCAATTATCCGTTTTAATATATCTGTTATTGTAGCAGGAGTATGTGCAGTTCTAGGATTTTTAATTGGAACATTTCCATTATTCTATATTCCAGGATTTCCAAACACTAAATTAGTTGAAGGAGAGTATTTATATCAAGTTATATATAAGTATATTCAATATAGAAATAGAAGATCATTAATTACAAGAGATAGAAAGGAGGACTAAATGCAACAACTATTACTACTATTATTAATGGTATTTATAATTTTAGTCTTTATTGAAGTTGGATTAATCTTCCTTCTAAAGATGACTAAGAAAAAACATAATGAAGAAGATGATGATTTTATAGAAGACGGTACAATAATACCAGAAAAAACTAAAAATAGAATAGAAGATTATGGAAGATTTAATGGAGTATTAAAAAGAAGTGATATCTTTAATTTCTTAGGATTTGATAAAATAGAAAATAATATGATTATAAGGAAAAATGGTGAACAATATGTAATGGTAATGGAATGTTCAGGAGTTAACTATTACTTAAGGTCACAAGCAGAAAAAGATAGTGTAGAATTAGGTTTTTTAGATTTCTTAAGTGCATTAAAATTTCCAATCCAATTATATATTCAAACAAGAAAATTAGATTTTACAGATATATTAAAAGAATATAATGAAAAAATAAATTTAATAGTAGAAGATATTAATAGAATTCAAAGAAAAATTCAAGAGGCGCGTGAAGAAGGAAAAAGCAGATATGAGATAGAAAAATTATTATATCTTCAAAAAAATAAGCAAAACTTATTAGAATATGCAAAAGATTCAATTAGAAATACAGAATTAATTAATACAGATAAACACTCATTACAAAAGAAAAACTATATTGTAGTTTCATACTATAAGAGTGAATTAGGTTCAAAAATAGAAGGCTTATCAGAAGAAGAAAAAGCAGATATTATATTTAATGAATTAAATACAAGATGTTATACACTTGCAGCAGCATTAAGGTCAAGTAATGTAACTGCAACAGTATTAAATTCAGAAGGATTATTAGAACTATTATTTAATGCATTTAATAGAGAAGAAGTAGAAACTGTAGATTTAAAACAACATTTATTTGAAAATCAGTATACATTATATACAAAAACAGAAGATGTTATAGAAAGACAAAAGAAACAAATATTAAAAGATATCTTAGAACAAGGAGATGACTTAGCATATCAAAGCTTTATAGAAGCTAAAAAACAAAAAGAACAAGAATTACTAGAATTAAAATTAACAAAAAGCAAAAAAATAAAACAAAAAGCTCATGAAACAGTAGACGCAAATCGTCAAACACTTGATACAATGGGTAAAGATATGTATGAAAGAATGAATAAAATAATAGATGATGCAGAAATAATAGATGATGCAGAAACAAAAAAATATAGAAAAGAAAAACAAAAACAAAAAGAAGAACAAGAAAAAATACGTAAAGAGATAACAGAAATATAAATATATTTTTAATAAGGAGAAATTGTGTTTGGTAAAAAAGAGAAAAAAATAACAGAAGAAGAAAAAAATCAAAGTATTATTGAAAGAAGAAATATAAGAGCTATTAAATCATTAATAGCTCCTTCAGGGATTGATGCGACACATACAAATCATTTAGAAATAATATCAAATAGAGTGAAATATGCAAGAACATTATTTGCATCTAATTTACCAAGAAGTGCAGTTTTTCCAGAATTATTAAGAGAAATGTATCTATTTCCTGATTCAAATATTTCTGTATTTATAGAGCCTGTACCAACAGGTAAATCTCAAACAGATCTGAATAAAGAGATAACAGAAATAACTTCTGAAATTTATGTAGCAAGAAAAAGAGGAGACAGAAACAGGGAAAGATTATTAGAAATTAAAGTTGCAGAACTTGAAGAAATGAGAGACCAAATTGAACTTGGTTATACAAGTATATATAATTCATCAATAATTACAACATTATTTGCATATAGTATGGATGAACTAAATAATGCAACAGAAAAATTAGCTTCAGCTACAGGTAAAACATTGCTTACAGTAAAATCAGCATGGGCTAATCAAGACCAAGGATTTATTTCAAACATGCCATATAATGAAAATAAACTTACAGCATACCACAATTTTGACAAAGGTAGTATGGGAACAGTTTTTCCATTTTTTAATGCTGTAGCAGGACATAATACTGGAATACCGTTAGGAATAAATTTAGAAACAGGATTACCAATACTTTATGATAATTTTAGTCCAACATTATCAAACTATAATATGGTTCTTTTTGGTAAATCAGGAGCAGGTAAAGGTGTTACTATTAAGATAATTACAGCTCGTTCATATGTGTTACAAGGTATAGAAACATTAGCACTAGATCCAGAAGGAGAATATAGAGATGTTGCAGAAGCATTAGGTGGAGTAAATATTACAATAAGTTCTACTTCTAAAACAATAATTAATATTTTTGATATAGAACCTGAAATAGAGATAGATGACATAACTAGAAAAGAAATAAAAGTATTAAGAGTTGAAAATAAGGTTGAAGACGCAACACAAGCATTGCTTACAATGGCAAAAGGTAGTACAAAAACAGAAGTTGATGAAGTTATGAAACAAATAATTTCTGAAGTTGTTGCAGCAGAATATAAAGCGTTAGGAATAAATGAAAATGTAGAAAGCTTATATTTAAATGGATATGATACATTAAATATAGCTGAAAGTGAAGGAAGAATAAAAAAAGAAATGCCAACAATAGGAAGTTGGTATAAGAGACTTGAAAAAGTAGCTAAAAAACCAGAAAACAAACCATATGAAAAACAATTTATATATCTTTTAAAAGTTATGAAACAATATGTAAAAGAATTTAAAGGACAACTTTCATACTTTGATGGACAATCAACATTTAACTTAACAGACCATATACCTTTTATAAATTTTGATATTTCATTATTAGAAGAAAAATTTGCAAGACCACTTGCACAACAAATATTATTATCATGGGTATGGGAAAAATATGTTAAGAAAAACAGTGAAGATAAGACAAAAGCTAATAAAAAGAGAGTTATAATTGATGAGGCATGGATGCTTTTAGGATATAAAGAAGCAGTAGACTTTTTAAATACAATGGCAAGACGTGCCAGAAAAAGAAATGTTTCACTTGCAGTAGTTTCGCAAAGATTTGCAGACTTTTATGGAAATCAATCAGTAGAAGCAATTCTTACATCTTCAGATACTAAAATATTCTTAGCACATAGTGCAGAAGAAGTTCAACAAATTAGAGAAACATTTAAATTAAGTGCAGGGGAAGCAGAGTTTTTATCAACATGTGAAGTTGGTAGAGGACTTTTAAAAATTCATGAAGATACAGCAACACTTGGAATAAATGTATCACAAAAAGAAAGAGACTTTGTAGATACTAACTTAAATACACAAGTTGCAAGAAGAATGAATGATACTCAAAGAGAAATATAGTAATATATAATCAAACTAATATATAATTAAACTAAAAGGAAGGAAGCATATGAAAAATACTTTGGTGCATAGAACAAAAGAAAAAGCAAAAAAAACAAGTTTTTGTATAAATGCAATGATAGTATTTTTAATCATGCTTTTTCTTTTTCAATATAGTCAAGAAGGTAAGATACATTGCTATACATTACTAAAAAATATGAATACAGTTAGTGAAACAAGATATGCAATAAATGGGCAAACAAATACTTTTTTCACAGCAAATAATAATAATTCACAAAATAGTGGTCATAACAATACAACAAAAACAACTGGTATCCAATCACTTACAAAAGATCCAAATACTAATCCAAT
Organism: Clostridium sp.; assembly: GCA_052174015.1. Classification (GTDB taxonomy): domain Bacteria; phylum Bacillota; class Clostridia; order TANB77; family CAG-508; genus JABCPO02. The sequence goes on from JBQMXM010000003.1 coordinate 23,890, forward strand.
GTTAAATAAGAGTGAAGATAATTTTACAATAACTCCAGAAGATAACAAAGAAATGGTTAAAAATGGGGATGCACCTTTTATGACAGGAGCTAAAGAGAGAAGAACAAGAGGTGGAAAATTACAATGGGTTGTATCTGTAGTGTTATCAATTGTAGTAGTATTTTTTGGATATCCATTACTATTCTTATATGTATTATTAAATGCTTCATATCTTGCAAATCCTAATAAGCAATTAGAAAGTGCATATAAGAAAGGGTATGAAAATAGGACAACAGATAAATCAACAGGAGTAACAAAGAAAATAAAAAATGAAATCATATTTAAAATGATGACATTAGATAAGATATTCTTTGCAGACTTACCAATATTAGAAGTTAATATATTTAGAAAATTAAAAAACGGAGATAATAATGGAGCAAACGGACTTAGAAGTGGAGTTGCTACATGGGCAGCAATTAGTAGAATAATTGCAGTTGCATTATCATTCATAAGTTTAATTTTAGGAGCAATAATGTTAATGATTAAATCTGCTCGTATTTCAGGAAAACCAGCAACACTTGCAGATGTTAAAGATTTTTTAACAAATATGGTAATTGCAATACTTATAGCATTATTAATAAATTTTGCACTTGCAGCAATACTTTATGCACATGATGCAATACTTGCAATACTTAGAGGATTGAGACTTAAGATACTTGAATCTGGTGTGCCAAATTTTGAATTTCAAATATTAGATACAATTATAGATTTATCTAATGTTGGAGGAATGAAATATGTAATTACACTAATCACATTCTTTATATTAATATCACAACAATTCAAGTTTGTTGCTATATATATAACTAGACTTTTATCAATAGCATTACTTACAGTTATAGCTCCTATAATATCAATAACATATGCATTAGATAAAATTGGAGATAAAAAGAGTCAAATATTAAATGCGTTTTTTAATGAATATATAAATTTAACAGCAGTAGGTCTAATATATCCAGTAATATATTTAACATATATTATTGCATTAGGAGCACTTACAGCTAATTCACCATTACTTGGATTAATTTTAATACTATATATTCCAAGAGTAGAAAAAACAATTAAGACATTATTAGGACTTAGAGATTTAACAACTGTTAGATCTTCAGACGGAGTATAAAATTAAAATAATATAGAAAGGAGAAATTATGAATATACAAAATATGTATAATAATCAGAATAACAGAAATAGTAAAAATAAAGTGCCTAAAAAGCAAAAAATATATATAATATTTAGTATATTTGTAATTTTAATAATAGTTTTTGCAATAATACCTAAACTTTTTAAAAAAGCACCTGAAAAAGAAAAAGTAAAATATGGTTCAGGAAAAGAAAGCAGACAAGAAAAGATAAAGGATGAAATAGTAAAAGAAACACTTGTATATAAGGAGTTGAATCAAGTAAATGATAAAATTCAAAGATTAATCAACAATCCAAATATAAATCCAGAGTTAGTACTTGGACAAAAGACTGCTGATTTTATGGAAGAAGAATCATATTTATCAGGAAAAATTAGAATTAAAAGAAGTTTTGGAAAAATAGTATATATTGTAATAAATAGTAGTTTTGATGAAGAAATATTTAATGGTATCAAAATACAAGATGAACAAAAAGAAGTTTTAAGAAAATTAAAAGAAACAGAAAGAATTTTAAATTCAGAATTTCAAGATACATTAACAATAGAAAATAATTTAATGTATACTACAATAGATACAGTAAATAAGATAGTTGTAATTATTCCAAAAGTTAGTAATTCAAATGAATTAAATATGAGACTTGGAAACTTTAATCAACAAACTAAAAAATATTTAGAAGATGGAGATATAAAACAATATATTTCAAAAGTTACAGATAATTTAAAAGAATATGCAATATTTGAATATAATTCAAGCTATATCAATTTAGTATATCCAAGTTTAGGGATAGAAATATATACAACAGGAAATGTAAAAAATTTAGATGAAGGAATAAATATATATAATCAAGGTGAATTTAGTCCAAAATTAATAGAATCTTTAAAAGAAACAGAAAAAAATACTAATCAAATAATGCAAGTAGCTATTAGAAATGGTAATTTAATATCAAAATTTAGTAGGCATATAATAAATAATTTAATAGCTATTAAAGATAATGGGATAAAGTTTAACTATAATGATTCGGAAAATGAAAAATCAGAAGAAAGACTTAAAACATTTATAGAAAATCAAAATAGAGATTTTGATGTATCAGTAGGTTTAGCAAATCAAACATCTGTAGGTGAAAAATTAACAAAATGTGTAGTTTTTTTCAAAAATAGCAGAGAAAACTTAGAAATGTATAATTTAAATCCATCACAATCAGCAGATAGTATATATCTTACAAATAAATATATATATTATTCAATAGAAAATTCAGGAATATATAGAATAGAGCCATATACTAGAAGTTTAAAAAGAATAACAAATGGTGGAAAGAATTTAGATATATTAATGGTTAAAAACAATGAAATACATTTAAAAAATGGACAAATAATATATGATAGATAATATATAATTATAATAAAATAAAATTAAACTAAACAAAAAATGAAACAGAGAATAAAAATAGAAAGGGATATATATGAAAATAATATATGATAGATTTAATAAATCTAAAATAGTAAACAATATTATTAATAGTATAAAAAAATTAGGTATAATTTTTATGATTATGCTTATATTCCTTTCTTCAATTTCATCACCTATTGCATATGCAGTAACAGGAGAAGAAATTTTAAATAAAGCAAAAGAAAAAGAAGGTACACCATATGTTTGGGGAGCTCCTATTTTAGAAAAATTTAAAGACCCATCTTGTAAATCTTTTGATTGTTCAGGACTTGTAGGTTGGACTTTAACACAAGTAGGGCTACCTGTAAAATCTAGAACAACAAGAGAGTGGAGAAATAAAAACAACATTTTTAAGGACCCAAATACTAAAATAGAAGAAATAGATACAAATGATAAATCTAAATGGCAAGTTGGAGACATTTTATTATTTGAAGGCCATGTATCTATATATGCAGGAGTTAAAAATGGAGTTCATCAACAATATCATGCACAATCTCCAGGTACTCAAATTTCACAAACTAAATATTATGCAAGTAAACCATTATTAAAAGTATATAGAGTGTCAGATGGAGCAGCATCAGCAAATGCAGCAACTACAAGAAAAGTAATAGAAGATGTAAAAACAGATATAAATAAAAATGCATTTTTCTATAATGGAATTCCTAAAGGACAAGTTAGCATAGAAAAGAAAGAAAGTGCAATTCGTAGATTAGTATTGTTTATTAAAGAAATATTAAATTTCTTCCTTATGTTATTAATAAACTTATTTAAGCTACCTTTTATTGGAGCTGCAACACTTATGGAAATTATGATTACAAATGCATTTGAAGCAGTTGTAGGAAATCCAAATTATATTAAAAATGATGTAAATACAGAATTCTATATAGATCACAGAAGAGCAGTCACAGTAGAAAATATATTATTAAATAGGATTGAGTTTTTAAATATTGATTTTTTCATAAGTCCACTAGAGGCAATGAAAAGAGCAGAAGGAAAAACAGGAACAGGTGTAGAAATTAGTAAGTTAGACGAAAAAGCTGAAAGAGGTGGAAATTCAGCAATAGCACAATCTTATTCAAAAGAAAATGGTAAAGAAAAAGAACAAGAAAATAAGAATTTTGAAGAATTACCTGTAAGTCTATTAAGACAAACTATATCAAAAACATATTATGTAACACTTATGGTATCTATAGGAATTATGTTCTTAGCAGCTGTATTATCAGCAATATTTGGTATGGTATCTACAGTTGCAGGTAAAAAAGATGCATATATGACATATGCAAAAGAATGGATAAAGACTTTAGGATATACATTATTAACATTAGTATTTATTGTAGCAGTTATAAAATTAAATGCTAGTTTTGTAAGTATGTTATATAATATATTAATAAAAGGACAGGCTCAAACATATTCATTATATGAAACAATTAGAACTAGAGCATATTCATTACAACCAATGGTAGGATATTCTGCAACAATAATGTATGTAATATTAGCATGGTATACAGTTAAATTTGCATTAATATATACTAAGAGATTATTAATAGTTATGATGATGTTAGTTGTTGCACCATTCTTACCTGTATATTCATTAATTAGAAAATTAGTAACAGGACAATCAGATGTATATTTATCATGGGCAAAAGAATTCCTATATACAGTACTTATTCAATCAATCCATGTATTTATATACTTCCTATTTGTAACTATTGCTATGCAAACAGGAGAAGAAAGTCTATTTGGAATAGTTGTAATGATTATGGTATTACATACTATGATGGAAGTAACACAAAGTATCAAGAATTATCTACATGTAGGTGGTGGTTCACATAGTCTACTTGGAAATATATTAGATTCTTCAAAATCATTATCAGTTATGCAAGGATATATTGGAGCATCATATTTAAAATCAAGAAAGAAAGCTTTAGATAAATTAGGAAAGAAATATGTTAAACCACTTCTTAAGAAAGTACCAAGTGTTGCAGAAAAAGCAGTTGCTGGAACATATAATAATGTTCAAAGAACAAAAGAGTTTATAGCAGATCGTTTTGGAAGTGAAGCAGAAGCAAAAACAGTTACAATGCCAGCAAACAATAATGAGCCATTAGAAGAAAATAAACTTAAAAAAGCTATTAAAGAACAAACATTACAAGAAAAAATAGCAAATCCAGCAGAATTAGATTTAAGTTCTGCAGAATTAAGAGCAAAATTAGAATCAATGCAAGGTGCAAAAGCTAAAGAAAAAAATAAGGAAAGAGCAAGAATATTTGATATTCAAAATTATGTAACTATTGATGAAAAAGGTAGAAAAAGAATGTTACCACCTGAATTAAGATATGATAATAAGACAGGAAAACTTATAGAAAATAGTAAGGTGCGTACACAGCTTAAAAAAGATTTAGCAGCATTAGTTGGAATGACACCAAAAGATTTTAAAAATCTAACAAAACTTGCATTCTCAAGTTTAAAAACAAGTGTAGGAGTACTTGGTGCAATTACATTTTTACCAATATATTTAACAGACCCAGGTTTTGCAGCACTTGCGACAACATATTCAATGTCATTTATGAATAATGGAAAAAGTAATTTAAAAACATTACAAGAAAATGCAAAAAAAGCTAAAGAAAAATCAAATATAGAAATAAAGATATTGCCATATGCCGTAATCCCAGTATTATTTAATTTACAACCAATCAAAAAAAGATATATGAAACGTAAATATAATAAGATGATTGAGGGAGAACAAGACGCAATATTAAGAGGACAAAAAATTAGAAAATATAGATATACAGGACTTTCTTCAAGTTATCTATATGACTTTACTCATAAAACAAATGCAGAAATATTACAAGTAATGGTTCAAAAACAAAATAGAAGAGTAGATGTTGGTAATTTAGAAGTTAAAAAATTATCATTACAAAAGAATTATTCACTTGGTGGACCTATGTATGAAAAGAAACATGATAGGATAAAAGAAACTAATAAGTTGATTTTAAGTTTAGCAGAAGCATCTTATTCTAATACGGAAACTGAAATTCAACAAATGTTTAATAATGAAGCGCTAGCTTTAGAAAACAAGAAATTCTTAGAAGCATCTAAAGATATGTCTATTCAAGAAATGGAAAAAGCAGTAGATAAACTTGTAGATAAAGAAATAAATTATTTAGCAATGTCACAAAATATTCAAAGATATAAAGCGGCAAAAGAAGGATATAATAGATTATCAAATGATACTTCAAATAAGGATTTAAAAGAAAGATTAGAAGTTGAAAAACAATTTAAAAATATTAGAACAGAAACTCTAACTAATATATCAAACAAACTTATATGTAACTTAAAAACAGAAAAATTAAGTACATTAACAGAAGCTAAAGTATATACAGAATTAGATAGAATTTTTGTAGAAAATAGGTTAGAAGGTTTAGAAGATTTTGAAAAACTAGAAGTATATAATATGGTTACAGATACATTAACTGTAGAATATGCAAGAGAAAAAATACAAAGAAATAATGCAAGACAAAGAAATACAAATTATACATATGAAAATGCAGATAAAAAAACAAAAGAATATATTGAAAATATAAAAACAAAAGATGTAGCTGATTTAACAATTGAAGAAATGAGAGATTTAAAGAAAAACAGAATCAAATCATACTCAGAAGGAATGAAAGTAATTCAAAATGTACGTTCAGAAGCAAGAGCAAGAGCAGAAGCTGGAAATACTCAGCAAGTTAAACATATTGATAGATACTATAAAGGTAAGAAAGTATCATTCATGTTTGGAACAGATATTGATTCAAGCGAGTTAGAAAAAGTAAGAAGTAGGGATATTAAGCAAATTGCTAAAAAATATGATAAACCTAAGAAGAAAAAGAAGAAAGATAAAGATAAAGAAGAAAAAGTTAATCCATGGGATATTAAAGAAGATGAAGATGAAGATGGAGATAAAGATAAAGATGAATAAGGATAAACAGAAAGGAGTAGCATATGCAAAAAAGGCATATATTAAATAAGATAAATATAGTAGTTAGTATATTAGTGTTAGTTAATATGTTTAGTGTATTTAGAGTATTTGATGCTCAAAATAACATATTAAATATTAATAATGTAAATGTATATGCTACTACTAATCCTAATTCAAATTCAAATAATCAACAAAATGAAGATAAAGATAAGGATAAGAATAAAAATACTGAAACTAAGAGTAATAATGTAAATTATCCATTCTATATTACAGAGTCAGATCTTAAAAAAACAAAAGAAAATAATAATCCTAATAGGAAGATTGAAACAGAAGATTCACAAGTTGTACAATTTACAGATAATGAAGACTTAAATGAGATATTATCATACATAACAGCTATATTTTCATTTGCAGCATCATTAGTAATACTTGCATTAAAGATTTTAGTAGTAGTTATAGTAACAGTATTAACAGGAATATTAGGAACAGTACTTGCAGGACAACCACTTACCATAGATATGATATTATTTAATAAGATACCTGCATTAAATTTAGAATATGGATTTGATGCTGGCAAATACATTTCATTTAATAAAAGTATTGCAACAGGAACAATGACTCTTATGTTAATGGGAGCAAGTATACAATTTTTAGTATTATTATATATATCTATAAGGTATATGATGGCAATGGCAAGTATTTCAAAACCAAAAACATTAGAACAATTAAAATTAGGACTTATAGGTTGGATTAAAGGAGTATTTATACTTTTTGGAACTGTAATATTTGCAATAACTGTAATAAAGATAAATAATGCATTTGTATCAGTACTTGAAAAATCATTTAAAACTGCAACAAATAGTAATAGTATGAACCTATATGTAATGGGACAAGTATTTGACCCAGGAATAGGTGGAGGAATAGCATTAGTAACATATTTAAGTATACAATTCCAAACATTAGCACTATACCTATATTATGTAAAAAGATATATATATATATCTTTCCTAATATTAATATCACCAATAATATCATCAACATATGCAATAGATATTTTAGGAGATCAAAAAGCACAAACTGTACAAAAATGGACAACAGAATTTGTATATAATGTATTTATACAACTTTTCCATATTTTAATATATTTTGCAATAGTAATGCCAATACTAACAGGAAATGCAAATCATAAATTTGATGTATCAAAACCATTTTCAAATATGTTAGATTATGCAAGTATAATTATATTTTTAATGATATCTGTAACATTCTTTTTTAATGGAGAAAAACTACTTTCAAAATTATTTGGATTTAATAAGGCAAAACAAGTAGGAGATTCAGCAGCAAAAGTAGTTGCAGTAGGATCAACTGCAGTATCATTAATAAAAAAAGGGTTATCTGCTAACAAAACAGCAAAAGATGAAATGAAAGCAATTCGTGAAGCATCTAGTGGAAATACTGCTCAATCTACACCAGAAAAAACATTTGTAGATAAACTAAAAGAGAAGAAAGATGATGCAGTAAACAAAGTTAAAGATTTTAAAGAAAATAAGTTATCAGATGTTTTAAATAAAAGTATTGCAGAAAATACAAAATCTGTAATTCAAAAACTAAAAGCAAGAAAAGCACATAATAAGAATCAAAAAAGATTAATGAAAAAAGCTAAAAAAGCTAAGAAGAAAAAAATCAAATATAGAAGAAGAAAGATGTTTGGCAAAATACTAGGAAAAGGTGGAATTGCAGTAGGAACATATATAGCAGCATCAAGTTTAAAAAATTCCAAACCTATATCATCAATTTATGCAATGGCAAGTTCATATCGTATGGCTGGTGAAATAGGAAAACTTGCACAAGATAAAAAGAAAGAATTATTTGGAAGTAAAATAGGAGCAAGTAATAGAGATACAGATAGAGGGTTAACTCCAAAACCATTTATATTAAGCAAAGAAAAAATAGCAGAGATATATAATGATAAAGCAGATAAATATGCAGAAGAATTAGCAAGAAATTCAGAAATGCTAGAAGAATTAACAGGTGTAAATTTTGATGCAACAACAGAAGACGGAAAAGAAAACTTAGAAACATATACAAAATTTGTTAATGAAAAATCTAAAGGTAAAGAGTTAAATAAGGAATATAAAGAAAAATTCAAAGCTTTAAGAGCAGAATTAATGACAAAATATGAAATAACTTCACAAGAAGCAGTAGAAATGATGAATAATATGATTGATGAAATTCAAACAGATAAAAAATTAATCGTAGCAGGATTAACTGAAAAAGAAAAAGACTTTGTAGGAATAGTAATAGCTAAAAACATGGAAACATTAAATAAGAAGTTTAATGAAATGAGTAAAGAGATTAAATCAGATGTAGTTCCATATGACGAAGAAAAAGCAGTACTTGGAAGATTTGATGATGTAGTTTCAAGACAAAAAGCAATACAAGAAAAATTATTACAAGAAGATAGAACATTTAGAAATAAGGTTGTATCAGAAGATGATGAAAAATTAGCTATGAATTTAGAAAAAGTAAAACAAAAATACTTAAAAGATAATGGAATTAAATAATTAAATAATTAAAAAATATATAATAATTAATATATTTTGTAATAATATATACTAATATATATAGATATAGTATATAATAATAGATAAATATAATAGAAAGGTTTAAAAATGCTAAAGATATTTAATAAAAAAACATATACTCATAATGTAGATATGCAAGATAAAGAAATAATAATAAAAAATACAAATAAAATTAAATATATGAGAAAAATAGATATAAAACAGTATGTATTAATTTTTCTAATGCTTTTGGTCTTTCTATTTGTAGGTCAAATTGCTTCTATATCTGAAAAGCATTTATATATAGAGACACAAAAAAGCTCTCAATATGTAATGTTACCTGAAGATAAAGGGCAAAAACAAAATTACCAAAAAAATTATAAAGATAGTGGAGGAGAAGATCCAGCAGAAGGATTCTTATCTTCAATAAAATCATTAGGAATACTTGGAGTTGTAGGTGGAATACTAAATGGACTTTTAGGATTACTAACATGGGCTTTTACAATTATAATTACTATTTTTGTACTTGCAATTTATCTTATTTTAAGTGTATTTGTTCCAAAAACAAAAGGAGCAGATGGTAAAGGAGCAGGATTTTTCTTAACACCTGACGATATATTCTTAAATAAGATACCAATTACAAATTTAAATATGTTTATAAATCCAGATGTAAGTAAACAAGGTGGATTAACAGCATTTACAGAATCAGTAAGTGTATGGTATAGAGTATTTTACTTATTAGCAGTAGGAATATTATTCTTAGTATTACTATATATAGCTATAAATGCTATGATAGCAAGTGTTTCAAAAGATATAGCAAAAGTAAAAACAATGCTTACAGATTGGATGGCAAGTGTTGTAATACTATTCTTACTTTCATTTATAATCATAGCTACAATATCACTTAATAATTTCTTGGTGTCAGTAGTTGCAAAGAGTTTAGAAGCAGGTAAAGAAATAACTCCATTAAAATCAATATTAGGAGAAGTAGTTGCAGGAGCATTTAGTATTAACTTTGTAAAACAAATTGCTTCATTAGTATTATTAGTAGGATTATTAAATCAAACATTAGCATTTTTATATGCATATATTAAGAGAACAATTAAAGTAGGATTTTTAATAATTATTGCCCCACTTATAACTATTACATATTCAATAGATAAGATGAAAGACCAAAAAGCACAAGCATTATCAATGTGGTTACAAGAATTCCTACAAACAGTATTAATACAACCATTCCATGTATTGCTATATGCATTAATAGCTGGAATGACAGTTGGAATGATGGGAACAAAAAGATATGATATTACATATCTAATAATGGTATTAATTACATTTAGATTCTTAAAAGAAGCAGAGTCAATGCTTAAGAGTATGTTCCAATTAAGTAAAGGTACAAGTGTAAATGATGGAGAAAAATTTGCAAGCTTTATGTTTAAATTAAAACTTATTGAAAAATTTGCAAAATCAGCTGAAGATAAAAACAAAGAGGAAAACAAAGAGGAAGAAGCAGATGGTAAATATAAGGTTTCTAACATAACTGAAACTGGAGAATCAAGAAGAAGAGAGATAGAAAAACTAACAGGAATCAGACAAGATGTAAATCAAAATAATAATCAAAATGATAATGGAAATAATGGAGAATATAATAACAATGATTCAGGTGGAGAAAATGCAAATATTAGCACTCAAGGTTCTAATAATACAATAAATGCACCTACACCAGATAAAGGAAAATTAGGATTAGCATTATCAGATAAAGTATTATCATCAAAAGGAGCAAAATTTGCAGTAAAAGCTGGACTTGCAGAACTAGGAGTAGTTACAGCGCTAGGTTCAGGTGGAGGATTAGCAGAAGGAATAGCAGGAGGAGTTGCAGGATTTGCAACAGGTAATAAGTTAATTAAAGCAGGAGAAAAAGCTAATAAAAAACATAAAGAAAGAATGAAATTAACTTCTGAATATAAGGATAAAGTAGAAACAGAAGCACAAGAATTAAGAAACAAAAAAGATATTATATCAAATGTTACAGATCTTAACATGGATTTTGATACATCAGAAGGATTAGAAAACTTCCAAGTATATGTAGATAATGTTATGGATAAAATGCAAACAGGAGATATAACTAAAGAATACAAAGAACATTTAAATTCATATGTAGATAAATTACAAAAAGATTTTGGACTTACTAAAGTCGCAGCAGAAATAGAAGCTAAAAATTACGAAAAACAAGTTTTAGCAGGACAAGTAAATAAAGATGATATAAGTTCACCTGAACAAGAAAAGTTTGTAGGTTCAGTATTAGAAAAAAATATGGCAGATAAAATATCTAGTTTTAATGTTAAATATAAAACAATAAATGGAGATTATGAGGATGTAATAATATCATCAATATATAATACACCTCAAACAGAAGAAGGAATTATAGATGGTAATGATAATGATGGTGGAACATTTAATCCAGGTCCATCTAGACCATTACCAAGACCACCACAAAGTCCACAAGACTCACCAGAACCACAAGATTCAAATACATCATCAATACCAAGACCACCAAATCCAAATAAACCTAAAGACCCAGATTCAACTAAAAAACTGAATAAACCTAAAAAAACTAATAAAAATAAAAAAACAAATAAAAAGCCTAAAAAGCCTAAAAAATAAATAGATAAGTAAAAAAATATATAGCAACTAGATTAATAATAATTTAGTTGCTTTTTTATTTAGTCAAATTATTACAAACATATTAAAAATATATCTCAATATATATATACATATATATAAATCAAGATTTTTAAGGATATACTATATATAATTAAGATAAGAAAAGTGATAATAACTAAAAAAAGAAAAGTAACAAAAAATATATAGGAGTATAAAGTAATGATGAAAAAACAAAAGATAAAAGAAAGTAAGAAAAGAAATGAACAAGGTATAACACTCATTGCATTAGTACTTACAATAATAGTATTACTAATACTTGCAGGAGTAGCACTTAGTTTAGCACTTGGGCAAAATGGCTTAGTGTTTAAAGCAAAAGAAAGTAAGCAAAAACAAGAAATAGCACAAGAAAAAGACAGAATAATGACAGCATATGGAGCAAGTTTTGATAAAGGAAAATTTAATAAAGCTATTTTTAAAGAAGAATTAAAAAATCAAGGAGTAAATTTTGATGATGAAATAGTGGGAGATGAAAATGCTACTCCACTTAACTTAAAACTTAAAACAAAACATGATGAATATACAGTTACTTATACAATAGATGATGGTAGAATAGAAACAAAATCAATAGGGCAAAATCATTTGGCAAAATCAGAAATACAAGTTGGAGACACAATAATTTATGACCCAACAAAAGGTGTAACGGATACTAGTAAACTTACATACACATCACCTAAAGGGACAGCAAAAACTGGAGGTAATGGATATGCTGACCAAACAATAACAATAGATCCAACTGCCAAAGAATGGATTGTAATATCAACTCATAATAACCAAATAAAGGTGATGGCAAAAGAACCAGTAGGAGACTATAACCAACAACTAACATTACAAGGTGGTATAGCTTGGTTATATGCAGAAGAAGAACTGCATAAAGCATGTAGTATATATGGACATGGTAAAGGAGCTAAAAAAACTACAACAACATACCAAATAGGGAATCCATATATAGGAGAAGCCAAAACAAGAACATTAACTGATTCTGCTGCAAGAAGTATGACAATGGAAGATATAGTGCATATTATGAAAGGTGAAAGTTATACAGATTTTACAGACAAAGAGAAGAACGACTTTAATGATCAGCATAACTATAAGGCAGAATCTCAAAAAAGTCCAGAAGCATTATATCCAACAATAAGTAGCATGCAAGAAAGCGGAGAAAGTACAACTAAACAAAGATATGAACATGAATGGTATTACATATCTAAAAATAACTACTATGATAAAGATTTAGTAGAAGATGCAGAAGTAAAAGCAAATAAGAGAAAATTAAAAGAACATATATTTAAACACAAATCTTATTGGCTTGGTTCTCGTTATGTTACTGCTAACTATAGTGGTGCGTACTTCTGTATACGTCTTATAGACCATGAGGCTGTCTTTGGCTATGATACCTTTGATTTTAATGCTATTAAGTCTAAGGTTTCTTGTGATTACCCTGATTTAAGATTTTTGCGACCTGTGGTAATCTTAGATTCCAATGCAGATATAGTGGAGACAAGCTCAGGAAGTGGAGTATGGGAAATAAAATAATGTGAAAGGAAAAACTGTAAAGTATACAGAAAAATATAAAAGATTAAAAACAAATTTAATAAATAATTAGATTATAGATGTATAATTTGAGTTTTAACTTTAAATTAAAATATATTTGTAAAATATATATATATATTTAAAAAGTTAGTATATAATATAAGTATACTAACTTTTATTTTATGTAATATATTAAATAAGATAAAAGTTTTAAATCAAAGTTTTAAATAATGTTTATAATTAAAAGATAAGAAAAATTCAATAAAATACAAAATAATTTTTTAATAATATGAATATGAAAAGGAATAAAATGAAAAAAGACATAAGGAAAAGTAAGATAAATAAAAATGGTAAAATAGATAAAGATAATAAAGATAAAAGAATAAATGATTCAAATAATAGAAGAAAAAATATAATTGATTTTAAAAAGATATTTCTACTTATATTACTTACATTTATAATTAGTGTAATTGCAGTTATAGTACAATATAATAGAGTTAAAAAAGAAAAAATATCACCTAAATATGCAAATAATGTAACTAAAGATGATATTATTGTAGCAAGAGTGAGAGACTCAAATGAATATGATAGAATGAAAATATATTTAGGTGCAATAATTGACGATATTAATAATAAAAGGTATGATATATTATATTCAAAATTATATCCTAAATTTAAAGAAAACTATTTTAAAACAGAAGAAGAATTTAAAAGATATTTAGAATTAGTATATCCACAAAATGCAAGTATAGTACATAAAAACTTTGAAAAAATAGGGGATTACTATGTTTTAGAAGTAGGGATTATTAATAGTAATAACTTATCAGATTACAAAAATATATATAAAACATATTTTGTATTTAAAGAATCAGGATTTAATAATTATTATTTTTCTTTTAGTAAGAACTAATATAATTTAAATAATATATAATATAATAAATAATAAGGGGAATATATGATAGTAACAAAACTATTTAGATTAATTGAAGATTATATACGAAAAAATAAAAATGGACTTTTTTTCATAATATTAATATTTGCAATACTTATAAATATTAATTTGATATATAATAAATTAAATGTTAGAACTAAACCAATAGTTGCAAATAATAAGGATTTACCTATATTTTCAGATACATTAAAGTTTCCAAATAAAATAAATACAGAAGGAAAAGAATTAATTAATAAGTTTTTAAATTATGCTAAAGAAGAAAAATATGACAAAGCAGTAGAAATGCTAGATAAAGAAAATTTAGAACAATCATTTGAAAATAAGTATGAAGCAATAGGATATATAAAAGAGATATATGGTAATAAGATGTATGATGTGCGTGCATATTCAAAAAAAGACAATCATTATATATTTCAAGTAAAAGTATTTGATGATTTTTTAGCAACAGGATTAACAGATTCAAAATTTAATTATTATGATTCAAAAATAGTTATAAAAAATGATAAGGGAAATCTAAAACTAAGAATCAAAGGATATATTGAAACAAAATCAATTAAAGGGATGTATGAAGATAATAACTTAAAAGTAGAACTTTTAAATAAAAGAGTATGGGAAACGAAAGAAATATATACAATGAAAATCACAAATAGAACAGGACATACTTTAGTAGTTTCAGATCATAATCCAGAAGCAGGCTTACAAATTGGATTAGATTTAGGAAAATCAAAAAGAAAAAATAAGAATAGATCAATAATATCACTTGCTCCATATGAGACAAAAGAAGTAAGTGCAATGTTTGATAAATTTTCAACTGAAAGTACAGAAGAATATGGTATAATATTAGATACAATTAGAATATATAAAAAATATCAAAATGTAGGTTCAACAATATATGATAATAATATATTAAATGAAAACAAGAAAAATATAGTTACCCAATATTCAATAACGATAAATATTGAAAAAAATGAAAGGAAATAACAATGAAAACATATTATGATGTTTTAGAAGTAAGCAGTAAGGCTGGAACAGAAGTTATAAATAGGGCTCATAAAGTTTTAGTAAAAAAGTATCATCCAGACTTACAACTAGATGAACAAAGTAAAAAAGAAGCAGCACAAAAAATGATAGAGATAAATGCTGCATATGAAGTATTATCAGATGAAAATAAGAGAGCAAAATATGATGCAGAATTAAAAAGAGAAGAAGAAATAGCTAAACAAAAAGAATTAGAAAAAATGCAAAGAAATTCTCAAGTTAGATATAGTACAAAAAGTGATAATAATACACATTTAAATGTTCAAGATAATTCAAGTGATAATGTAGTTGGATATAATAATGCAGAAGATATGCAAAATTATCAAAACGAATTCTATAAAATGGCATATGAAACAGAACGAAAAAGACAACAAATGTTAAGAGATATGGAAATAGAACATTATAGGAGAATGGGATATAAGATTGTGTATCCTGTAACAATGAGAGAAATGATTACAAGAGCAATAATTATATTAGTATTTTTAGTAATATTTATAGCAATGTTCAATATACCATTCTTTGATAATCAAGTACATGAATTCTTTAAAGAAAATACATTTACAGAAGGTATATATAGGTTACTTAAAAATATATTTACATTTAAATGGTTAGGTGGTTAAAAATGGATAAAAAAACAACTAGGATTATAGCAATGATGATAGTACTTGGAATAATAGCAGTAACTATAATAGTGGTTATGGCAGTATTCTTAGTAAATAAAAAAATACAAACAGCAGATATTAATAAGAAAAAAGCAGAAGTACCAGCAGGAGCTAATGTTCCAACACAAGAAAGATTAGATACAATAACTGAAACTAAAATTATAAAAGATACAGGAACAGATAAAATACCAACAAATTTTAAAAATGTTAATTATACAGAAACAGCTAAATATCAATTTAAAAAAATAGAGTATGGAGATGACTATTTAGAAATAAAATTTAAAAATGGACCAATATTTAAAATAAAATTATTTAATAAAATATCACCAAATATATGTAAAGAATTAGAAGAATTATCTAAAACTGGTAAATTAAATAATTTAATATCAGGTGGATGTACATTTGCAGACTTACATATAGGTTATAGGGACCCATATAAGACAATATTTTCAAAATCATATATAGATGATATAAACTATAATTTAGTGCCATATAAAGGAGCTTTAATAACAGAAATAATTACAGATGAAAAAGGAAATTATATAAAAAATACTATGAAGATAGTTTTAGATAATTTATCACCAGATGATGAAACATATCTAAATAACTATAATTTTCCAGAAGCATTAAAAACAGAAGCTAAAAATAGGGGTGGAAAATATTATAGAGAATACTTACAAAATGTAGTAATAGGACAAATGGTAGGTGAGATAGATAAATTAGAAGAATATATAACTAATGTAGACAAGACACAAAAAACTACTGAAGCAGAAGGAGTAGTAATAGAGATAGAATACATTAAATATATAAAGAATAGTCAATAGGAAATGATTAATATATAAATTTAAAATAAATACAAGCTATAATATTTAAATTATAGCTTGTATTTATTCATTATTCGTTTTAAAATTAATTTTATTAAACTAAATTAAATTAAACTTATTTAATTAGTATACATTGTATAATATTCACCTTTTTGTTGAATTAATTCATTATGAGTACCATGTTCTAAAATTTTACCATCTGCAAGTAAGTAAATACAATCAGCATTTTTTATTGTAGATAACCTATGTGCGATTATTATAGTTGTTTTGTTCTTAGATATATTTTTAATAGCTTCTTGAATAATTTTTTCTGTTTTAGTATCAACAGATGAAGTTGCTTCATCAAGTAGTAATATATCAGTATCTGCAAGTATTGCACGAGCTATAGATATTAATTGTATTTGTCCATGTGAAAGAGTAATATTTTTATTATCAATTATTGTATCATATCCATCTTTGAGTTTTGATATAAATTGATGTGCATTTGCTTTTTTAGCAGCTTCAATTACTTCTTCTCGTGTAGCATTTGATTTTCCATAAGAAATATTATCTAAGATACTACCAGAAAAAAGTTTAGAGTCTTGTAGGATTATAGAGATACACTTTCTTAAATCACGCTTATATATATTTTGTATATTTATTCCATTTAAAAGTATCTCGCCATTATTTGGTTCTAATTCATAAAATCTGTTTAATAGGTTAAATATTGTTGACTTACCTACACCTGTTTTACCAACTATAGCTATTGTTTGTCCACTATTTACTTTAAAAGATATATTATTTAGTACATTTACATCATTTTTAATATTATCAGGATAATTAAAAGATACATTTTTAAATTCAATGTTTGCTTTAAAAGGTTTTAAGTCTGAAGTATTTTTATTATTCTTAGTAGTAATATATGTTTTGTTATCAATCTTTTTTATTATATATTTACCACTATATATTTCGCTATTGTATTCAATTAAATTAAAAATTCTTTTAGCTGCAGGTAAAGCTTTAACAACTGAACCAATATGATTTGAGACTTCTCTTGAAGGATTAGTTAAATTTTGAGCTATTTTAAAATATATAATTATTGTACCTAAAGTTGCTTGTCCTTTAATAATTAACCAAATCCCTATAAGTGCATAAAATACAAATATTAGATTAGAAATTATACTTGATAAAGGAACCATTAAAAAAGAAAGCACATTTGTTTTAGTTTGAGCGATAGCACAATTATGTGTTAGAGTTTTAAAGCTATCAATCCTACTTTTTTTAGTATTATATATTTTAATAGTTTTTAATCCATTAATACTTTCTTGGACAAATCCAGAAAGCTCTCCATATCTTTTTTGAGTCTCTTTAGATGCTTTTTTAATTTTTTTACCTAAAATTTTTGAAACCAATATGTACATAAATAATGTTAATATATTGAAAATAGCTAAATATATATTTAAATACATTAATGCAATTAAAGTAACTGTAATTACTAAAGTATTTATAACTATTTTTCTAAAACTTTGGTCAATAATAAACGAGATTAACTCTAAATCATTTGCATATATTGATAAAATCTCACCACTACTATTATTATTAAAATATGATATATGAGCAGTTTGAGTTTTAAAGAAAAGTTCTTTTCTAATATTGTACATTATTTTTTGAGTTATTTTAGCAATTTTTAGAGTTCCAAAAAAGTTATTAGTACTAGATAATACATTTAAAACTATAAATAATGATATTAGGTTAGTTAAACTAGCTATTTCTTTTCTAGTAATAGCATCAATAATATTACCAAAAAATACGAATGAAAGTATATTAAAAATATTTGAAAATATTATTAGTATTGAACCAATTATAAATTTTCTCTTGTAAGGAGCCATAAATTTTAATATTTTTTTAATTAAATCTAAATTCTCTTTAAACATTATCCCTCCTTAAAACATTTGCTTGACTTTCATATATTTCCCTATATATTTTAGATGTATTAATTAATTCTGTGTGTGTACCAAGACCATCTATTTTACCTTCACTATTAAGAACTAATATTTTATCACAAGATATAATGCTTGATATTTTTTGAGATATAATAATCTTAGAAATATCATTATATTTAGTATTTAATACATTTTGAATGTTTTTCTCAGTAATTTTATCTATAGCACTTGTAGTATCATCTAATATTAGTATTTTAAAATCATTATATAATGCTCTTGCAAGAGCAAGTCTTTGTCTTTGTCCACCAGATAAGTTTTTACCTTCTTCTGATAATTTTGTATGTATACCATTTTCTAAATTAGAAACAACTTCTTCTAAAGAACAATCTTTTAAAATATTATTAACTTTTTCTAAATCATACTTCGTAATATCAGTATCGTTTTTAAAAGTTATATTTTCATAAACAGATTGAGAAAATATTGATATATCTTGAAAAACAGCAGATATTATGTTTTCTAAACTAGATATATCATAATTTTTAATATCTTTACCACCAAGTAATATTTGTCCTTGACTTGCATCATAAAATCTAGGAATTAATTGTATGATAGAAGATTTACCAGAACCAATCTCACCAATTATACCTAAAGATTCTCCCGTTTTAAGTTTAAAAGAAATATCATTTAAAACAAAATTATCAGTTTTAGGGTATTTAAAAAATACATTTTTAAATTCAATATCATAATTATCAAAAGATTTAATAGCATTTTTTACTTCTAATATATCAGGTTTAGTATCTAAGACTTCTACTATCCTTTTGCTAGATGTAAATGCTGGCATAATAGAGTTTTCTAATTCTGTAACATAAGAATAAAATGTATTTAAAAGAATAGCAATTATAGATGTATATGCAATTAAATCTCCAATACTTAAACTACCATCTAAAATATATATAGTTGCATTTTTAACTACTAATACATTTAAAAAAACAAACCCAATTTCAAGAATCAACATAAAAAATATTATTCTAAAAACACTTTTTTGAAAAATTGTCATATATTCATAATTAATTTTTTCAAACTTTTTAATTTCTTTTTGCTCTTTAGTATATGATTTAATTTCTTTAATTAAAGAAATATTTTCTTCAATAAAATTATTAATTTTATCCTTTGTTTTTTGTATAGTTTTAAAAATTGGTAAAAAAAACTTTAAAAACAATATTAATATAAAAATAATTAAAGGAGCAGAAAATATGAAAATTAAAGTTAACCTACTATGTATATTATAAAGCATATACATAGATGACACTATAATAAATGGATAATATATATATAGTAATGCTATACTTCCAATATATGTTCCAATATTACTAGTATCATTTGTAATTCTAGTAAATAATGTAGAATTAGGGAAATTATTAATATTATTAAAAGAAAAATTAAGTATATGTTTAAATACAGTATTTCTAAGGTCTTCAATTATTCTTGTTTCTAAATATACTAATACATAACTAGATAAAACAGAAAGAGTTGCATAACTAAATGTTGCAAAAAGTAATAATGATGCATATTTTAAAGTGATATTAAAATTAAGATTAGTTACACCTTTATCTATTGTATCTTTAATAATGTATGGCATCCATAAAGTAAATCCAGATTCAGATAAAAGCAATATTAATATAAGTATAAAAAAAATACTAAATTTAAATATATATTTTTTTGTTAATTTAAACATATCTCCCCCTTATACAGATATATTAGCATACTAACTTAAAAAAAAACAATAAAATCAAAATAAATATATTACAAAAAAAATATATTTTGAAAATAATATAGAAAAAACATAATAAACAACTTACAATATATTTAATAAGATAAAATAAAAAAGAGAAAAGAAAATAAACAATAAACAAATAAACAAATAAAATAAAAATAAATAAAAAAGGAGATATGATGGATACAACAAAAAATAATGGAATAGTACTTGCAACACTAATAATTACAATGATAGTGTTATCAATAATATTATCAATAACATTTGCAATAACACTTAAAAATCCATCATTACACCAATTATTACCAGGTATAAGAAAAAGAAATATAGAAAAAATATATCAAGAACAATTAGATGCTAGAATACAACAAGAAAAGTTTACAGGTAATGAAGAAACAGATAATAATAAAGTACATCAGATAATAACAGAGATAGTACAACAAGAACATACAATAGTTGGAGAAATACCTAAATATACAACAGGATTTGAACATGATTATACATTTACAATACAAGAAAAAAACAAAAATGTAAAAACAGAGATAACTTTAAAATCAAAAGCAGAATTTAACAATGCCTTACAACAAGTTAGTATGGATTCTGGATATACTAAGACTATACCATTACCAGAAGTTGGAGACACAGTTATTTATGACCCAACAAAAGGTGTTACAGACCAATCTAAACTTACATATACATCATATAAAGGTACTGCTAAAACAGGTGGTAATGGTTATGGTACACAAACAGTAACTGCAAAAGCAGAAATTAATGAATGGGTAGTAATATCTACTGCAAATAATCAAGTTAAATTAATGCCAAAAAAGAAAGAAACACAGATATTTAAACTTAAAGGTGCAATAGGTTGGCTATATGCAGAAGAAGAATTACATAAAGCAAGTAGTATATATGGATATGGAAAAGGAGCTGATCAGTCAAAAACTTTTACATATCAAGTAGGTAATTACCAAATACCTGAAGAAGTTAAAACAAAAACATTAACAGGTTCAGGAGCAAGAAATATGACAATGGAAGATATAGTTAAGATAATAAAAGGCGAAGAATATTCAGATTTTACAGATGAAGAAAAAAAATCACTTGATAATCATAGTTTACAAAATATGACTCCCCATTCATATTATTCATTAAATAGTGAAGGTGATGATGGTATAGTAAATTCAAGTAGAACCTTTAAGAGTGAATTTATGGGAATAGGTGAAATAGAATATGATGTAGACTTTGCTAAAAATATACTAGTTAATAATAATAAAAGAAAATTAAGAAAATATATATTTGATCCAAATTATAAAAATCATACTGATGTATTCTGGTTAGCAACACGTTGTGTTATTATGGACTATGGTTTTAAAAATTATCAAATAGTATTTGGAAGATGGTGGAGTCCTATGTTTCATTATAGTGATTGGATGCAAGCTATAATGGGTCTAGATTATTATGATGAAAATATAAAAAGGTATTTAATACCTATAGTATTTTTAAAACAAGATATAGCACTAGAAAAAATAAATGTACAGAATGATGGAAGTGTGACTTGGAAAATAAAAGAGTAATATGAAATAAAAATATATTAATAATGAAGAATCTAAATTAAATATTTAGGTTCTTTTTTGTTTATGTTTAGTTATTTACATTTTATGGTAATGTATGATAAAATTAAAATGTATAAAAAATTATAGTATGATTGGAGAAGAAATGTATATATATATAATAGGATATATAATTTTAGTTCCAATTGCATTCTATTTAGGAATAAAGTATAGAAAAAATATAGCAGAAGCAAAAATATTTAGTGCAGAAAAAGAAGCAGAAAAAATAGTTAAAGAAGCTATAAATGATAAGGAAAATATATTAAAAAACTCTAAAGTAGAGGCTAAAGAACTAAAATTAAAAATTAAAGAAGAAATAGATAAAGAATTAAAAGAAAGAAGAAGAGAAATATCTGTTCAAGAAAATAGGTTATTTCAAAAAGAAGAACAATTACTAAAGAAAGAAGATAAACTTGAAAGAGAAATAGAAAAGACAGAAAAATTAAATTTAAGAATTTTAGATAAAGAAGAAAAAATAGACGAAATTTTAAAAAATCAAGAAGAACAACTACAAGTAATTGCAGGATTAACTAGAGAAGAAGCTAAAAGAGAAATGATAGAACAATTAGAAGAATCTTTAGTTATAGATAAGGCTAAAAGAATAAGAAAATATGAAGAAACATTAAAATTTGAATCTGGTAAAATTGCACGTGAGATAATATCATCAGCAATACAAAGGTGTGCAGCAGACCATACTTCAGAAGCAACAGTTACTATTATTGAAATACCAAATGATGAATTAAAAGGAAGAATTATTGGTAAAGAAGGAAGAAATATTAGAACTTTAGAAATGATGACAGGTGTACAATTTATAGTTGATGATACTCCTGGAGCTATAATTATTTCTGCATTTGACCCAATAAGGCGTGAAGTTGCAAAAGTTTCACTTGAAAAGTTAATTAAAGACGGAAGAATAAATCCGGCTAAGATAGAAGAAATTGTAGAAAAAACAATATCTGAAATAGAGGAAATTGTAGTTGCAGAAGGTAATAGAGCAATGCTTGAAACAGGTGTAGATAATTTAACAATAGAAGAAATTAAACTATTAGGTAAATTAAAATACAGAACAAGCTACTCACAAAATGCTTTAACACATTCAATAGAGGTTGCAAATTTAAGTGGTATGATGGCAGAACTTATTGGTGCTGATAAAAAACTTGCAACAAGAGCAGGATTATTCCATGATATTGGGAAAGCATTAGACCATGACCCTGAAATACAAGGAACACATGTAGATTTAGGTGTAGAATTTTTAAAATTTAATAAAGAGCCAAGAGAAGTTCTAAATGCAGTACATGCACATCACGGAGATGTAGAACCTGAAACTGTAGAAGCAATTTTAGTACAAGCAGCAGACACAATCTCAGCATCAAGACCAGGAGCTAGACGAGACACACTTGAAGCATATATTAAGAGATTAGAAGCACTTGAAAATATATCTTCATCATTTGATGGCGTGAAAAAATCATATGCTATTCAAGCAGGTAGAGAAATTAGAATAATAGTTGACCCTGATAAGATTTCTGATGAAAAAATTATTGTACTTGCACATGATGTTGCAGAAAAAATTGAAAATGAAGTTTCATTCCCTGGACAAATTAAAGTACAAGTACTTAGAGAAAAAA
Source organism: Clostridium sp. (assembly GCA_052174015.1). Taxonomy (GTDB): domain Bacteria; phylum Bacillota; class Clostridia; order TANB77; family CAG-508; genus JABCPO02. The sequence continues at coordinate 47,694 of JBQMXM010000003.1, forward strand.
GAACTACAAAATATGCTAAAAAAAGTAAAATGAATAAATATAATTAAATATAATTGAGGTAAAATGAAAATATTAAGATATATATTTAGAATGTTAATAATCCTAGTTATTAGTGTAATAATATTATTAGGTTTTTATGGATATACAGAATATGAGAAAATATATAAGCAGATAGATAATAATCTGATAGAAGAAAAGGTAGACGAAATACGAAATAGGGAAGATTATACAAAATTAACAGATATAGATAAAAAATATTTAGATGCAGTAATTGCTGCAGAAGATAATAGATTTTATTCACATGGTGCAATAGACCAAATTTCTATTACAAGAGCTATCATAGATAATTTTTCTTCTAAAAAAATAGTATCAGGTGGCTCTACAATTACACAACAATTTGTAAAAAACACATATTTAACACAAGAGCAAAATTTAAAAAGAAAATATTTAGAAGCAATATTATCTATAGAGCTTGAAAAAAGATATTCAAAAGATGAGATTTTAGAACTATATGTTAATTCAATATTCTTTGGACAAGGAATGTTTGGAATAAAACAAGCATGTAAAGGATATTTTGATATAACTCCTAAAAAAATGACATTAAATCAAGCTGCATATTTAGCAGGTGTACCAAATGCACCTTCAAAATACAATACTAAACAAGATTATACCATTGCTAAAAAAAGAAGAGACATAGTTCTTGAAAAAATGGTTAGATATAATAAGATTAATAGTAAAGAAGCAAAAGAAGTAATGGAAAAAGAAATTGGAGATAAATTTTCTAAAAAATAATTGATTGAGGAGAAAATATGATAAGCAAAGAAGAAGTACAAAAAATTGCAAATTTATCTAAATTAGAATTTAATGAATCTGAATTATCTAAAATGCAATTAGAATTATCAAATATATTAGGATATATGGAAATATTAAATGATATAGATGTATCAGGTGTTTCAGAAAAAGAAATTATGAGTACAAACATTAACTATTTTCAAAAAGATGAAGCAGAAAAATTTAAAGATACTTCCTTAATATTAAAAAATACAAAAACAATAGCAGATATGGTAAATATTCCAGCTATTAGAAAGGAAGAACAAGAATAATGAAAGATAAAATATTGAATGCAACATTATTAGAGTTAATGCAAATGGTAAATAATAATGAAGTTACAAAAAAAGAAATCTTTAAAACATATTTAGAAAATATACAATTAAAAGATAAAGAAATAGGGGCATATATATCTGTAGAAGAAAATATACAAGATGGTATACCAATTGCAATAAAAGACAATATTAATGTAATAGGTACAAAAACAACTTGTGCAAGTAAGATATTAGAAAATTATGAGAGTCCATACAATGCAGTAATCATTGATAAATTAATAGATGCAGGATTTGCTGTAAATGGAAAAGTAAATTTAGATGAATTTGCATTTGGTTCTTCAACAGAATATTCAGCAATAAAGCAAACATCAAACCCACATAATCTTGAACATGTACCTGGAGGTTCATCAGGAGGTTCAGCAGCAAGTGTAGCTGCTAATCTTGCACCATGTGCAATAGGAACAGATACAGGTGGTTCTGTAAGGCAACCTGCAAATTATTGTGGAGTTGTAGGATTAAAACCTAGTTATGGAACAATATCAAGATATGGAATAGTTTCATTTGGTTCAAGTTTAGACCAAGCAGGAATAATAACTAAAAATGTAGAAGATGCTGCATATCTTTTAAATGTAATTTCAGGAGATGGAATTAAAGATACAACATCATTAAAAAAAGAAGAATTACCAGACTTTACAGCAAAATTAAATGATGGAATTAAAGGAATTAAAGTTGCAGTAATTGATCAATTCTTACAAGAAGAAATGCAAGAAGAAGTTAGACAAGCAATAGATAAAACAATATCTATATTTAAAGAAAATGGAACAGTAGATAGGGTTAATGTAGGATTTGGAAAAGAAGCAATTTCTGTATATCATATTTTAAGCTCTGCAGAAGCATCATCAAATTTATCAAGAATAGATGGAATTAGATATGGTAAGAGAATAGAAGGAGATACACTTGAAGACCTATATGTAAGAACAAGAACAGAAGGTTTTGGGCGTGAAGCAAAAAGAAGAATAATGCTTGGAACATATGTGTTATCTGCAGGATATTATGACGCATATTACAAAAAAGCATTAAAAGTTAGACAATTAATAATTAAAGAAATTAATAAGATATTTGAAGAATATGATGTCATATTAATGCCTGTTACAATAAAAACAGCACCAAAAAAAGGATATGTAGAAGCAAACCAAGAAGAAACATTTTATTCAGACCTATATACTTGTTTAGCTAATATTACAGGTATATGTTCAATATCTGTGCCAGTATCAAAAGATAAAAATAATATGCCAATAGGAATACAATTATTATGTAATAGATATGAAGATAACAAATTATTACAAATATCAAATGCAATATTTAAAAAATTTAATAAAAATAATAGATAATTAGGAGAATGATATGAATTTACCAAATAAGTTGAGTGTAATGAGAGTTGCATTAGTACCTGTAATGATGATATTTCCATCATTTATCCACACAGAAAGAACAATATGTGGAATAAATTTATCAATATTTATATTTTTAATATTATTTATAATAGCGAGTATTACAGATTTTTTAGATGGAAAAATAGCTAGAAAATATAATCTAATTACAGACTTTGGAAAATTTATAGACCCACTTGCAGATAAAATGCTAGTAATGGCAGCATTATTAGTATCAGTAGAATACAGTATGTTACCTGCATGGATAGTAGTTATAATAATTGTTCGTGAATTTGCAGTATCAGGATATAGGTTAATAGAAGCCAAAAATGGAGAAGTTGTAGCGGCATCAAAATTAGGTAAATTAAAAACTATGACACAAATGATAGGAATAGTACTATTACTGTTAACACCATTTAAATTTATGGCTTTTGTACAACCATACAACTATGATTTTAATACATATACATATATAATAAATATGTTAGGTAGTATTATCTTCTTAATATCTGTAATAGCTACAGTTATTTCAGGTTGGGATTATTTAAAACATTTAAAACCAATATTAAAAGATGCATAGAAGTAAAGGAGATGTTTTATCATCTCTTTTTTTAGACTAATGTGATAAATATATTAAAAGAAGTATCTAGTACATTTACATACAATGAATCATATTTTAAATTTATTTAATACACATAATTCAATTTTGCATTTTTTAAAAAAATATAGTATAATATTATAGTTATAAAATTATATGAGAAGTAATAAAAGAGTGAGGCAAAAATGATAAATGAAAAAATAAGAAATGTAGCTATAATAGCACACGTTGACCACGGAAAAACAACATTAGTAAATGAGTTATTAAAACAAAGTGGAGTTTTTAGAACAAACGAAGAAGTACAAGATAGAGTAATGGATAGTAATGACCAAGAAAGAGAAAGAGGAATTACTATCTTATCTAAAAATACATCTGTAATGTATAATGATATAAAAATAAATATAGTAGATACACCAGGACACGCAGACTTTGGAGGAGAAGTAGAACGTGTACTTAAAATGGTAGATGGAGTATTACTATTAGTAGATGCGTATGAAGGTACAATGCCACAAACAAGAGCAGTACTTAAAAAAGCATTGTCATTAGGATTAAAACCTATAGTAGTAGTAAACAAAATTGATAGACCAGGAGCAAATCCTGAAAAAGCATTAGATAGTGTTTTAGAATTATTTATAGATTTAGGAGCAGATGAAGACCAATTAGAATTTCCAGTTGTGTATGCATCAGCAAAAAATGGTGTATCAAAATTTAATGTGGAAGATGAAGCAGTAGACTTTATTCCAATATTTGAATCAATTGTTAAAAATATACCTGCACCAAATTGTGATATAGATGGAACAGCACAAATGTTAGTATCAAATATTGATTATGATGATTATGTAGGAAGAATAGCAGTAGGAAGAATAGAAAGAGGAACTTTAAGAAAAGGTATGCCTATTGCAATTTGCAAGAGAGATGAAAGTGTAAAAAAAGCTAATATTACTAAAATGTATATATATCAAGGGTTACAAAAAGTTGTAGTAGAAGAAGCGAAAGCAGGAGAAATAGTTACAATATCTGGTATTGCAGATGTAAATATTGGAGAAACAATCTGTGATGAAAATAATATTGAAAAAATAGATTTTGTAGATATAGACGAACCAACAGTATCAATGACATTTAGTGTAAACAATGGTCCACTTGCAGGAAAAGAAGGTAAATATATAACTTCAAGACATATTAAAGATAGATTAGAAAAAGAAGTAGAAAGAAATATATCATTAAGAGTAAGAGATACAGAATTTTCAGATCAATTTGAAGTGTCTGGTAGAGGAGAATTACATTTAACAGTACTTATAGAGACAATGAGAAGAGAAGGATTTGAACTTTTAGTATCAAGACCAAAAGTAATATTAAGAGAAATAGATGGAGTAATGCAAGAACCAATAGAAAGATTGGTTGTAGATGCACCAACTGACACAATAGGTTCAGTAATAGAAAAATTAGGAAGACGTAAAGCAGAAATGATTGATATGAAACCAGGAGAAGGAGACTTTACAAGAGTAGAATTCTTAATTCCAGCAAGAGGACTTATTGGATACAGAGCAGAATTTTTAACAGATACAAGAGGAAATGGAACATTAAATCATGTATTTGAAAAATATGCACCATTAAAAGGAGAAATTCAATCAAGAACAAGAGGAACAATAGTTGCATTTGAATCAGGTAAAGCAGTAGCATATGGATTATTTAATGCACAAGATAAAGGAGAATTATTGATCTCTCCAGGTACAGAAGTGTATGAAGGAATGGTAGTTGGAATAAATTCAAGAAATGAAGATTTAGCAATAAATGTATGTAAAGAAAAACATTTAACAAATACTAGAGCTTCAGGTTCAGATGATGCTTTAAACTTAGTGCCACCATTAAATTTCTCATTAGAAAAAGCAATAGAATTTATTGCAGATGATGAATATGTAGAAATTACACCAGAAAATATTAGAATTCGTAAAAGAATTTTAAATAATAAAGAGAGAGAAAGAGCAAATAGAAGTAAAAAATAATGGATACAATTAAAAAAATAAAGGAATATGCTATAAAAAACAATGTACCTATTTTAAGAGATAAAACATTAAAAATATTACTTAATAAAATTCAAAAAATAGTAAATGAAAATCCAAATAAGGAAATTCATGTATTAGAAATAGGTACAGCAATTGCATATACTACAATTCAAATAGCAAATGTTTCTCCAAATATATATATTGATACAATAGAAAAAAAAGTATCTGTATATGAAAGAGCTAAACAAAATGTATTAGAATATAGTGAAATAGATGAAAATATATTAGAAAGAATAACATTATATAATGGAGATGCAATAGAAATCTTAAAAGATGTAATGTCTTCAAAGCAAAAATATGATTTTGTATTTATAGATGCAAATAAAAGTAAATATTTAGAATATTTTAATATATGTAAAGAAATACTAAAAACAGATAGAACTACATACATATTTGCAGACAATGTATTATATATGGGGTATGTTTTAGGAGATTATACAGAAAAAAAACATAGAACAGCAGTAACAAATTTAAGATTATTTGTATCAGAAATTATGAAAAATACATATAATACTAAACTATATAGTATAGATGATGGTTTTAGTATTACAAAGTTTGAAAAAAATAATTAGCTATGGTATAATGATATACATAATTAGTTTAAATAGTCTTATATTAAAATTATGTTAAAATAAATGAATATATTAAACTAAAAATTGAAAAAATATAATTTAAATGTTATAGTATAGATATACTGAAAAGTAATAATACCGAAGCGAAAGCTAATTAAAATTACATGTAAATTTAAAGAAAGGAACTATTATGAACAAAGTATTAAACAGAGTTATGTTATTAGTATTAGCATTAACATTAGTGGTAGGAATCAATGCATTTGCAACATTCCCATCATCATCAGATTCAAGTACTAATAATACATCAACAACAAATCAATCATCTCAAAATAATTCTGGAACATCATTATTAAGTCCAGGTGGTGGAACAACAACAACTTCATCATCAACAACTGGTGGAAGTAGTGATACAACTACATCTACTACAACAAACACACAAATTCAAACAGATGGACAAAAATCAACAGAATCAAAAAAAGATGAAAAAACAACAACATTACCAGAAGCAGGAGCAAGCAAACTTGTTTTTGTAGGAATGGGTTCATTAGCAGTAATTACAGCATTAATGTATAAAAAAGCTAGAAAATAATATTAAAATGAATCAAAGTAAGAGCAGTTAATATATATTAACTGCTTTTTTAATATATATTGTAATATTATAGTTAGAAATATAGCTAAAAATAATTTGGTGTGATATAATTCAAGTAATATATATAATAATTATGAGGTGAAAATGTTAAAATCAATAATTGATAACAAAAAAGGAATACTGCTTATGATTATTTCAGCAATTTTCGCATGTATAGGCCAATTATTTTGGAAACTTTTTAATATCAATGATAATATACTATATTTAATATTTGGATTCTTCCTCTACGGAGTAGGAGCATTAGTTATGATTAAAGCATACAAGTTTGGAAAATTATCTGTATTACAACCGATAATTAGTTTAAATTATGTATTTGCACTAATTTTAGGAGTAACTGTACTTAAAGAAAATATCAGTATATTTAAAATATTAGGTATATTTATTATAATTTTTGGAGTAGCATGTATTGCTGGAGGAGATAAATGATAACAATAACATATATATGTCTACTTATAATGACATTAACAGGAGCATTTGCATCATTATTCTTAAAGCAAATATCAGAATATCCAAAAAAAGATAGTAAGATAATATTAAAATTAGAAGAAAGAAAAAATAATAGTATTAATAATAATAGAAAGACTATAATAACAATAATATTAAATATATTAAAAAATGATATTATATATCCATTAATATTACTTTTAGAAAATATATACTTATATTATGGTGGAATATTATATATATTAGCTGCAATTTTAAATATATTTGTTTTAAAATATTTAGAATATTCAATAGTATTACCATTAACAGCAATAACATATATATGGACAATGCTTATATCAAAAATATATTTAAAAGAAAAAATAACAAAATTAAAAATATTAGGAATTATATTAATAGTTATAGGTTCATATTTAATAACAATAAGTTGAAAATGTATATGATTTATATGATTAAAGTATATTAATATAATGTTTTAATAGGAAAGAGGTAATTATGCAATACAAAATAATAGGAACAACAGTACCAGTAGTAGAAGTTACTATGAAACAAGGTGAATCAATGTACACACAAAAAGGTGGAATGACATATCAAACAGAAGGTATAGAAATGAAAACAAATGCCCGTGGTGGAGTAATGAAAAGTTTAGGAAGAATGTTTACAGGTGAATCAATTTTTATGACAAACTATAATGCGTTACAAGATGATGTAAAAATAGGGTTTGCAACAACAGTACCAGGTAACATAGTAGCATTAGATTTATCAAAAATTCCAGATGGAATGATGGTACAAAAAGGAGCATTTTTATGTGCAGAACAAAGTGTAGATTTAAAAGTTGCATTTACTAAAAAACTTAGTGCAGGATTTTTTGGTGGAGAAGGATTTATATTACAAAAAGCTACAGGAAATGGAAACGTATTTTTAGAAGTTGATGGAGATGCAATTGAAAAAGAATTAGCAGATGGAGAAGTTTTAAAAGTAGATACAGGAAATGTAGTAGCATTTGAACCAACAGTTAATTATTCAGTAGAAATGGTAAAAGGACTTGGAAATATATTATTAGGTGGAGAAGGATTATTCTTAACAAAATTAGTAGGTCCAGGAAAAGTTATATTACAATCACAAAATTTCAATGACTTTGCAAGCAGAGTAGTAACAATGATGCCTAAAAAATAATATTTAAAAAAACACAAAAAAATATTAAATTAGTTATTGACAAACAATAATTAAATATGTATAATAATACTTGTTAGATGGTTTCGCCTATATTTGCAACTGTGGCGGAACTGGTAGACGCACAGGACTTAAAATCCTGCGAGGCTTATCCCTCGTGCCGGTTCGATTCCGGCCAGTTGCACCAGTGAAATCATCTTAGTATTATATACTTACAAAGAACTAGAGATAGTTCTTTTTTAGTTGACTTTTTTGGATTGATGTGTTAGAATTATATTGCATTAATATGCTCACATCGTTTCAAAAATCAAGAAAAAGATCAAAACCCTAAGCATAGGTTAAATGCTCATTCTAAAAATGGAGGAAAATATGGCAGCAAAAGGACCAAGAGAAAATATAACATTAGAATGTACTGAATGTAAACGTAGAAATTACATGACAAGCAAAAATAAAAGACATAATACAGATAGATTAGAAATAAATAAATTCTGTAAATATTGTAACAAAAGAACAGTACATAAAGAAACTAAATAGCTACCTTTAAGGGAGGAAAATATGGCTAAGAAAAAAAATAGTAAAGAAGATAAAATGAAAAAAAATACACAAACAGCAGGAATTAGAAATGAACTAAAAAAAGTTAGTTGGCCAAATGCAGAAGAATTATCAAAAGCAACAGCAGCAGTAATGTTTTTAGTTGTTCTAGTAGCTATAATTATATTTGTTTCAGATACAATATTCTCATTTGGAAACAAAAAGTTTACAAAATATGTATCAGAAAAAAATAAGAAAGCAGAAACTGCACAAACACAAAAAAATAAAAATGAACAAAATAAACAACAAAATAATAAAAAATAATCCAAATAGATAAAGGAGATGAATATGTCTCAAAAAGATTATAGTACAAAACCACATTGGTATGTTGTTCATACATACTCAGGTTATGAAAATAAGGTTAAAAATGACCTTGAAAAAATGATTGAAAATAGAGAACTAGAAGACTATATATTTAAAATTGTTGTTCCTATGGAAGAACAAATAGAGATTAAAAATGGACAAACAAAAAAGAATTTAAAAAAAGTTTTTCCAGGATATGTATTAATAAAAATGATTGTAACAGAACAAACTTGGTATATTGTTAGAAATACTACAGGAGTTACAGGATTTGTAGGAGCAGGAACAAAACCAATACCACTTACAATAGAAGAAGTTAGAAAAATGGGATTTGATGATACACAAGTAAATGTGGATTATGAAGTTGGAGATTCTGTAGAAATTATTAATCATGCAATGCAAGGATATATAGGACAAGTAGAAGAAATTAATAAAGACCAAAAGAAAGTTAAAGTATTAGTTTCAATGTTTTCAAGAGATACAGTAGTAGAATTAGAATTTGCAAATGTGCAAAAGTTAGAAAAAAAAATAGGAGGAAGACATGGCAGATAAACCAGTTGTAGCACAAGTTAAAATACAAATAGATGCTGGAAAAGCAACACCAGCTCCACCAGTAGGACCAGCATTAGGTTCAACAGGTATTAATATTATGCAGTTCACTAAAGAATTTAATGAAAGAACTGCAAATCAAATGGGAATGAAAATACCAGTAGTTGTATCTATATACAAAGACAAAACATTTTCATTTATAACTAAAGTACCACCAGTTGCTAACTTAATTAAAAAAGAAATTAATTTATCAAAAGGTTCAGCAAAACCAAATACAGAAAAAGTAGCTAAAATGACAAAAGCACAAGTACAAAAAATAGCAGAAACTAAAATGCCTGACTTAAATGCAGGAAGTTTAGAAGCAGCTATGAGTATAGTAAGTGGTACAGCAAGATCAATGGGTATCATTGTAGAAGATTAATTAAAATAATAAATAATATTAGATAAATAATATATAATATATAATAAAAAACAATAAAAAATCAAATAAATTGAAAAGTGGGAGAAGAAATTCGTTTACCACAAGGAGGAAAAAATGAAAAGAAGTAAAGCGTATAAACAAGCGTTAGAAATGATAGAAAAAAATAAATATTATGAAATAGATGAAGCATTAGAATTAATAACAAAATTACCTAAGAAAAAATTTGATGAGACTGTAGAATTACACGTAAAATTAGGTGTTGATTCAAGAAATGCAGACCAACAAGTTAGAGGTACAGTAGTACTTCCAAATGGAACAGGTAAAGAAGTTAGAGTATTAGTAATTGCAAAAGGAGAAAAAGCAAAAGAAGCAGAAGAAGCAGGAGCTGATTTTGTAGGAGCTGAAGAAATCGTAACTAAGATTCAAAATGAAAATTGGTTTGAATATGATGTAATTGTAACAACTCCAGATATGATGGGATTAGTAGGAAGAATAGGTAAATTATTAGGACCAAAAGGATTAATGCCAAACCCTAAATCAGGAACAATCACAATGGATGTTAAAAAAGCAATTAGTGATATTAAGGCTGGTAAAGTAGAATATAGATTAGATAAAACAAATATAGCACATTTAGTTATAGGTAAAGTATCTTTCGGTAAAGAAAAATTAAAAGAAAATTATGAAACAATAATGGCAGCATTATTAAAAGCAAAACCAGCAGCAGCAAAAGGACAATATTTTAGAGGTATATCTGTAGCTACAAGTATGAGTCCTGGAATAAGAGTTGCAAATTAATTAAAAATAGTATATAATATTAATAATTTCCAAAGACAATAGGCATTTAAGTCCTATCTAGGTAAGAATTAAGTATAATAGATTTAAAATTAATTATAGATTAGTGTAAATTTAGTATAAAGTCTTACCTTGCAGGTAAGGCTTTTATGCATGTTGTATTAGAAAAAATAATAATGGAGGTAAAAAGTGGCTAATTTAAAAATAATAGAAGCAAAAAAAGCAGAAGTAACAACATTAGCAGAAAAACTAAAAAAAGCCAACATAGTATTATTAACAGATTATAGAGGAATTAATGTAGAAGATGTAACTAAATTAAGAAAAGATTTAAAAGCAATCGGAGCAGAATACTCAGTAATTAAAAATAATATAGTTAGAAGAGCATTTAAAGAATGTAATATAGATGGTTTTGACGAAGTATTAGTTGGACCTACTGCAGTAATAACTTGTGATGAAGATTATTTACAAACAGCAAAAGTAATGTATAAATTCATGAAAGATAATGAATATTATCAATTAAAAGCAGGAATGATTGAAGGTGAAGTAAAAACAAAAGAAGAAATCTTTGTACTTGCTCAATTACCATCAAGAGAAGAATTACTTGCAAAACTTGCTGGTGTATTACTTGCAAATATACAAAAACTTGCAGTTGCATTAGATCAAGTAAAAGAAAAGAAATCAGAAAATGCAGTTGAAACAGAAGCACAAGACGCAAAAGAAGAAAAACAAGAAGAAACTAAAGAAGTAGTTGAAGAAACAAAAACTGAAGAATAAAATAATATATAATATAAAGGAGAATAACATGGAAAAAATTGAAAAAATGATAGAAGAAATAGAAAAATTAACAGTTATAGAATTAGCTGAATTAGTAAAAGCTATAGAAGAAAAATTTGGAGTATCTGCAGCAGCAGTAGCAGCACCAGCAGCTGGAGCAGCATCAGACGCAGCAGCAGAAAAATCAGAATTTGATGTAGAATTAACAGAAACAGGAGCTAACAAAATAGCTGTTATGAAAGTTGTAAAAGCAGTTAGCGGATTAGGATTAAAAGAAGCAAAAGAATTAGTTGATGGAGCACCAAAAGTAGTAAAATCAGGAGTTAACAAAGACGAAGCTGAAGAAATTAAAAAACAATTAGAAGAAGCTGGAGCAAAAGTAACTTTAAAATAATTCAAAAATAATTAAAATAAAGATATCTTAGATTAATATTATTATACTATTAGTCTAAGATATTTTATTATTTATTTCATTAATTATATTCATTAGTTATTGAGCTAAAAAAATAATAATGATATAATAGTTATATAATTTATGGAGGAATATATGACAGATAATACTAAATCAAAGAAAAAGAAAGAAAATAGGTTTAAAGATGTATACTTAAAAATAACAATTCGTAAAATTTGTCTTTTTGTAGTAAGATTATTATTTTTAACTATATATAGGATTAGAGTTGTAGGACTTGAAAATATTCCTAAAACTAAATGTATTGTATGTGCAAATCATAAATCAACATTTGATGCAGTATTTTTAATGGGGGTATTTCCTAAAAATATACATTTTATGTCAAAACAATCAATTTGGACACATTGGTGGGGAAAATTTATTGGTTTTGCTTTTGATATGATACCGGCAAAAAGAGATGGGAAAGATATACTTGCAATAAAAGAGGCGTATAAGGTATTAAATAATGATGAAATTTTAGGTATTTTTCCAGAAGGAACTAGAAATGGAGTATCTAAAGAAATACCTGTAAAATCAGGAGCTACATTTATTTCAATAAAAAAAGATGCACCAATATTACCAATTGCAATATCAGGTAAATTAAAACCATTTACTAAAAATACAGTAACTATAGGTAAACCTATAGATTTGAAAAACATGCTTGAAGATGGTAAAACAGAAAAAGATACAGAAGAATTAAAAAGACTTACAAATATAGTAATGCAAGAAATATTTAAATTATCAATAGATGGAGAATATGATGAATATCTAAATAGAGATATTAAAATACATTAAAATACATTAAAAGTATAATAGTAAAAAACTTATACACATTTTATATAATTTATGTGTATAAGTTTTTTTCATTTCATTCTTATTATTATTTTTTATACTAATATACTATTAATATTATATTAACTTAGATTAATGAAATTATCAGTAGAACTATTATTATTTTCATTTGGATTATTATGTTCAATAATTTCACTTAAAGGATAATACCTGTTTTCAGAAATTTTCTTTTTAGTAATATTATTATTATTATCTGAAATAGTTACATTAACAATAAATGTACCACCATTTACTCCTTTTTGTTTAACTTTTTCACCATTTATATTACTATTATATATTTTAACAGTATTAAATTTTAAGTCTTCTGTTTTAGAAATGTCAACAGAAATATTTTGTTCTAACTTATTACCTGTAAGTTTTACATTTAAAGAATTATTAGCAATATTTAATTTAAGCTTGATTGCAGAAGTATGAGTATTTTTAAATTTTAAATCATTGTTTAAAGAAATATTGGCATCAAGTCCTAAATCAAAAAAGTTTATAGCGTTAGTATGTTGATTGCGTTCTAATATAGTTTGATTTGTATATATTGCACTAGTATATATTGCAGAAGCTACAAAAGAAAGTGCAGAATTTACTTCTTCCAAATTTATATTATTAGAATATTTTTGAATGTTAATACTATTATTAAAAGAAAAAGTCTGATCAGCATTTAAATATGTGTTATCTAAAGTATCTACAATGTTTGAAATATGTTTTACACTTTCATTACTTAAATTAGCTAAAGAAAAGTTTCTATTAAATATATTTTCTGTTTGATTTGAATTTTTCTTTTCAAGTTGCTTAATTAAAGAATCACTTAAAATATCTGGTTTAATCTTTTTTAATTTTAATATATATGGAGAAGTTGCAGTTTTATCAAACATAATAGCAGTGTTAAGTGGAACAATAAATTCAAGACCATATTCTTCCTTAACAATTGTGTTATTGTTGCTTATATATGCATTTTTAGCCTTTTTAGTAATATCATTATATATACTATTTAAATTAATGTTAGAATATTTCTCTTTTTTGCTTTCTAAAAAAAGATTGTTTTTAAATTCTTCATTAATATAATTGTTTAAAATAGTGTCTTTAATTTTTTCATCTTCAATAATTGAATATTGTTGATTTTTTAAAATAGTAACTTCTAATTTTTCCATATCAAGTATATATGGATAATTTTTTTTGCTATTTATTTTAAAAGAAATATTATCTATATATTTTTTTAATATTTCATCATTTAAATTAAATTCAATAGGGATATTTATATTTTCATTAGATTTTTTAGAATTTACAAGCTCTTTTTCAAGTTTTAATGCCTTTTCATAGCTTTTTTCATAATCATATTTTAGATTTAATTCTTGTGGGCTAATAATTGTAGTTATATTATCAACAGTAAGTGTAAATTGATTTTGAGCCCTTTTATCATATTTGTTTTTTAAACTATCAACAACTTCAGATTTACTAGTATTTTTGATAGATATACCAGCAATAGATATATTATTACTATATCTTATATTATTTGGTTTAAATATTTTAAAATATATGAATACTAAAGAGATTATAGATAGTATTATGATAAATATAATTATAGATATTTTGATTAGATTGTTGTTTTGAAAATACTTAGAATTATTATTATCAAATAAGTCAGACCCTTTAGGTGTAATTCCTAATTCCATAATTTATCCTTTCGTAAAATTAGTAATAATTTAATTACTATTATTATATAATATTAATAGTAATTAATCAAAATGTATAATATAGGTAATAGTGATATAAATATTAAATATAGATGAAATATTGAATAAAAAGTTGTAATAAACTAGTAAAAAAGTATAAAATAATATATACTGAATATATGAAAGTTGGGGTCAATTATGCAATTATATGAAAACATATATTTAAATACAGACAAGATAATACAAGGCCAAGAATATACATTAGTATACAGAGGAAAATATTTTGAACAAGTTAAAAATATTAAATGCCCAGAACAAAAACTATATTTAGTTATAGGGGATGAAAAAATACAACTTAATAAAAAGGATTATGGATATACTTGTCAAATAGAATTTAATGAAAACAAGAATGATTTAGAAATATTATTAGAAAATATATCAACAGAAAAATTAGAAAAGCAAGAAAGTCTAGATGAAAATACAAATAATGAAATATTTACATTATATGCAATAACAGAACCAATACATTTAAATGTATTAAAGGTAAATAATAAGCAAAATTTAATAAAACAAAAAGAAAAGAACTTTTTATTTTTTCCAGAGCAAATAATGAATGCTATAAATAAGGCAATTAAGATATTTCCAAAGGTGTTAGAAAATAGAATGAATACTAATAAATTGATTAGGAGAGGAGAAAAATAATAATTATGGATGAAAAAAATAATAATGAAAATTCAGAATTTAAAAATGATACTGCTAAAACAGATAATGCTAAAATAGTTATAGATGCATTAGGTAATGTTAAATCAGATGAAGTAAGTAGTGCAGAAGACATAAAAGTATTACAAGAAAAAGTAAATCAAAAAATGAAAGAAGAAACACCATTAAAAGAAAATAAGAAAACATTAAAAAAAGAACCTAAAGAAGATGAGTTATTTAAGAAAGTAAATGAATTATTAGATGACGAAGAAGTAGAGCTTTCTGATGATAAAAATTTAAAAGTAGATGAAAAAATTCAAATAGCAGAAAGATTAGAAGAAAAGATTGTAGATATTGCTATTAAGAAAAATAGAAATAGAATCATAATTATAATAGCAGTAATTGCAACACTAGTTATAATGTTTTTCTCAACTATATTTGGAATAATTAATATTTGGAATAATAAGATACAAAAAAATGTATATATTGATAAAATTAATGTAGGTGGATTAACAAAAGAAGAAGCTACTAAAAAGATATCAGACATATATAAGTCAAAATCAGAAAAAGAAATTAAATTAAAATATGATACATTAGAAACACCATTTAAATTAAAGGATATAGATTTTCAAGTAAAAGATATAGAAGCTGTAAATGAAGCATATCAAATTGGAAGAAATTCTAATATTATAGTTAATAACTATAATATATTATATCAATATATTTTCAGTAAAACAGTTGATTTACAAGCAAACTATAATCCACAATATTTAGCAGAAATAATTAAAAATGTCTCAGCATTTTTACCAAATAAGGTTAAAAATCCAGAATATCAAATAGATAAAGAAAAATCAAAATTAAGAATATTTGCAGGAGAAGATGGAATAGATGTAAATACTAAAGAATTAGAAGAAAAAATTATATCTGCATGTAAGAGTACAGAAGATATTACAGCAATAAATATTCCAATAGTAAAAGAAAAAGCCCCACAAATAGATTTAGATAAAATATATAATGAAGTTAAAAAAGAAGCACAAGACGCATCTTTTAATGAAAAAACAAAAGAATTAAAATTTGAAGAAAATGGAATGGACTTTGGAATATCTTTAGAAGAAGCTAAAAAACTATTATTAGAAAAGAAAAAAGAATATATAATACCATTAAAAATAATTAAACCAAAAGTAACTTTAGAACAATTAGGACAAAAAACATTTCCAGACTTATTAGGTACATATGAAACACAATATGATGGTACACAAGTAAATAGAACAACAAACTTAAAAATAGCAGTTAGAAGACTTAATGGGTATATTTTAAGACCAGGAGAAGAATTCTCATATAATAGGATAATGGGTAGGTCAGAACATGAATATAAGTCTGCAGCAATATTTTCAGCAGGAAGAGTAGTAGATGAACTTGCAGGTGGTATATGTCAAATATCATCAACATTATATGCAGCGGCACTTAAAACAAATTTAGATATAACTCAGAGAACTAATCATGGTTTTGTAACACCATATGCAAAACCAGGATTAGACGCAACAGTATATTTTAATGCAATAGATTTTAGATTTAAAAATAATAGAAAATATCCAATAAAAATAGTTGCAACAATTTCAAATGGAGTAACAAGAGTAAGTTTTTATGGAATTAAAACAGAAGATGTAAGGGTAGATTTAAATCCAGTATTATTATCAGTAACACCTAGAACAGTAACAGAAAGAAAAGATCCAAACTTAGCTGAAGGACAAAAAAGAATAATACAAACAGGTATAGATGGTAGAAGAGTAAGAGTATATAAGACTGTATATATAAATGGAGTAAAACAATCAACTACAGTAGTATCTACAGATATATATAGACCAATGGAAAAAATAGTAGCTGTAGGAACAAAGAAAAAAGCAGGAAAGACAACAAAGCAAGAAGACTCTAAAAAAACGGAAGAACCAAAAAAAGAAGAGAAAAAGGAAGAAAAGAAAGAAGATTAATATGAAAAATTGGAAAAAAATACTAATAATAATATTTGTTGTAATAATATTATTAAAAATATTAAGTGGGATATTTGATATAACATTTTTTAAAACAAATCTTAATTCAACAATAACACATATTGAAAGAAGAAATAAAAAATAGTATTAATAAAAATAGTAGTAATAAATTTAAAAGTATATCTATATTTAGATATACTTTTATTATTAATATATAACTGTAATATTTGTAACATGAAAATTACATAATATTTAAAAACTTGCAAAAAAACAATAAAATATATATAATCTGAATAATATTAGAGAGGGATTTATGGAATTTAAGCATATCTCTGTGTTACTTGATGAATGTATAGAAGCATTAAATATTAAAGAAGATGGTATATATATTGACGGAACTCTTGGAGGAGCAGGTCATAGCTTAGAAATTTTAAAAAGATTAAATAATGGAACATTAATTGGAATTGATAGAGATGAAGAAGCATTATTAGTAGCGCAGCAAAAATTAAAAGAAGCAGAAAAAAATAATAATGTAATATTAGTACATAATATACATGAACATATACCAACAATATTAGATGCCTTAGAAATATCAAAAGTAGATGGAGTATTATTAGATTTAGGCATGTCATCATATCAAATTGATAATATAGACAGAGGATTTTCATATATGCACAATGCAGAATTAGATATGAGAATGAATCAAAAATCTGATATTACTGCTAAACATATAGTAAATAACTATTCTAAAGAAAAATTAATTAGAATTTTTAAAGAATATGGAGAAGAAAAGTTTGCAGTACCAATTGCAAATAAGATTGTAAGTGTACGTACAAATAAAGAGATTAATACAACATTTGAGTTAAATGAAATTATAGATTCTGTAAAGCCATTTTCAAAAAAAGGACATAAATCAAAACAAGTATTTCAAGCATTACGCATAGAAGTAAATAATGAATTAGTATTATTAAAAGATGCAATAATTCAAATAGGTAAAAGACTTAAATCAAAAGGAAGATTTGCAATTATAACATTTCATTCACTAGAAGATAAAATTGTAAAAGAAGCATTTAAAGAACTTGTTGGAAAATGCACATGTCCACCAGATTTACCAATATGTATATGTAATAATGTTAGTTATGGAAAACTTGTAAATTCAAAACCAATATTACCAACAGAAGAAGAAATTAATAGAAATTCAAGGTCTAAAAGTGCAAAACTTAGAATATTTCAAGCAAAATAATTATTTAAAGAGGAATACATATGATAGAATATCAATACTCTACAAATCCTAAAAAATATTATCCTGAATATACTTCTAGTAATAAGAAGAAAAAGAATAATAATGTAGGTGTTAAGAAAAATAAATATAATCAAAATATGAATACAAATAATAAAAATAGTAAGGCATTAAAAGGCAAAGTTACGAACTATAAACATAATGAATTATTAGAAAGCAAAAAGAAAGCAAGAAAAGAGAAAAGAAACACCAAAATATATTGGGCATTCCTATTTTTGCTAATAATAACATTAGCTATATTAATAGTATATAGAAATTCTTATGCTGATGAAAAATTTATGCAACTAAATAAAAAAACAAAACAAATAGAAGAGATGAAAAAAGAAAATGAACAGCTTAAATTATCACTTCAAAATAGTATGAGTTTAAATAAGATAGAAGAAAAAGCTAAAAATATAGGTATGCAAAAATTAGACAGTAGTAAGATTGTAAAGATATCTTTACCAAAAAAAGATTTTATTGAGCCAAGTGAAAAAGTAACTATATCAAACAAAAAAGAAAATATCATAACTAAAATATATAAGAGCTTAATGAGAATAATATAAATAATAAAAAAAATTTGTATTTTTTAAAAAAAAGTGTTGACAAAATATATATATATATAATGATAATAGATATATTAAAAATATAAATAAAGTATTATTCATATTTTATGAAATTTCAAAATAGTATTTAATAGATAGTTAATATTAAGTGCATAGAATCACTTTAAAAAGGAGGTGAAGATTATGCCACAACCTAGTTATGAAGAAATAAAAGAATTAGCTCGTAGAGTTGAACGTGAAACAGCAGAATATGAAATAGATAATCAAGATAATCACGATTAATTTAAATCAAATAATAAAATAACTATCTATTAAAATAAAAAAGCATATCTATATAGATATGCTTTTTGCCATATTTAAATATAGATTTTTTCAAAATATATTTTTTAAATAAATAATGAATATAATTGATAGAATGGAGATAAAATGAAAAATATAAAAGAAATACAAAAATTAGAATTAATAGATATAGAAGATATTAAAAGAAGCTTGAAAAAGGTAGAATTAATAGAATTATCTAAACAGATATTTACTTCAGAAGAAGAAATATTAAAGAGCTTAAACGATATTATATCTAAAATAAATAATAATATAGTAGATATTAATAATATGAAATCTTCTAAAAAAGATAATGATATCTCTAATAATATAAAATATACAGCTAATGAACTTCTTGTGTTAACAACAGATATAATAGATTTTTTTTATATAAATAAGAAAGTTGCAACAGACTATATGAATATTAAAGATACAAATGATATGATAGAAAAAAACTATATAAATATATCATCAAATTTAGAATCTATTTTAGTTCAAATTGGTAAAATATATAAAAAGATGAGAGAGATAGATAAAATATTAGAATTAAAAATATATAATGATGATACTAACTATAAAGATGAATATAAAGAAATAATGGAAGTACAGAAAGAATATGTTTTAAAAACAAAAAAAATTTATTCTAAAGTAGATGATAATAATAAAAAGAAGAAAAAATATAAAGAAATTAAAGAAAAATATGCAAATGAAGATATAAAAAGGGGTCATGAACTAAAAACATTAGGGTATAAAGAATTAGAAAAAAACTTTAATCAACTATATGATTTAATTATTGATGGATATAGTAAAATATATAATATTAAATATGATTTTAAAAATAAAGATAGTAAGAAATATACTGCTATAGATATTTTTAAAAAAGAATATAATGAAGATATATTTTTTAAAAATAATAGTATTAAAATTTTAGAATATATGAAAATGCTTAGTGAAGAAAATGTAGAAATATTAGAACCACTTAAAAAATATTTTGCAAAACATATATATTCTATAAATGATGAAAATGAAAGCTTAAAAATGCTAGATAATAATAGAGAAAATAGTATAGAGAAAATTATATTTTATGATTATAAATATAAAATCACAAAAAGTATCTTAAAATTAAATGATAAGATAGATATAGATACAAATAAAAGAATAAATAATATTAGAAAAAATCTTCCATATCATGAAATATATGATATAGAGGCATTAAAAAAAGATGATATAACTAAAGAAATATATAATACATTTAGTATATTAACCTCAGAAAGTAAGAATGTAATAGATGATTATATAAAAAATGATAAATTAATAATATATATGAACAATTTAAACAATGATAAAAAAGTAGGAAGAACATCTAGATTAACAGGAATAAATTTCAAATATATATTATTAACTAGATATAATGATTTAACATTTACACATGAATTAGGACATGCTTTAGAACATGAGATTTGCAAACAAAATTGTATAAGTAAATATGGTAAACAGAAATACATTGATTTTAAATATGATTCTAATATTAATAATAGACAGTATATTGCTGAAATATATTCTCAAGTTGCAGAATTAATATATACTTTAAATACTATAGAAAAATATAAAAAAACAAAAGAGAAATATGAAAATATAGACAGATTTAAGTTAATAATATTAGAAATTTTATCAAAATTTATTAGTGTATATACTAATTATAAAAAATATAATTTAGAATTTAAAATATTAAAACATATAATTGAAGGCAAAGAAGATGATTTTAAATTAAATTTAACAGAAGAAGAAAAATATATATTTAATGAGAAAATAAATATAAAAAATAAATTTTTTAAAAGTTTGAAATATGATATATCAATGTTAATTGTACCAAGTATAGTAATAAAAATATGGCAAGAAAAAGATTTGCCAGAAAGACAAAAAAGATATACAAAAAAATATATAAAAAGTATGTATAAAAAAGAAACAATGAATTTCAAAGAATTATTAGAATATCTAGAAGTACCAATATACAGCGAAAAAGTAAGAGAAGATTTTTTAAATATGTTTAAACAAATACTTGATATATATTTAGAAATAGAAAAGTAGGTAATATGAATTTTAATATGAATAAGAAATATAGTATTAATTTAGATAATATATTAAAACATGAAGATATTGATAAATATTTAGAAGAATTGAATAGAGATGTAGAAAAATTATCTAAATATTTAAATGAAAATAGAAAAGTAAAAGATAAAAAAATTAGTATAGATAAAACTATATTAGAGTTTTTAGATATGCAAGAAGAAATAGAGCAAAAAGATAATATATTTAAAACATATTATGAATTATATAATATAAAAGCAAGTATAAATGAAAGTAATAAAATAGATGTTAAATATATACAGAGAAGAAATGAAATTCAAGAAAGATTAAGTACAATATGTATAGAATTTTTTAAAAAATATTATCAAGAGATTAGTAAGTATAAAGATATAAAATATAGTAGATATAAATCTATTATAGAATATTATATGTCAGAGATAGAAGAATTATCTTTAAAAGATAATATAGATATGAATGAGTGTAAACAAACAGAATTATATAAGCTTAATCTAATGAAAATAAATTTTTATCAATTAAAAATATTATCAACTGAAAATATGGATGCTCAAAAAGTTATAATATATACATTAAAAGAATATCTTACAAAATATATGATAAATAATATCCAAAATGACGAAAAAATTAAAAATGAGTTTAATAAATTATGTCTAAATTATAAGTTAAGTGAAAAAGAGTTTAAAGATATTTTTAAAGAAAAATCTAAATATATTAATAAGTATAAAAAAGAATACATAAATTATTTGAATGAATCAACAAATACTTTAGATGATGAAGAATACTTAAATTATATAGAATTTGAAGAAATTATAGATAAAACTTTTACAATATTTGAAAAGTTAGAAGATAATCAAAATACAGAAAGAAACTTTAAAAAGTATTATCTATTAAAGCAAAATATTATTAATAATATAGAAGAGATAAGTAAAACAGAATTAAATAAAGGGATTCCATGTATATGCTATAGGGGAAACATAGATATTTCATACCTATTATTACCTAGAAAAAATGTAAATAAATATTATAGTATAGTAACTATTGCACATGAACTGGGACATGCATTTAATAACTATTATATGTATCATAATAATAGATATAATGATAGAGGGTTACATATGATTGTTACTGAATTAATTGCAATTACTATAGAATTATTAATGTATAAAGTATTAAAAACAGAATATATACTAAAAAAAGAGTATAATTCATTAAAAAAATTAAAAAAAGAACTCAAACAAACATATATCACATACCTATTTAAATATGTAGATATAATTAAATATGAAAGAAAAATAGAAGAAATTATAGATAAAATAATTCCAAATAGATTAAATATAGAAAAATATATAGATTCAGATAATGAAGAAGTATATCAAGAATTTTATAATAATTTAAAGAAATATTATAATGATAATACAATAATAGAATATACTAACTATACATTAGAAGAGACATATGGATTATTTAAATATATAATAGCTTTAAAATATGCAATTATATTATCAGATAAATTATATAAAGAATTACAATGTAATAATAACATTAATGCTAATACTAATACTATAAATAATAATATATATAAATTTTTAGAATTAAATAAAAAGAATATATTTGAAATAAAAGATATATTTAATGATATGAATAATATTTTAGGTATAGACATATATAAAGCAGAAAATATTAATAAAATATATGACATATTATTTACTGAAATTATATAAAAATATTATTATTAAGTAATAAAAATTAGCATACTTGCAAAAAAATAAGATATATGTTAAAATATTTACTATATATAGCTTAGGAAAATCAAAACTACGAAAGGAGTTAATGATGAATAAAGAAATTCAACCAGAATTTGAAACAACAACAGTTACATGTGCATGTGGAAGAACTTATGAAACTAAATCAACAAAAAAAGATTTAAAAGTTGATGTATGTGCTGCATGTCATCCATATCTATCTGGAAGTGCTAAAACAACTAAAAGAGGTGGAAGAGCAGATAGATTTAAAGAAAAATATGGTGTATAATATATACATATATAATATGTTTAAAATAATAAATTATATTAATATAATAAAAAAATAAAATGATAAAATGATAAAATAATCTTTATATGTAATTAATCACATATAAAGATTATTTTTTATTTAAATACAAAGTTAAGATTAAAATAAATTAAAATAATAAAATAAATTAAAAATAAACAAATAAAAAAACAGGTATTACCTGTTCAGTTTGGAGGCGACACCCGGATTCGAACCGGGGATCAGAATTTTGCAGACTCGTGCCTTACCACTTGGCTATGTCGCCATATTTCATATATTTAATATTATATACTTTAACATAGTATTTGTCAATGCTAATTTAGGGTGTTGTATAAAATGGTTGTAGAAAACATAAATATAGTTAATAGAAGAATATGTGAAATAAATATTAAAAAATAAGTTTAATAAATTGATAATAGATTTTAAATTTGATATACTTTTGAATAATAAAGATAATAATAAATTTTTAATGATGTAATAATATTACATTGTGAAAAAGGAGAAGGAATGAATATAATAGAAATAATAGATAATATAGAATATACAGAACTATATATTAATAATAGAAGAATAACAGAAAAAGAAGCAACGGTAAGTCAAGAATTTTTAAAAGAACCAACAGGAATTGCAATAAGAATTTCAGAACTTAAAGAAGGAAATATATATATATTAGATACTCAAAAGATAATTAAAGGTGAAATAGATAAAAATGATATAAAAGATATGATATCAGAACTAGAAAAAATTAAATCATTTAATATATCTATGCTTGTAGTAGAAGATAAAATTAAAGATACAGAATTAGGTGAAAATATATTAGAAATATTTAAAGATACACCAATACTATTTGGAGAAAATAGGTATTATCTAACTTCAAAATTGGCTCAAAACTTATATTTAAATCCACAAGATGAGTTAGAAATAATAGCAGTATTTGGAAGCTTAGGAAAATCAACAACATCACAAATGATACAAAGAATTCTTTGTCAAAAATATACTAAAGTAGGGATTATATCAAATGAAATAATCGCTATTGATGAAAAATTAATTAGAGAGAAAAATGATGCAATACCTAATGCAGTTGTATATAATAAGGTGCTTAGAATAATGGCAAACGAAGGAGTAAAAATTGTAGTTATAGAATATAGTGCTTTTGATGTATTAAAATATAAAACAATAGATACAACATTTGAATATAGTGTATTTACAAATATAATTAGAAATGCATATGAAGTTAGAAAATTTCCATCAATTAAAGCATATATAGATACATATTTAAATATTGTCAAACAATCTAATTTTGTTATAATTAATAATGATGATATAGCAAAAGAAATGATTAGAAAAGAATCAAAAAAATATGCAACATATGGAAAAATTAATAAATCAAAACAAATGGCAATGGATATAAAGAGTGGAAATCGTAAAGAAAACTATTTAACATTTATTGATGGAAAACCAACAAGAATAGAAGTAAAAATACCAGGACAAGAAAGTGTATTAAATAGTTTAGCAGCAGTTACACTTGCAGATCAAAAAAAATTAACACCAGAACAAATTACAGAAGGATTAAAAGATTTTGTAGTTAGAGGTAAATTTGAAGTTGTAGATAATAAAGAAGGATTATCAATAGTTATAGATAATGCTAGAACTATAACACAAATAAAAGATGTTGTAAAAAAAGCAAAAGATTTAACTAAAGGATTATTAACTATTATTTTTGACTATAAATTAGAATATGCTGGAAAAGAAGAAAAATTAGGAAAAATATTCGCTGCAAGAGCAGATCTAACAATAATAACAAATTTAGAACATAATAATGAAGAAGTAATTGAAGGAGCAAGAAAACTTAGAGAAATTATTAGAGATAATAATTCAAATGCTCAAATTCAATTTAATAGAATAGAAGCAATCAAACAAAGTATAGATCGTACACAAAAACGAGATATGATACTACTTTTAGGAGTAGGAGAAAATAACTTTATAAAAAGAGATGATAAATTAATTGCATTTAACGAAAGAAAAATAATTTTAGATTACTTTGAAGAAAAACCTATTGTTACAGATGAAGAAAAAAGAAGAAGGCAAATTAAGAAAAAATCAAAATTTAAAGAAGTATTAACAATAGAAAACTTAAAAAAAGATATAGAAAAATTATAGGGGGAATATATGGCGAAAAGTTTAGTAGATGTGTTAATCATTTCATTTATATTAACAGTTATAACAGGTATGTATATGGTGCCTGCATTAAAAAGAAGAAAAGTAAGACAAACAGTAAGAGATGATGGACCAAAAAGCCATTTAAAGAAAAATGGTACTCCAACAATGGGTGGACTTATATGTATTGTATCTATAATACCATTAATATTATATTATTTAATATTTAAAAGAGATATGTCAAATATTGGGATATTTGTATCATTTTTAGTATCATCAATATTACTAGGAATAATAGGATTTATAGATGACTTTATAAAGGTTGAATTACATTCAGCAGATGGATTATCACCTAAATTAAAAATGATATTATTAATATTAATTTCAACAATATTAATGGTAGTATTAACATATGTTATAAAAATACCAACAAATATAAAATTATTTTTTGGAAATTCAATATTACTTGCACCAGTAGTTAAAATACTTTTAGATATATTAGTTATAATATCAACAACTAATGCTGTAAATTTAACAGATGGAATAGATGGGCTTGCATCAAGTGTAGGTATAATGATTATGACATTTTTAGCAGGATATGCTATAAAAGTACAAAATTTTGCAGTAGCATTGTTTCTTGCAATGGTAATTGGAGCATATATAGGATTTCTATTATTTAATTGGCATAAAGCAAAAATATTTATGGGAGATGTAGGTTCATTCTTTTTAGGAGCAGTAATTGCAATTGCAACAATCCTATTAGAATTAGAACTATTTTTACCAATAATTGCAATAATACCAGTATTTGAAGCAATTTCAGTTATGATTCAGGTAGGATACTATAAGAAGACTAAAAAAAGATTCTTTAAAATGGCACCAATACATCATCATTTTGAAAATTCAGGTTGGTCAGAATTAAAAGTAGTAACAGTATTTACTATGATAACAATCTTTGCATGTATTATAGTTAGATTTATACTATAATAGATACAGATTTGTACTTAAAATTCAAATATAAAATTTGACAAAATTAAAAAAATATAGTATTATATGTTTATCAAAGAAGAAGTTATTCTCACCTTAAGATTAAAGATGACTAAGGTATTTAATAATAAACTATATTAAATTTGGGTAGACTTTCTTTTTTGGCAAGTCTATTTTTTTGGAGGTATATTATTAAAAAACAATTAATAAATGAACAAATAAAAGCAAAAAAATTAAGTGTTATAGATGAAAATGGGCAACAATTAGGAGTTCTAGATAAAGATGTAGCACAAGAAATGGCAGATGATAGAGGGCTAGATTTAGTACTTGTATCAATGGATAAAGACCCACAAATTGCAAAATTTATGGATTATGGAAAAATGATTTTTGAAAGAAACAAAAAACAAAAAGAAGCACGTAAAAATTCTAAAGTAACAGAAATGAAAGAATTTAGATTAACTTCAAATATAGCTGAACATGATATGGCTTTTAAAGCAAAAAATGTTAGAGAGTTTTTTGAAAAAGGAACAAAAGTAAAAATCGTTATTAAAATTAAAGGTAGAAGTATGAGTAGACCTGAAATGATAAAAGAAGTATTATATAATTTTGCAAATAAACTTGAAGATGTGGCAGAAATTTTAAAAGCACCACAAATTACAGGAAAAACAGCTTTTATGATATTAAACAAGAAAAAATAATATAAAAAAATAGCAACTTAAAACGAAAATTTTAGGAGGAAATTATGCCAAAAATTAAAACTAATAAAGCAGCAGCAAAAAGATATGGATTTACAGGTAGTGGTAAAATAAAAAGAACAAAAGCAAATAGAAGACACTTATTAGCAAATAAGACTAAAAGACAAAAAATGACTGCAAGAGTACAAGATGGAATGCTTGATAAATCAATGGAAAAACAAGTAAAAAAATTATTACCATATGGTAAAATTAAGTAGGAGGTAAAAATGGCAAGAATTAAAGCAGGAAAAACAACAAGAAAAAGACATAAAAAAATAATTAAACTTGCAAAAGGATATTTTGGAAGAAAAAGTACTAACTACAAAATTGCAAACCAAGCAGTTATGAAATCTGGAGTATACGCATATGTAGGTAGAAAAAGAAGAAAAAGAGATTTTAGAAAATTATGGATAATAAGAATAAATGCAGCAGCAAGAGCAAATAATACTACATATAGTAGATTAATTAATGGATTAAAACAAAAAGATATCCAAATTAACAGAAAAATGTTAGCAGAAATGGCTGTAAATGATCCAAAAGCATTTACAAAATTAGTAGAAACAATAAATGAAAAATAGATACTATTTTGTAATAAATGTAGCAATAAAAATATAATAGCAATTATAGAATCTAAAAAGGTATTAAATTAATAACTTTTAGATTCTATTTTAATTTTAAGGTAGTGTTTTTAACATAAAACACATATAAAATAAGACATTGAAAAGATACCAAAATTGCAAAAACTATTAATATATGTTACAATATATTAGAAATATAAGAAGATTAATAATCTTTTAGGAGAGTTAATGAAACCCAAAATTAAAAAAAGATTAACACAAATATTTAAATTTTTAATAATCATAGTAGTAATTTTAATATTACTATTATTAATGTTAATTTTAATTTTTAAACCAACATATAAGGTTACATATAAGAATAAATTTATAGGATATTCAAATAATTTTTTAAATTTAGAACAAGAAGTATATGATTCATTATTAAAAGGAGATAATAATGCTTCATATTATGATTTAGAAGAACCAATTAAATTTGAACTATTATTAACTAAAAGAAAACTAAAATTAAATTATGATATAATAGGAGATATTAAAAAAGAAGCTATACCAATATATAAGTATTATTCATTATATAAAGGTAATGAAAGAAAATATTGTTTTGAAACTTATGAAGAAGCAAATAGTATAATTAAAGAATTAGAAAAATCAAATTCAGATGTAAAACAATTAAATATAAAGGTTGAATATTTAAAAGATAAAAAAGAATATGGAGATAAAAAAATAGCTAAAAAAGAACTATTTAAAGCAATTACAGTGCCTAGAACTAAAAGTAAGTCTGCATCTGTAAGCTATAAAGGAGTATCAGGAGCTAAACCTACATTAGACTTAAAATTTACAACTCCACTTACAGGAATAATTACTTCACCATTTACACTATCTAATAGACAAGTTTTAGGTATGAATAGTCCACATTCAGGAATAGATATAGCTAGACCAACAGGAACACCTATTAGAGCAGCAGCTTCTGGTAGTGTTGTAATTGCAAGCTATAAGGGGTCATATGGTAATATGATAGAGTTAGACAATGGGAATGAAATTGTTACAGTATATGGACATTTAAGTAGAATTGCAGTATCTGTAGGACAAAGAGTAAAGGCAGGACAAGTAATTGGATATGTAGGAAGTACAGGAAGATCAACAGGACCACACTTACATTTTGAAATTAGGAAAAATGGTATAGCTTTAAACCCAGCATACTATGTCAATTTCAAATAATTAAAATACATATTAATATAAATACATATTGATATAAAAGAATAAAAATAAAATAAAAAGTAAAAAACACTTTCAGTTGAAAGTGCTTTTTTATTATTAAAATGTTTTAATTATTGTCTAGTTATTATTGTCTTTCTTCTAAAGCTGATAAAGTTTTTTGAAGATAAGATGATAACTTTTTAAAAGCTTGTACAGTTATTTTAGTATATTTCTTTATTGTACCTAAAAGTGTATCATCTTCTGCATAAATTTCACTATATGGTGATACAACTAAGAAGTTAGTACTTTCTTGTTGTTTTTCTATTTCAAGATTTAATAAGTTTTGTCTTGCTAATTTTCTTAAAGTATCTGCATAACAAACTTGTGATTTAAAATTAAATATTTTTTCTTCTTCTTTTTCAAAATCTTCTATTAAAGATTGTATGTTTTGTACTTTTTGTTCTTTAAACATTTTAACATATGGTTGTTTAGCTTTAAAATATATTAGATTTGAAGCTAAATCATAATCTTTTATATATTCACTAGTTTCAATTTCATCAAGATTATTATTTAATTCTATAGAATCACTATAATCATATTCCATACCTAAAACACTATTATCTGTATCATCTAATGAAATAGCATTAAACATCTTATTATGAGTATCTAGTAACATAGTTGCTATTTCTTGATTAGTATTTAATGTTTCATAATATATAGGTGAACTTTTTTCTTGTTCTAGATTTTTAAATTCTAAATTAATTATTTCACCATTTTCATCTATAGCTAAATTAGGAGTAGTAAATGTACTTATATCAGAAAAATTAGAATAATTTATTAGTGTATCATCAAGATCTTTTTCTATTGCTGTATTTTTATGATCTGTTGTATTATCACTAAAATTATATACATTAAATTCAGTAATATCTTGTACATTTTCTTGAATAGTATCATTAGTATTTTTATTAGATATATATTGGTTTTCTATTGTGTTTTCATTCATGACACTATCTATAGTATTAAATACTTTTTGATTTCTAATTTCTTGATTAAGATTATATGAAAGTAGGAAATCAGTATTAAAAAATGTATCTTCAATATCTGAATCTGTAAATGCAATTTCATTAGTTAAAATAGTAGCAGGTGAAATATTAAAATTATAGTTAGCAGAATTATTATTATCCCATAAATTAAGTTCATTTCTAAATGAAAAACTAATATCATTAGAATTAAGAGGTATAGCTATTTTAGATTCATACCCTTGAACTGTTTGTACCATTTCTACTTCATTAACATTATTCCAATTATCTATTCCATAATGAAGAAATATTTTTTTAGAATTATTTACTAATTCTCCATTATATATTATAACGGCTTCTTCTCCTGCAATAATATTATTATTTTCTATACGTATATTTTCAAAAAATCCCATTTAATTTAATTCTCCTATTTATTTATACTACTATATATTATATATCTTTTTATTTAAAATATACATTAAAAAATAGTATCCTTTTTGTAACAAAATGATGACATTTGTAAAAAATAGAAAATAATGGTATAATTATAATATAAGTTTACATAAATATTAAATAGAACAAGTACAGCGGTGTACAATTAATATTGTTCTATGGGGAGAAAATATGAAAAGAATCAAAAAATTATTATTAATGCTAGTTGTAATCATGGCTTTATGTACAAGCTCTATAAGTATTGGAGTAAGTAATTATGAAAGTAAAGATATGATGTATCTTTCAAATAATACTTTAAAGCCTGTACAAGCTAAAAAGGTAGAGAGCAAAACACGTATACCTAATAATACATTAGAAGCAAGTTATGATAATCATATTGTTGCATCTAAAGGAGATAAGCAGATATTCTTAGATCCAGATGATCCAAATTCTGTAAAGATATTTGTAAAAATATTTGCAGATATAGCAGGAGACAAAAAAACACTTATGGAGAAAAATCCAGAGTTGTTTTTAAAAGTTCAAAAAGAAACAGGAGTGGACGCTATTTTTATAGGTACAGTAATGTTTGTTGAAAGTGGAGGAGGTTTAGTTATGACTGACGGACTTCGCAAAGCAAACAATTACTTTTCTATAAAAAAGAAAGGCAGTACAACAGAATATAGGAAGTATACTTCTGTATATGACTCTATATTAAAGTTTGGGATAATGTTACAAGACCCAGAATCAAAGAATTATATAGTATCTGGTAAAGATACTGTAAATAAAATGGGAGATAACTATTCTCCAGACCCTGTATATCTATCAAGTGGCACAACTACTTGGAAAGAGATAGTTAATCGTTTAATGATTAACTATCAAAATAAATATATTGAAAAATATGTTAAAAATAATAATATTTAATATTAAGGTAAGTGTTTAATTTAGACACTTACCTTTTTCTATTATTACAAAATGATATATAAAGATTAAAAAAATAATAAAAATATATTAAAAGTATTGAAAAAACATTTTATATAATATATTAAAGAAAGTAATATTATATTAAATGTATAATAAATATATTCAAGTGTAGCAAAAAAGGAGAAGATATGAATATAACAAGAATAAGGGTGAAAAAAGTAAATGAAGAAAAGGTAAAAGCTATAGTATCAATAAGTATAGATGACAGTATATTAATACATGATATTAAAGTTATTGATGGTAAAAATGGAATATTTATTAGTATGCCAAAGAAAAAAACAAAAACAGGAGATTACAGAGATTTAGTACATCCAGTTAGTCAAGAAGCAAGAGAAGAATTATATCAAAAGATTTTAGAAGCATATGAAAATGCTGAAGAAGAAAAAATAGAAGAATAATTTAATACAAAAATAATATAACAATACAACAAATAAAGATAAATCTAATTAATGGTTTATCTTTTTTTAACTTATAATATTACAAAACTATTAAAAAAACATCTCAATATATATATATATATATA
>JBQMXM010000004.1:0-64072 GCA_052174015.1 Clostridium sp.
GACCTTTTTCTTTAAAATATATAAAATATGCATAAATTTTAACTATATCTATAAGTGTTAATTTACCATCTTCTATATCATTTAAGATTTCTTCAATTATTTTAGGAAATTCATCATCAGAAATTTTCCAATATTCTTCTGTAAGTAATCTCTTATATCCAGGTAATTTTTTAGTATCTATTGTCATAATTATTTCTTCCATATCTTTCTTAAATACTTTCATATCAAAAATTCTAGTTCTAATATATATTTCAATAAATTTAAAAAACTTATATTCTGATTTAAAATTATAATAATAATTATTATCAAATTCTTTAATATAGAATTGTTTATTATCTTTAAGTACTCTTGATGATACTAATAATTGCCTATATTCTTCATTATTTTTTATACTCTCAAACTTATATCTAATTATTTTACCCGATTTTATTTCAAATGATGTTGCTATTGTAAATATTAACATTGTTTGAATAACTCTAAATGATGTATCTGGATATGCAAGATTTACTATATTAAATATCTTTTCAAAATCATTTAATGCGTGTTTTAAAATTCTTAGATTTCTAGTACCACTTCTCATAAACGTGTTTGTAATAATTCCGGTATTACTTCTTAAAAATCTAATTAATTCTTGATTTTTTTCATATCTTAATAATATACCATTAATAATATAATTGAATTTAGGTGCATATTCAAAAGTCTCACCTATTAATTTTTCTTTAATTCTTTCATAATCATTTGCTTTATCAAAAACTAATTCTGTTTTTTCTTTAATTTTTTCAACAAGTGGTATATCTTTCTTATTTAATTGTCCTTCTTTATCTAATATATATGTAGAGATAAATGTTTTAAACTCTATATTAGTATTTTTTAGTTTTGTTGCAAGTTCTTTTTCGTTACAGATTATAATTGTTTTAATATGGTCATGTTCTACAAACTTATTAATATATCCTAATATATCAATTACATCTACATTTGCTCTTTCTAAATCATCAAAACATAGCACCTTGTCTTCTGCTGAAAAAAATGTTTCATAATCTATTCTTTCTCCACCTTGTTTTAGTCCAAATATACTTGCCATATCCATACTAGTTTTAGCATATTCTGGTATTTTTGAAATCTCTTTTTCTTGCATATATCTTTTTAAATGACGATCCATAAGTTGTGTTGTTTCTAAAAATATTTTTTTAGAAATTTCTTCTAAATTAGATATTCCATATAGCGACATATATATCGGCTTATAGTTTTTACCATTTAATGTTAGGCTTTCAATCTTATTTTTAACCTTATTATTCCAAAAATGTGTTTTACCACTTCCGCCATTCTCCATTTATCATTATTGCATAATCTGTATAATCTGCTCTTAAATAATCTAATATGCTTTCAATTAAATCTTCCATAACTCTCCTTACTTAGGTTTAAATATCTCATAAAAATTTTTAAATACATATCCTTCTTTTTTTAGTTTTTGTATTATTTTTTTAGTAGTTTCAGGTGTACTCTCTTTATTACCTAAATCATGTAATAATACAATAAGTCCTATATCTTCTTTTCTTGTTTCTTCAAATTGTTCTAATTGTGATTCAACACTATTATATCCTTCAGCGTCTCCAGTCAAACAGTTCCAATTTAAAGAATATATTTTCTTTTCTTTTAATTTTTGTTTTGCTTTTGTCTTTACTTCTTGATAATATCCTCCATATGAACCACCTGGAAATCTAAACAAATGTGTATTATATTCTGTTCCAAGCACTTTTTTTAGTTCTTTTTCTGTATTCTCAACTTCTTTTAAAACTGAATCTACACTATCATATACTTTTGAATATTCATGTGT
Organism: Clostridium sp.; assembly: GCA_052174015.1. GTDB lineage: Bacteria > Bacillota > Clostridia > TANB77 > CAG-508 > JABCPO02. The sequence goes on from JBQMXM010000004.1 coordinate 1,835, forward strand.
ATAACTATGATTTGCTATATAATGACCTCTTTTGTGTATCTCCTTTATAATTTCAGGATATTTCTTTACATTTTTACCAAGCACAAAAAATGTTGCAGGAACCTGTTCTTCTTTTAATACTTTTAAAACTTCTGGTGTTACACTTTTGGACGGACCATCATCAAATGTTAAATATGCAACTTTTTGTTCTCCATAATATATTTTGTCTATTTCTTGTTCAAAATTCATACTATATTGTGGATATTTCCCTGGACTTAATCTTCTTTGTTTATCTTCATTTATTATATTTTTTGAACTATTATTTGTATTTTGACTTTCACTACCTATATTAGTATTTTCTTTTTGCATATTCACTAATTTCATATTTTGTTTATTAACACCTATAATTATAATTATTGATATTATTGAAATTATTATACAAGCACAAATTATATAGATATATTTTTTAGTATCAAAAACATTTCTTGTAATTTTTTCATATTCAAAAAATATCTCATTATTGTCTTCTAACATATATCTTCCTACCTAATAATCTATTGCTGTTAATTTAAAATCTACATAATCTGAAGATATTAAATGTAATTTTACTCCCATATATTCTCCATTTATTGCTTCTTTATGTCCTTTTTCGTGTAAATGTCCATAGTAACATACTGGTATTTTAGCTTTAGTAATAGTCTTCATAAAATTAACTTCATCTGATTCTTTAATATCTTCTCTCTCTATATTTTGTCTATCATTTGATTTTAAATATGGTGGATAATGCATAACACATATTTTAACTATTTTATTTTTCTCTTCATCACTCAAATTATTAATCTGTTTTTCCATATCTTCAATTGAATTTTGAAGACGGATATTTTCTCTTCTAATATTTTTGTAATTTTCAATATCTTTTCTATCCCAACCTTTTGTTCCACATATAGCGTAATTTTCAATAATATATGCATTATTTTGCATAAATGAGATATTTTTAATATTATGCTTTTTTAAGAATTCTAAATTTTTAGTTACACTTACCCACCAATAATCATGATTACCTTTTAAAAATATTTTTTTACCAGGAAGAGAATCAATATATTTAAAATCTTCTAATGCTTCATCAAGTGTCATAGCCCATGAAAAATCTCCTGCAAGTATTACAGTGTCTTCCATTTTAACTTTTTCTTTCCAATCTTTTAATATTTTTGTTTCATGATTATTCCATTTTTCACCAAATATATTCATCGGCTTATTTACTCCAAACGATAAATGTAAATCTCCAATTATATATACCATTTTTCCTCTTTCTAACTAAATACCTATTGGTAAATTAGGTTTTGCGTCTATATCATATTTGCTAAACATATTATTAATATAGTAATAATATGCTTGTGCTCCTATCATTGCTGCATTATCTGTACATAATACTAATGATGGATAATATATATTAATATTCTCTGTTTTTAACTTATCAAATTCACTTCTAATATATGAGTTTGCAGAAACTCCTCCTGCTAATACTAACTTATTTAAATTTAAATCTGTTAATGCTTTTTTTGCTTTGTTTACTAATATTTCTGTTACTCTATGTTGAAAACTTGCACTTAAATCTGCTATATCAAGTTTTTCTTTACTATTATGATTTAAATTAATTATAGCTGTTTTTATTCCACTAAAACTAAAATCGTATCCATCCACTTTAGGTATTGGTATTTTATCAATATATGTAGTTTTACCTTGTTTAGCAGCTTTATCTATTTTAGGCCCTCCTGGATATCCAAGACCTACAACGCGTGCTACTTTATCAAAAGCTTCACCTATTGCATCATCTTTTGTCCTACCTATAATATCAAATTTTGTATAATCTTTAACATGTACTAAATGTGTATGTCCACCTGATACTATTAATGCTAAAAATGGTGGAGTAAGTTCTTTATACTCTATATAGTTTGCTGCAATATGCCCTTCTAAATGATGTACTCCAAGTAGTGGAATATTATTCATATATGCAAATGTTTTAGCAAATGATACTCCAACAAGTAATGCTCCAACAAGACCAGGACCTTTTGTTACAGCTACTGCTGATATATCTTTAATAGTAATTCCTGCATCTTTAATTGCTTTATCAACTACATTTGAAATAGCTTCTATATGCATTCTTGAAGCTATTTCTGGTACAACTCCACCATATTTTTCATGTTCTGAAATTTGTGATGATATTATATTTGATAATACTTTTCTTCCATTTAAAACTATAGCACAAGATGTTTCATCACAACTTGATTCTATAGCTAATATATAGATGTTTTTCTCCATATTTTTCTCCTTATTACTATTATATAATATTATTATTTTTTTTAAAAGTCTTTTAAAATTATTATTATACTAAATAGTTTAAAATAATAAAAATATAAGAAAAATACAAATAGTATAAATAGATACTACTTGCATTTTATTTTTATAGATTTTCTTTTTTTCTTACCAAAGCATATAAGTTTGATTAATTTTTCTGTTGACTTTGGAATCTTTCCTTTAATAATTAAGCAATTGATTTTTCTTTTCATTTTAACTGTTGCTTGAATTTTAATATCACAACAATCACATAATAGGAAAAATTCTAGTTCTTCTAATAATTTTTCCTTTTGTTTAATATCATTATTTTTTTTGATTTCTTTAAGTAAATCAATTACTTTTAAAATAATTACTTCCGAATCCACTTAAAATCCCTCCTAACAACTATATCTATAGTTATTATTACATATTGTATATATTATTTATTATCAATTAACATATATATATTAACATATATTTCATATTATATCAAATTATATCAACTAAGGTTACTTTAATTTTTTATACATAATAGTATATCTATTTCTTTATATTTTCTTTCAGCCTCTTTTATTTCATCTATTTTTTTAATGTTTAAGTCTGATATATTTAATATTTCATTAAATATTTTTTGTAATTGCTTTTGTTTATTAAGTATATCTTTTATATAGATTTTTGGTTTTTCATAATCTAATACTGTTATTTTTATATTTGTTTTATCACTTATTTTATTGTTTGTTTTATTATTTATTTGAATATTACATATTGGTCTAATCTTATTTTCTAATTTTTTAGATATTTTTTTATCTACATCTAATATATTTAATATACTTTTATCTATATTAGATATAGTATTTATATCATCTATACCTCTATCTTTTTGTACATTATTAATATAGTTTAATAATATATTTTTAAAGTTATTTTTAAAATGATTAGTATTTGCATAATTACAATAATTAATTTCTTTATCATTATATTCACCATAATGATATCCACTATATATAGCTATATCATCTGTAAATATTATTGGATATTCTTTTATTTCTACACTATTTTCTAATTTACAATTAATTATATCATCATAATTTTTAAAATAATAATACATTTCTATTATATCTAAATTATACCAAATATTATCAACTAAAATTAAATTCCAAGCATGCATTCCTTCTCCATTTTCATCTTTGTTATATCCTGTAATTATTGCAGAATCTAAATTTAAATATTTTGAAAGTACATAAAATATTATTGATATCCCTGAACATACAGCTTTTTTAATAATTATACTACCAAAAAGTGATAATTCAAATTCTCTAACATATTTTTCTGTATATTCATTAGTTAAGTATTTACTCATATATAGTCTATCTAAAGTATAATTAAATGATATATTTTCTATCATGTATTTTAATATATATCTTAGTTTTAATTTATCATTTATTTCTTTTTCATCTTTTAATATTTGATTTTTAATATCTTCACCTACTTTAATATATTCTTTTAAAGATAATTTAAAATTTTTATAACTAATTGGCATTTTAAAAATTCCATCTATTTCAGTCAATATCACATTTATATCTATATTTAATTTATCTTGTATTTTATCTAATATTATAAAGTGTTTTTCTTGTATTTCAAAAATATCAAGTACAATAACCCTTATATTTAGTATATCATCATACTCTTTTTTTCTTTTACATATTTTTTCATATACTATATCATCTATTTTTTCTATATCTTCTTTAAACATCATTAATGTTTGTTTATCTACTTTTTTATCTACTTCTTCAATTATATCTTTTAATATTATCATTAAATTCTCCTTTTAAAGATATTACTTTAATATATTAAATATATTACTTGTACATATTACAAAAGAGGTTAATATTAACCTCTTCCTATTATATACAACTTAGTTAAATAAATCTAATATATTTTGTTTTGATTGTACTCCAGATATTCTGTTTAATTCTTTTCCGTCTTCATATGCTATAAATGTTGGAACAGATACTATTCCATTTTCTATTGCTAATTTATCAAATTTGTCTATATCTATTCTAATTACTTTGATATCTGTGTTGTTACCTATTTCTTCAATAACTGGAGTTACCATTTTACAAGGCATACACCATGTTGCAAAAAAGTTTAATATTACTTTTCCCTCTTTTTTTAATTCTTCTACTTGTTCTAATTCTTGTTCTTCTAATATTTTTAACATAATCCCCCCTATTTTTCTAATGATTCATAAAATTCTTTTATCTGATTTGCTTCTTTATATCCTACAGAATATTTAATAGCTTTTCCTTTTTTTATAGCAACTATTGTAGGCATTGCACGAATATTAAGTTTAGATGCAAGTTCTCTTTCTTTATCTACATCTATCTTATATATTGGTACACCTAGCTTTTTTGCTTTTGTAACTTCTGGTGTCATTCTAATACATGGACCACACCATGTTGCATAAAAATCTATTAATACTGTTTTATCTTCTTTAATTAAGTTCTCATATTTAGCTTTATCTAATTCTTCTACTATTGTATCTTCTTCTGCTTGTTCTGTTTGATTACTCTCTTCCTTTATATTTCTATCTAAATAACTTTTTGCGTTTTTTTGTGTTGTTACTTCTTGTTTTTTAGCAAAGATTTTTTCAGATAGATTTAATTTATTATATATTAATACTAAAATTAGTATTAGAGCAATAATTAATAATAATATAATTATTGTATTAAGTTTTTTGTTTTTTAATTTCATATTCCTCCTAATATATTGTAAGTAATACTTGTATTAATGAATATAGTCCACTTAATATTAATAATAATCCTGATAATATGTTGATTATATTATAATTTTGTTTAATTATTTTAAATAATTTTTGTAACTTGCTAATAAATAATCCACTAAGTAACATAGGAATACCTATTCCAAGTGAAAACATAATTAAAAGAACTACTCCTTCTATTAATGTTTTTGCTTCTGAAGCTTTTCCAAGTGCTGAAGCTAAATATGCTCCTGTACATGGTGAATATACTGCTCCAAAACCTAATCCAAATACAAGTGATTCTAAATATGATAAATTTTCTTTTTGTTTTTTAGATGCCCTAAAATCTTTATTTAATATACCTATTCTAATTATTCCTGTATAATTTATACCTAATAATATTATAAATATTGCAAAAAATATTTTTAAATATATTTGATATGCTCCAAATACCATAGTAAGTACATTTACAAGTACTCCTAGTATTACAAATACTATTGTAAATCCTAATATAAATAATAGGAGTTTTTTAATAAGTACTTTCATCTCTTGATTACCTTGTTTTGTAAAATACCCTAAAAGTATTGGTAACATAGGTAATATACATGGGGATATAAAACTAAGTATCCCCTCTAAAAAAACATATATGTAATTTAACATATTACTCCTTAATAATTTTCAGCCATTATTTCAAAATATGCTTTTGGATGTGAGCATACAGGGCATAAGTTTGGTGCTTCTTGTCCATAGTGAATGTGTCCACAATTTCTACATATCCAAACTAATTCTTCTCCTCTTTTAAACACCATATCATCTTCTATATTTTTTAAGAATTTTAAATATCTTTTTTCATGAGCTGATTCTACTTTTGCAACTCCATCAAATAATTTAGCTATATCTTCAAATCCTTCTTCTCTAGCTGTTTTAGCAAATTCATCATACATTATATTTACTTCATAATTTTCTCCATTTGCTGCATCTTTTAAATTTTCTGTTGTTGTTGGTATTGTACCACCATGTAATAATTTAAACCATAATTTAGCATGTTCTTTTTCATTTCTTGATGTTTCTTCAAACACACCTTTTATTTGTTCGTATCCTTCTTTTTTTGCTTTACTTGCATAGTATAAATATTTTACTGATGCTTGTGATTCTCCTGCAAATGCAGTCATTAAATTTTTCTCTGTTTTACTACCTTTTAATTCCATAATTTTCTCCTTTTTAATTGATTTACTAAACTATAACAAAAAAAGTTACAGAAGTCAAGTACTGTAACTTTTATTTTTTATATTTTATTTTAATCTTTTATCTTCCATATACCTTCACTTTGTTTTTCAAGCATTTTTCCATCTAAGTATACTACAGGTCTTAAAAATTGGGCACTCGTTGAAAAACTCACAAGAGGACGATGACTAACGAGAGTATCACCCCAGACAGAACTAGAACGCACATAACGAACATTAAATTCTGGATCACTCATATTAACAAAAATACAAGGAGAAGCAAGAAAATATGAATTATCTTTGAATATATAATTCTTTAACTTGGTCTTGTTTTCTTTTACATCTATATCTGGTACTAATTCTTCACTGTATCCTGAATTAGAAGTTATAGAATAAAATTCATTATCAAATTTTTTTATATCTTTACCAGTTCCATATTCGACATAATAACCATTTATTGTTGGATATCTTTCTTCTCTACTTTTTACACCAGGTTTATAAAATATATCCAATAATTTCTTTTCTGCATCCGTAAAGTCTGTATATGCTTCACCTTTCATTATCTTAACAATGTCTTCCATTGTCATACTTCTTGCACCAGACCCTATTAATATTCTTGTTTGTGCTTCACCGGGCACTTGATAATTTCCTATTTGATAGGTCGTAACAACTTGTTTAGCACCTTTCCCATATCCATATATACTACATGCTTTATGCAACTCTTCTTCTGCATATAACCAACCTATACCACCTTTTAATGTAAATTTGTTTGCTTCTTCTCCTCCTGTTACTTCTTTCACTGGTTCTTTTGACATTACCTTTATTTGATTATTATGAATTGATATTACAACCCATTCTTTAGCAGTTTGGTCTATTGTTACTGTTTGTGTACCATATCCATTACCACTTGTTTTTGCAGTTCCTTTTTGTGAAGTATATGTCAGTTTAGATGTATCTGTAACACCTTTTGTTGGGTTATAAATTATTGTATCTCCTACCTTTAAATCCTTTGGTATTGTTGGTGGTGGAGTCGGTGGAGTTGGTGGTGTTGATGGTGGTTGGTACTTAAACCAATCATCATATTGTGCTTTAGTTATATTTGTTTTTTGATTATTATAGTATAATATATTGTTTTTAAACTCAAATGTTCCACCAACTTTTTGTTCAAACTCTGTAGCATTTGGAGGAGTATTATCTTGTGTATTTAAATCACTTGATAATTTTTTACCATCTAAATAGTGTTCTTTTTCTTCTCTTAACTGTTCTGTTATTGTTGCAACTTTTGTATTTTTAGTTAAGTCTATAAATTGATTATTAACCACTAATACTGTTATTATTGTTGCAAGTATCATTAATATCACTATTGTTAAAACTAATGATATTAATGTTATTGCATTTCTATTATTTTTTTGTTTTATTATATATTCTTTTGTAATCATATTTACCTACTTTATATATATTATTCTTCTCTTAGTGTTCTATTCATTAATTTACTAATTGCATATTCTACTTGTACATTTTCAAATACTACTGAATATACTGCATTTAATATTGGCATTTCTACACCTATTTTGTCTGCTATTTTTTTAGCTATTTCTAAGTTTTGGATTGACTCTACTACCATACCTATTTCTGTTTCTATTTCGTCTTTTTTTAATCCTTTTGCAAGTAACATACCTGCTCGTCTATTCCTACTATGCATACTTGAACAAGTAACTATTAAGTCTCCAAGTCCTGAAAGTCCATATATTGTTTTTTCTTTTCCACCTAACTTTACTGCAAATCTTGATATTTCCACAAGTCCTCTTGTACATAATGCTGCAAATGTATTATCTCCTTGTTTTAACTCTACACATATTCCTGCACAAAATGCAATTATATTTTTTAATGCTCCACCTATTTCTGCTCCTATTATATCATTACTTTCATATACTCTAACAATATTTGTATCAAATAATTTAACAATTTGTTTCCTTAATTTATCATTTTCTGATGCAATAATTATTGCTGACTTAATATCTTGTGATATTTCTTCTGCATGTGTAGGACCAGTTAGCACCCCTATATTGTTAGGATTCATATGTTTTTTAAATACATTATATAGTATTGTTTCTTCTGTTTTATCAAATCCTTTTGAACATATTACTACATATGCATCTTCTTTTAAATATTTACTATATTGTATATGTATATCTTTTGCAAATGCAGATGGTGTTACATGTATGATTATATCTTTATCTTCTACTGCTTCTTTTAATGAATTTGTTGCATATATATTATTTGGGAATACTATATTTTTTAAATATTTTGTTTGTTTATTTGTATTAAACATTTCTACTTCATCTATACTATATCCCCAGACAGTTATTGTTTCTTCTGGATTTTTCAGTGCAAAATGTCTTGAAAGTGATAATCCAAAACTTCCGAGTCCTATTATTCCTATTTTCATACTATCTTCCTACCCCCTTATAATCTAGATAGATTACTTTCATTTGTTTTGTTGATTGTATATTTTTTGAGTTTGTTACTGTATATGTAATTGTATATGTTTTTCCTTTTTCCCATTTATCTATTGATACATCTAATTCATATTTAATTTTTGAACTTATCTTTTTATCTTCCTTATCATATGCTTCTACTAATTTTAATGGTTCAAGTACAATTTTACCTTCACTACTTATTTTAGGTATAATTTCTCCTTTTGCTGTTAAAAATATATCTTCTTTAAGCCAAATAACTGGAGCATTGCCTAGTTTTTCTTCTTCTATATCTTTTCTTTTTAACTCTCCATTAGATAATGTATATTCATATATCCTCTCACTCCCACCATTATATTTAATCATATATATAAATGGGGCAGAAGTGTTATCTATCTCCACTTTTTCATTTTTTAATTCATCTATTTTTTTAAGTTCTTTATTAATATTTAGTACTAATTCTTTTGTCTTTAATTCTGCATGTACATTATTTGTACTTTGAGTTGCTTTTAAAAGTTCTGTTCCTTTTAATTTATGTAAGTTTTCTTCTCTTTTTTGTATATATGTACTAATATATTGTTTAAGCTCTTCTTTTCTTAATTCTTCTTCCTGAGATTTAGTTATTATACCTATTTTTTTAAATATTCTATACTTTTTTTGAGTTGGTACAGTAACATTAAATATATATATACATACTACTAATATTAATAATATTATTATACATATATTAACTATCCCTATTTTCTTTTGTTTTTTGTTTGTATCTATTATTGTTTTTTGTTTTTCCATTTATACCTCTTAATATTTACTATTACATTCCCATCATATCAAAAATACTTGTTTGTGCTGTTTCTTGTATTCCATCTAGTGTTCCAAATTTATCTAATAATTCCATAGTAGACTTACCTATCCTGCATTTATCTTTTACTTCTTCGCGTGTAAAAAATGAACCAAATTCTTCTTTTTCTGTTTTTGCAGCTAACGCTATTTGCTCTGCTGCTACCGTTCCAAGTCCTGGTATTGAGTTTAATGGTGGTAAGATTGTATTTTCGTCTATCATTTTAAATTTCTTTGCATCTGATTCGTATAAGTCTATTGGTGCAAATTTAATTCCTCTTTTATACATTTCAAGTACTATTTCACAAATTGAATATACTCCCTTTTCTTTTACCCCCATTTTTGGTAATGCTTCTAATTCTTTCATTTTTTCTATTACTTTATCTTCTCCATAAATTAGAAAACTTGCGTCAAAATCTCCACCTGCTCTTACAGAAAAATATGCTGTATAATATGCAACTGGTTGATGTACTTTAAACCATGCAATCCTAAATGCGTTTGTAACATATGCAACTGCGTGTGCTTTTGGAAACATATATTTAATCTTGTTACATGAATCTATATACCATTGTGGAACATTATGTTTTGCCATTAATTCTTCCCATTCTGGTTTAAGTCCCTTACCTTTCCTTACTTTTTCCATTATATTAAAAGCTTCTTCTGGTGGTAATCCCATTGAAATTAAATATATCATTATATCATCTCTTGTACATATAGCTTCTGATAATGTTGCAATATTATTATTTACTAAATCTTGTGCATTATTTAACCATACATCTGTCCCATGTGATAATCCAGATATTCTAATTAATTCTTCAAATGTTGTTGGTTTTGTATCAACTAACATCTCTCGTACAAAATGTGTACCAAATTCAGGTACTCCATATGTTCCAACTTGACTATTAATGTCTTCAGGTTTTAATCCAAGTGCTTCTGTTCCTGAAAATATTGACATTGTTTTTTTATCATCTAATGCTATTTTAACTGGATTTATTCCTGTTAAATCTTGTAAATGTCTAATCATTGTAGGGTCTAAATGTCCTAATATATCTAATTTTAATAGATTATGGTCTATTTTATGATAATCAAAGTGTGTTGTAATTATATCTGAATCTGATTTATCTGCTGGTTTTTGAATTGGACAAAATTCAAATATTGTTCTTCCTGCTGGTACTACAATAATTCCACCTGGATGTTGTCCTGTTGTTTTTTTGACTCCTTCAAATCCTTTTGCAAGTCTTGCAATCTCTACATTTGGTTTTTGAATTTCTTTATCATCAAAATATCCCTTTACATATCCAAATGCTGTTTTTTCTGCAATTGTTCCTATTGTACCGGCTTTAAATGTTGTACCATCACCTATTATTTCTTCTGTATATTTATGTGCTTTTGATTGATATTCATCTGAAAAGTTAAGGTCAATATCTGGCTCTTTGTTTCCTGTAAATCCTAAGAATGTTTCAAAAGGTATATCCATACCATCTTTTACTAATTTTTCTCCACATACAGGACATGTTTTGTCTGGTAAATCAAATCCATTTAATATTCCAAAATCTGAAAAGTCTGAATATTTACATTTTTCACACCTATAATGTGGTTTAAGTGAGTTTACTTCTGTAATTCCTGTCATATATGCAACTAAACTTGAACCTACAGAACCTCTTGAACCTACTATATATCCGTCTTCATTTGATTTTTTAACTAATTTCTGAGCTATAATATACATTACCGAAAATCCATTATTGATTATTGAATCTAATTCTTTTTTTAGTCTTTTTTCAACTATTTCTGGTAATGGATTACCATATAGTTCATATGCTTTTGTATATGTTATGTCTCTAATTGTATCTTCACAACCTTCAATATATGGTGTTGCTTTATCTTTTGATATTGGATAAATTTCATCATCTATCATATCTGTAATTATATTTGTATTTGTAACAACTATTTCATATGCTTTGTCTTTCCCTAAAAATTCAAATTCTTCTAGCATTTCTTCTGTTGTTTTAAAAGATAAATCTGGTTGTATACTTGCATTTTTCTTTTTTTGTCCTACATGTAATATTTCTCTATATATCTTATCTTCAGGGTCTAAAAAATATACATCTCCAATTGCAACCACTTTCTTTTCTAATTTTTCACCTAATTCTACTATTTTTTTAATAATATTTTTAGCATCTTCTAAACTCTTATATGTTCCTAATTCAACCTTACTTTTTAAACTTATAGGTGTTGGAACTTCTAAATAATCATAATATTTTGCGATTTCCAATAATTCTTCTTCTGTTTTTCCACCTTCAATTGCACTAAATAGTTCTCCATTTGAATTACCACTTCCAATAATAAGGCCATCCTTATATTTATTAAATAATGTTTTAAGTATTCTTGGTCTCATATAGTAATGATATATATGTGAGTATGATATAAGTTTATATAGGTTTGTGATTCCCACTTGTTTTGTTACAAGTATTGTTGCATTTGCTGTTGGATATTTTTTGTATGCATCCTTATTATCTGCCCATTTTTCATCAAATTCATTCCATTTAATAATTCCTTTGGCAGATATTCTTTTAATCATATCTTCAAACACTTTAATTAATGTTTTAACGTCATCTAAGGCTCTATGTGCAACTTCTACTTTAATATTTAAATATTCTGCAATCTTACCTAACCTATATCTTGATAATTCAGGATATATTTGTTTTGCAAGTCTTAATGTATCAATATACATATTATCAAATGTATATCCTAATAATTTTGCATTATGTCTAATAAACCCTATATCAAAATCTGCATTATGTGCAACAAGTATTGTTCCCTTAATAAATTCCATAACTTTAGGCATTACTTCATCTATTTTAGGTGCATCTTTTACCATTTCATCTGTAATGTGAGTTACTTCAACAACTTCTTTTGGTATTGGCATTTCTGGATTTACAAATGTTTCAAATGTATCAATTATTTCTCCATTTTTGTATTTAATAATACCAAATTCAGTTATTTTATCTGTTCTAAAAGAAAATCCTGTTGTCTCTATATCTAAAACGCAATATGTATCAGATATATTTTCATCATTCATAAATGAAAATGCTGAAACATCATCTAATGCTAAGTTTGCATCTACTCCATATATTGCTTTAATTTCATTATCTTTTGCTGCATTCATTGCATCTGGAAATGATTGTACAACTCCTGTATCTGTTATACTTATTGCTCTCATTCCATATTGTTTTGCTCTTTTAAATAGATTTTTTACACTAACTATACCATCTAACTGACTCATTTGTGTATGTGCTTTAAGTTCTACTCTTTTAACTTCTGCATTATCTAATTTCACCTTTTTTTCAATAAATCCATTTTCTTTTATACAATATATTTTAAGTGCTAATTCTTTTTGATACTTATTATCTTCTGTTTTTCCATATATTAAAAATTTACCATTTTCTTTTTGATGTTTACTAACTCTTTCTTCTGCTTTTTCTAAATATCTTTCATTTATAAATTTTGTACAATTAATAGTTGAAGTTCCGTCATATACAGCACAAGTAAATAATATTAAATCATCTCTAATTTTTCTAAATTCATATGAAAGTATTGTTCCATCTATAATTACTTCCATATCTGGTTTTGTTAAATTTTCTACTGTATTTGCTATACATTCTACATCATTTGGTTTTCTTCCAACAATATTACCTTTTTCTCCTACATTTTCTTCAACTTTTATTTCTATATTATTATTATTTTTTTTATTTTCATTTTTAGCTACAACATTATTTTTAGCTACTGTTACTTCTACTTTTTTCTCTTCTACTTTTTTTACTGTATTATTAACATCAATAGTATTATCTGTATTTCCACTTACTTGCATTTGTATATCTTCTTGTAATAATTTAAGTTCGTCTAGTGGACTTTCAAATACTATATCACTCTTTACTATATCACTATTTTTTTTCATTTCATTTTGAATTGTATTAACAGTATTTTTAGGAAGTACTTCTTCTACTTTAAATGTTTCATTATTTGAATCTGCATTATACATCATATTATACATATCTAAATCATTATTGCTATCTACATTTTTTTTATCAGCATATTTTGAATTATTCATATCTATCTTGTATTCAACTCCAAAAATATTATTTAAATTCATCTCTATTTTTTTATCTAGTTGTTTTCTTTCTAAAAATGATATGCTTTTTTTAGGTATATCCCACTTAATTGTATTTTGATTTTCTATACCCAAAGATATATTACTCTTTGATAAAAAAGCGTATGTTAATGGTTCATTTACACATATATATGATATAAATTTATTCCAATTTGAAAAAATATATTTTTCAAATTCTTCTTTAGCTATATCTAACTTGTTTGAATTATCATTTTTTAAAAAGTATACATCAAGAAAAACCCCATCATATAATGAGTGTGATTTTAAAAAATATTGCTTTATTTCTTTTAATAAATCTATATTAATATTTTGAAACATAGTATTATCAAAATATAATTTAATTTTAGGTATGTCTTTAAATCCTTTTCCAAATGTTGGATTAAATCCTTTTTTATTATATTCTGATATTATTGAATAAACATTATCTTCAACATATATTCCATTATATTTATTTGTATTAAATTTACTAAACATTTCCCCTAATAATTTCATCATTGCCCCTAGTAATTTAAATTTTAAATATTCAATTTATTATCTTTTGTTATTTTTATCTTTATTTATTTTATTTTGTTTTCCTTTTCCTTTTTCATTACTATTATGACCATTATTAATAATAGTATCTTTTACATTATTATATGTATCTTTTAATATATTCTTGTACATAATTTCAGATTCTTTTGGTGCTATATATCCTGTAATACCAATAACTAATGGTGCTATATCATCAAGTCCTTTTAAATCTTCTATTTCTATATCATAATTATTCAACCCTTTTGTTTTTACTGATTGAAAAATTAAATTAACCCTTTTATATATCCTATATTTTTTGTATTCTTTTAAATCTTTTAAATCTTCATACTTTAATGTTTTAATTCTTAAAAATGGAAATACTTTTTTAAGTACTACTTTGTTTTCATAAAAATATACTCTTAATGTTTCTCTTTTTTGTTTTAAATATATATGTTTTAAATATATCATAAGCCCATAAAGTATTATTGCAATTGGTGAATAATATACATTTGGTAAAATTGATAATACTGCTAAAAATATTAATAATGTTATTAATACATAATCAAAATATTTAATTAAATTATCTTTTAAATAATTATATTTAAATCTAAATTGTATATATGTTAGTTTAGTTTCTGAATCTATTTTTTTCTCTATAATAACTTCATCATTAGATACTTCATCTAATTGACTTTGTTTGACATTTTTTAGCAATTCATTTTCTATATTTTTTTCCCTATATTCTTTTAAATCTTTAAAACATACATGGCATATATTTCCCTTTTTTTGTAATATTTTACCACATATTTTACATCTATATTCTTTTTCTGTTTTTATCTTTTGTTTTTCTACTTTTTTCATATTTTAAACATCCTCACAGTATTCCATTATTATATTTTTAAGTATATCATAAATAAATATAAAAAAATATATTAAAAGTTAAATTGTTAAAATATATTTAAAATAAAATATATTTAAAATTTTACAATAAAAAAGAAGGCAATATAATTACCTTCTTTTTTTATTAACATTTCTAGCTTTCTACATTTATACTAGCAATTTTTACATTGCTAATATAAGTATAAGAATCAAATAATTGCTCAAAGTGCATCAAACTATGTATTTTTTTAATTTCTTCCAAAATACTAGTTCCCCGAATAAGAACTTCTATTTCAGAACTATTATTATATGGTAATTCCATCTCATGATTTCCTACCATACTTTTAAATACACTAATTGGCATAATTATTTCTGAATTACCTATTTCACTTTTATCTGTTCCTGCTTCTTCAAGTACATAATTATAATTTATTTTTACCTTGTCTTTCATTTTAGAGTTTTCTAACATATATTCTTCTAATAATTCTAAGCTCCAATCTACATTAGATATTCGATTGAACAAATAAATATTTCTATCATATTTTTCTTGAGTTTCTGTATTATATTCATATTCTATTAAATATGAAGATAACATATACAGTAAATATTCTTTTGTAGGGGATGGATTCCTTATTTCTAGAAGTTGCCTAGATAATTCTAAATTTTCCAAATTGAATTTTGGATAATAAATTATATTTGATATAGTTAAAATCTCAAAATAATTAATTTTGTCTTTTTTAAATATGTCTTTTAATATTTTTAAAATATCATTAATAACACATCTAAAAGTTACACTATTATACATGTTTTTTATATCTAAATTGAGCAACTGAACTTTTTCTTCATTATCAAAGATTTCTAAAATAAGATCCATAGGAATATAGATATCCTTAAATTTTTTACCTTTACATTTTTCAACATTAAAAGCAACTTTTACACAAAATAAATTGTTTCTAAAGATATAATCAATAAATTCATTCAAATACTGCTCAGAAGTTTTTCTATTCCATTCATAAATGTTTATGTCTGCAAATAGTCTACGAGTATTATTATACAAGTTTTGTGTTTTTCTGTTCCAATAAATTGCTAAATCATTTTCAAACTCAAGCAATTCTTTGGCAATATTAAATTTTGCGATTTCTCTTGCTACATGTCCTAATTTTTTGTTCATTTTTTTCTCCTGTTTGCAATACTGAGTTGTGCCGCCACAACCTAAGCAAACATATAATATATTTATTTGGTATATAATAATTATAACTCTTTTTCTGTATTATGTCAACTTTAGTAAAGCTATAAAAAATATAGAATATAGTCTTATAATAAACTGTATTCTACATTTTTTATTTTATATTTTATATTTATATTTATTTTTATCTTATTTTTATCTTTATATAATTATACTTTTAAATTAAATACCCTAAAGACATTAAAAAATATGCAAATGGTGCTGTATATATTAAGCTATCTATTCTATCTAATATTCCGCCATGCTCTTTTAATAATGTACCATAATCTTTCTTTTTAAAACTACGTTTAATACTTGATGCAAATAAGTCTCCAAGTTGTGATATAGCACTTAAAAATACTATTATTGGTATTAATCTAATATAGTCTATTGAGATTTGTGTATTTAAATAATATGCTATAACAAATTTGTATAATATACTAAATATTACTGCAAATACTATTCCTGCAATACTTCCTTCTACTGTCTTTTTAGGACTAATTTTTGTTAATTTATGTTTTCCAAATTTTGAACCTATTAAATATGCAAATGTATCTGTTGAACTTACAATTACAAATAGTAATCCTAATTTAAAGTTTCCATTTTGTAAGTTGGATATTTTTAATAAGTATAATGGTAATGCTCCAATATATATATATCCAAGTATTGACATTGCTATTTGCTGTATATTATATTTCATTTCTTTTATAATATTTATAATCGTAACTATACTCATTTGTAATATTATTATTGTTGATAAATATAGGTATAGTAAGTTTTTTTCAAGCTTATTATATGATATATACATAAATATTATTGATATTATTTGAAATATATATGAAATGTATTTTAAATATGTTTTATCTAAATCAATACATTTAAAATATTCATCTGTTGCTAAAAACATTATTAATGCTGTAAATATATATACAATTATATTATTTGGTATTATTACCATTGCAATTAGTAATATTAAATATAATAGCCCTATTTTACTTCTACTTAATAAATTTTTCATTATCCTGCTCCAAATCTTCTATTTCTTTTACTAAATTCTTCATCTATTCTTTCTAAATCTTCTATATTAAAGTCTGGCCAATCTTTTTGTATAAAGAAAAATTCTGTATATGTTAATTGCCAAGGTAAGAAATTACTTAATCTTTGTTCTCCACTTGTCCTAATTAATATATCTGGATCTGGTATATCTTTTGAATATAGATTATCTTCTACTATTTTTTCGTCTATTTGTTCTAATGATAATTCTCCTTTTTTAACTTTATCAGCTATTTTTTTGACTGCTTCTGTTATTTCTTTTCTTCCACCATAATTAAAACATAAGTTTAATTGCATACCATCTTTATCTTTTGTTTTGTTTTCAGACTCAATTTCTAATTTTTTTAATTCTTCTGATAAATTATCTTTTGTTCCTAAAAATTTAACTCGTATATTATGTTTTGCACTATTTTTTATTAATTTTGCAAAATAAATTCTAAATAATCTCATTAAATAATCTACTTCTTCTTTTGACCTTTTCCAATTTTCAGTTGAAAAAATATATACTGTTAAATATTTAAGTCCCTTTTTTGCTGCTTGTTTTGCAACATTTTCAAGTGTTTGAGCTCCTTGTTTATGTCCAAGTTGTGGAGCCATCCCTTTTTTCTTTGCCCATCTTCTATTTCCATCTAATATAATAGCTATGTGATTTGCTTCTATCATACTGTTTTTATCTCCTTTTCTTTTACTGAGAATTTTTCTTCAATTATATTAATATATTTATCTGTAAGTTTTTGAATTTGTTCTTCTTCTCTTTCTAAGTCATCTTGAGATATTTCCTTATTTTTTTCTTGCATTTTAGCTTCATCTATTGCTTCACGTCTTACATTTCTAATTGCTACTTTTGATTTTTCTGTTAATTCTTTAATATTTTTAACGATTTCTAATCTTCTTTCTTGTGTTAATTCTGGAAATGCTAATCTAATTACTTTTCCATCATTTTGTGGAGTTATTCCAATATTTGCTTCTATGATTGCTTTTTCTACTTGTTTTAATAATGTTACATCCCATGGTTGTACAACTATTAATCTTGCTTCAGGTACTGATATTCCTGCAACTTGATTAATTGGTGTTAATACTCCATAATACTCTACGTTTATCCTATTTAGTATTGTAGGATTTGCTCTTCCTGTTCTAATTTCTGAAAATTCTTGTACTAAATGATCTACAATATTTTTCATTTTATCTTCAAATTTACTATCCATAAATTATACTTTCTCCTTTACTTTTTACTATACTTATTTTATATTTTTTTAACCAATATGTCCATACTTTAACACATTTTTTAGATTTATTTGTATTAAAATATATTAATAATTCTAGGTATTATCCTATTAACATTATTACAATATTCTATATATTCTTCACCAAATTTTTTAATTAACCATTTTTCTTCTGTTAGTTTAAGTAATATTGTTAAAAATATATAAAATACTATTGGTAATATATATAGTAACAAGTTATTTATAGTTATTAATATTCCTGTAAATATAAATAGGAATGCTGAATATATTGGATTTCTAACTATTCCATATACTCCTGTTGTAACTAATTTTCCATTAGTTATTTCTTTACTTACATTTTGAACTATAACTGCATAAATCCAAAAAATTATTCCTATTAAAATAGTAATTATTCCTAAACAAACTAAGATTTCTTTTAATATTGGTATAGTTATATATATACTTATATTTTTAAAAAACTCTACATATTTTACTAAATATATTCCAAATACTGTTAAACTTAAACAAATTATAACATATACTGGACCTATTCCAAACATTGGTAAAGTATCATTTTTGGATACTTTTTTTAACTCTTCTTTTAGTTCTTTTCCCATTTTTTATCCTTTATTCTAACTATAAATTTAATTAATTCTACTAATATATTTGGTATGATTATTAATATTATTAATGGTAATATTAATGTTTTTGGTATTAATACTAGATTAAATATTCTTCTAAGTATTGGTATAAATATTACACTAAGCATTAATACTGTATTTAAAACTATACTTAATATTAGCAACCTATTTTTGAACATCCCTCTATATATAAATGAGTTTGTGTTATCTCTTACATTAAATGTATGTAATAATTCGCAAAGTCCTAATGTCAAAAATGCCATTGTTTGTGCTGTTTGTACTTTTTCATTTTCATTTCCATACACAAGTCCTAATATGAATGATATATATGCTAATATTCCTATTAATACACCTTGATATATAATTATTCTTGCAATTTTTTTATCAAATATCTTTTTACTCCTATTTGGTAATCTTTGCATAATACCTTGTTTTGCCTCATCTTCTGCAAGTGCAAGTGCAGGCAAGCTATCTGTTACTAAATTTATCCATAATATATGTATTGGTAATAATGGGATTAATACACTACTATTTATTGGTATATTTAATATTTTAATAATCATATTTGTTGTTAATAGACAAATTAGTATCAATATTAATTCTCCAATATTTGATGATAATAAATATTGAATTGATTTTAATATATTATCAGAAATTCTTCTTCCTTCTTTTACTGCATTAACTATTGTTGCAAAGTTATCATCTGTAATAATTACATCTGCTGCTTCTTTAGATACATCTGTACCTGTAATTCCCATTGCACAACCTATTTGTGCATTTTTTAGTGCTGGTGCATCATTTACTCCATCACCTGTCATTGCAACTACATTATCTAAGTTTTGTAATACTTTTACTATTCTAACCTTATGTTCTGGCGAAACTCTTGCAAATACTGCTATTGTATCAATTTCTTTTTCTAATTGTTCATCTGTCATTTGATTTAATTCACTACCTAGAATAACTCTATATTTACCATATACAATTCCAAGTTCACGACCTATTGCATTTGCAGTTAATGCATGATCTCCTGTAATCATAATTGTTCTAATTCCTGCACTTTTACACACCTCTATTGCTTTTTTTGCTTCTTCTCTTGGTGGATCAATCATCCCAATTAAGCCCATAAATTCAAATTGATTATTATTTAATTTTTCTGATACTTTTTTATCAATTTCTAATTCTCTTGATATTATTTCAGCTTTTCCAAAAGCTAATACTCTTAATGAATTTTTAGCCATCTCTGTATTTGTATCTAATATATCTATATATTCTTTTTTAGATTTATCTAAAGTTGTTTTAGTTATTAATTCGTCTATTCCACCTTTTATATATGCAATATATTTTTTA
The DNA here is from genome assembly GCA_052174015.1 of Clostridium sp. GTDB lineage: Bacteria > Bacillota > Clostridia > TANB77 > CAG-508 > JABCPO02. The sequence goes on from JBQMXM010000004.1 coordinate 22,492, forward strand.
TCTTTATTATCTTTATCATTTTTATCATTCTCATTTACATTTGTATTATCTTCAATTACAGTTACCATATATTTTTTGTCCGAATCAAATGGTATTTCATATATTCTTCTATTATTTAATATTTCTAAATATTTTTCTTTTCCTAAACATTTTAACACATAATCCAATAATGCTATTTCTGTAGGGTCCCCTATTTTTTCGTTTTTCTTTTCTAATGATATATTTGCATTATTACATAATATTAAGGAATTAAAGAAATCTTGTGTGTATTTTTGATCAATAAGTGCATGCCTTACAACAGTCATTTCATTTTTAGTTAATGTTCCTGTTTTATCAGAACAAATAACTGTTGCATTTCCTAATGATTCTACTGCATGCAATTTTTTAACAATTGCATTTTTCTTAACCATTTTTTGAATTCCTAATGCTTGTACAATTGTTGCAATAGCTGGTAATCCTTCTGGTATTGCTGCAACTGCTAGTGATATACTAATTATTAACATATCAAAAATTGGAATTCCTATCATTATACCTAATACAAAAATCATTATACAAATAATACCTGCAAATGTTGCTAAAGTTTTTCCTAAATGATTTAATTTTTGTTTAAGTGGTGTAATTACTTCTCTACTGTCTTCAAGCATTGTTGCAATTTTTCCAACTTCTGTATCCATACCAATATTTACAACAATTGCTTTTGCTCTACCATATGTAACTAAACTTGATGAATATACCATATTTTTTCTGTCTGCAAGTTCTGTATCTTTGGAAAGCACCATATCTATTTTTTCTACAGGTACTGATTCTCCTGTTAGACTTGATTCTATAACTTTTAAATTAACCACTTCTAACAATCTCATATCTGCAGATATATAATCTCCATCAAATAATTCTACAATATCTCCACATACAAGATTAGATGAATCTATTTTTACCATCTTTCCATCTCTAAGTACATTTTGAGTATGTCCTACAAGTTTTTTTAATGCTTCTTGTGCTTTTTCTGCTCTTAATTCTTGAAACAATCCTATTAATGCATTTATAAATACAATTGCTAGAATTATATATGTATTTAATATAACTTTACCTTCAAATGTATCTATAATACCAGAAATTATACTTGCAACTATTAATATTAATACTGTTAAATCTTTAAATTGATTTAAAAATTTAACAATTACTTTTTCTTTTTTTGCAGTTACTAATATGTTTTTCCCATATTTTTCTTGTCTTTTTTCTACCTCTTTACTACTTAATCCTAAAATACTACTATCTAATTTTTTAAATATTTGCTCTTTTTCTTCATCAAAATACATATTACCTCGCATCACATTAATAAATTATACATAAAATTATATAATTATTTATTCTAATTTACAACATAGATTACATTAAGGTTATAATTTAATTTTTAATGCAAATTATTACAAAAAAATACAATAAATATATAATAAATATACAAATAAATATTAAAACAATAGATTAAAATAATATATTAAAAATAAAAAAGCAAGCAATAATATTGCTTGCCTAATTAATTAAATATTTAATAATTCAAATAATTTTTAAGATTTATCTAGAATTTTTAAATTTAAAAACGCTATAATATTCTCTATTAAGCTTTTATCTAGTATATTAAATACATTATTTACTGAATATTTCTGTAAATATTTAATGTTATTCATGTTAATATACTTGATAGAATCTGAAGAAGTATTTTCAATATATTTTATATTTTCCTGTGCTTCTTGATATGTATTTAAACTCCAAATTTTACCTGAAACATCATTAAATATATATTTTAATTTTTTATACTTTTCTTCATCTTTAACAGACCATGAAACTAACTGTTTAGCACATTCTAAAGTTACTAATTCTTCTTGCAACATTGTTATTAATATATTACGTACATAATCATTTTCATATTTCTTTTTTATTATATCAGTAAAAAATGAAATCTCTAAAATTTCTACTCCATTCCATTTAGACTTATTTTCATTATTAATGATTATTTCTGAATCATATATATTTTTTTCTAAATCTCTTTTGAATTTTGTAAAATTCTCAGTATTTACAGTATAACCCAAACTCTTTTTTAAATATTCATAACGAATTATTAATCTTTTATCCATAAATTCCATATAACCTTCAGGTTTTTTAAAATAGAACCGATATAATATATTTAAAAAATGATTCTTTCTTTTCATTAATTTTCTAAAATATAAAGAAACATCTTTACTCCATTCTTCATCAAAATATTGATTAAATGTTTTGATGTTCTTTTCATAATTCTTTTCTGCATTTTTAGAAAATGAATATATATCATCTTCATAATCAATCAATTCATATGCTAACATATATATAGCTAACTTCTCAGTCAAATTTTTCCCGTTCATTTTTCCTCCTATCAGAAAACAATATTAATTAGTATCCGCATACCATTGTTTACTTTAATATATATTTATAGAAATTTTATTTATATAATTACTATACTACTTTTCATATATTATGTCAATCTTTTAAAAAAGGCAAGCAATAATATTGCTTACCTTAACAAAAATAAAAGATAGTTTAGCTTTAATTTTCTCTCCTTATATTAGAAATAAATACAATATTTGTAATTATTATATTTTCTAATTTATCATCTGGATCAACTTTCATAATTAAGGCTCCATCAAAATTTGATTTTATTAAGAGTTTTTTTAGCTTTGGAATATATTCTGCCTTTATAGTATATCCTAGTGTTTCTTCTATATACTTAGCAGGGAGTAATACACTTTTATTTTCAAACTCTAATTCTCCATTTGGTTTTTCTCCCAAAATGCTACAATTTATCTTTAATAAGTTCTTCTTTTCCTTCATTAATTCATTAAAATATTGATATTCATCTTTGTTCCAAGTTTTTTTAGAATATTCTCTAAATTTTTTAACTTTTTCTCTGTACCTTTTCTCTTCTTGTTGTGAAAAATTTCCCTTAATATCTTCATACATAATCAACTCTTCAGCTATAATATATATAATTAAAGCTTGTTTTATCTGATTTATTTTCATAATTTTTCTCCAACTAACAATACTAAGTTGTGCCTCCACAACCTAAGCTAGCTTAACATCATATTATACTTTAATATATACTATTATATTAGTTTCAATATTATGTCAACATAACATTTAAATGACAAAAAGATATAATGTAGAAAACACAAACAAAAAACAAAACTATACCATTAGATAATATATTGTTTTATATTATTAATAGTATAGTTAATTATATTTATATATTTAAATAGTTATATATATTTTTTATTCATCATAGAAATTATTTTTTTTCATCTTATATAATTGGTTCATTTCTATTTGCATTTTTTGTTGTTCTTCAGAATTTACTGTATTTAATATATATCCATAATCATCTAAATTAAAGAATGGTTTTCTTTCTTGATTATAGTATGCATCTATTGTTCTTGAAAATTCTTCTGTCTGTGTATAATTTTGTGGTTGTAATTGTGGCTTTATATTATTTTGTTTAGGATAGTTTTGATATTGTTCTGACATATTTGATATTAATTGTTGTACACTATTTGAATTTTGAAGATTATCTATATTTTGTTGCATATTTGTACTTATTTCTTCTAAATTAATATTTGGTACACTTTTTTGTCTATAATATTTTTCTAAATCGTCTTCTTCCTCTTCTAATTTTTTCCTATATTTTTCTTCTTGTTCTTGTCTAATTTGCATTTCTTGTAATAGTTGTCTTTTAAGCTCATTTTCTTTTTGTAATGCAATTTTTTTAGCTTCTTGTTCTATTCTTTTAGCTATCTCTTGTTCTTGCCTAATTTTATCAATCTCTATTTGTGCTATTCTTTCTGCTTCTGCTTTGATTTTTAAATTAATAGCTTCTTGTTCTTCTTGTTTTTTTCTTGCTTCAGCTTCTAATTTTTGTCTTAGTAATTCTTCTTGTTCCTTTTGTTTTAATCTTTCTTCTTCTAACTTTTGTCTTAACTTTTCTTCTTCTTCAAGTCTTTTTGCTTCTTCATTAGCTATTTTAATTCTTAATTCTTCTTCTTTTGCAATTCTTAATTTTTCAAGTTCTGCATTTTTTCTTCTTAATTCTTCTAATTCTTTTTCTTGTCTTCTTTGCCTAATTTTAGAAAGTTTTTCTTCTTCTTCTCTTTTCTTTCTTAATTCTTCATCTATTTTTCTTCTATGAATTGTTTCTGTATATTCTTTTAATGAATTACTTAAATTATCTAAATCAAATTCAAAATTTTGTTCTTCTTGTTCTTTTACATTATCTAAAATATTATTAAACTTGTTTATTTTATTTATTTTCTTTTCTTCTTGTATTTGCTTTTCTTTTAATTCTTCTACTAATACTTTTATTTTTTCTTGTTCTACTTCTTCGGTTTCTTCTGTTTCTTCTATTTCTAAAGCTTCTTCTTTAATTTCTATATTATCTTCATTAATGTCTTTTATTTTTGTATTTTCTGGATTTTCTATATTATCTACATTTTCTATACTTAAACCATATATATTATTTAGATTATCTGAATCATTTTTATTATCTGCTTCTGATACTTCTTCGTCTATATTATCATCACTAAGCCCTAGTTCTTCTAAATCTTTTTTGTATTCTTCATCTTTGTATTCATATTTTGGTTCTACTACTTCATTTTGTAATTCTTGATTTTTTTCTTCTATTTTTTCTTTTGGTTCTATTTCTTCTGTTTCTATTATTATTTTATGCTTATATTTTTCATTTACTTCTATCTCTTTTTCTTGTCTAATTACACTTCTACATACTTTTTCTGCTTCTTCTTCTGATACTTTTTTGTTTCCAAGTATTGATAATACTTGTATATATATGTAGTCTTTTTTATCTAATGTTTGTAAGTCTTTTTCTAATGATGTATTATATAGTATTTTTTTAAGATTTTCTTTTATCTTAATTAAACTATAATTATAGTCTGCTTTTATATATATTAATTCTTTTTTTACTATACCATATTCTAAAATTTCTTCTAATATATTGTTATATATTTCTTTTGTTTCATCATCAAAAATCCCATATTCTTTTTCTAAATATTTTGAATATTCACTACTTATAATTACTTGTGCTAAATATTCTTTAGGTACTTTTGACATATCACTTTCATTTGTATTATATTTTTCAAAAAACTTATCTTGTGTTAATTTTAATATTTGTACTGTAATTTCTTCATTATTGTATTTTAAGAATTTTAATCTTTTTTCTAATGTTTCTGGACTAAGTCCAAGTACTGATATATTTTGAATTACAGAGTCTAACATATCATATTCTATTAGTAAATCTAAGTTTGTCTGTATATTTGAAACAGGCTTTATAAATAGAGACAATGAATTTTTAAGTTCATTTATTAACCCTACACTTTCAAGAAATGTATAAATTTGTTCCATATTATCTGCTTTTCCTTTAGCAAATATTATACCTGGTATTTCTACTTCTGGATTATCTAATAGATTTTTGCTCTTTAAAAATTCTTTTACTTCATCTATTGATTCTACATTTCCTGTTGTTAATATTGTACTACTTTTTTCTAATATTTCTTTACCAATTCCATTATCTTGTTGTTCTTCTTTTTCTAATTTGTCTAAAATTTGTGTGATATTTTCTGGATTTCCTTTAATTAGTATAAATGCATTATTTAATATATTTCTTGATAATCCTCTATCATCTATTTCTTGTACTATTTCTTCTATATTTTTAGCATTTCCATTTAAATATACATTAACATTTTCTAATATTTCTTTATTTAAACCATATTTTACAAATACTGTTTGAATTTTTAATATATTATTAGGTTCTTGTATTGTTAGTATTTGTGGATTTCTTTCTATATAATTACTATCTTCTATTTTTTCAAATATATCTATTACATTAATCACATTATTTGGTGTATTTTTTAATACATATTGTGGATATTTATATATATATTCTTTATCTATTTTTTCTTTTTCTACAGCTTCTATATATTCAATGATTGTATTTAAATCTATACTAATTACTAATTTAAAATTATCTTCTAATACGTTTTTGAATATATCTTCAAATTCTTCTAAGTATCTTATTTTTTTGATTAATTTACTTAATTCTATTGTATCATACATTAATACTTCTGAATTTTTTGATATTTCTTCTTTTGATATATTTAATTGTTTTAATATTGCAATTATATTTTCTATATCTTTTGTCTCATTTTCATATACTATTTCAGGGCTTTTTTGTAATATATTTTTTTCTATACCATTTCTATCAAACATATTTAATATTGCTTGCACCCTTATTTTTGTAGTATATGCAAGTATTTGTGGATTTTTCTTAATAATTTGTAATCCTAGTTTTTCTTTTGGATTAGTATATAGTAATAATAATTCTTTTACTACATTTGCTGTATTTAAATAGAATACTTTTGGACATTTTTTAAGTATCACTTTTTCAATCTCGTATTCTTCTAATACTTTAAATATTTTAGAGATTTCTGTTGCATCTCCATATGCTAAAATATCCCCATTATTTTTAAAATATTCTAATCCTAATCCTTTTTCTTTAAAAATTTTTAGTATTTTTAATATATTTTCATCTTTCCCAACACCTATTACTTCTGGAAATTTTTCTAATATCTGTAATGTTATATCTTTGTTTTTAACTAATGCAGATATTTTTTGTATCCTTACCCTATTTGTTCTTTCAAAAATTTCAGGATTTTTTTCTAATAATGATATTGGTAATTCTGATTCTTTAAATTGCTCTATTACATTTTTAACTTTACTAGACTTTATATTTAATACTTGTGGATAATTACTAATTAAACTAATTGTTAGCTTTTTTTGTTTAATTATTTCAATTATATCTAAAGCATTTTGTCTATCTTCTAATTCAATCCCTAACTTTATAATTATTTTATCTAATATATTTTCATATTGATTGACTTTTTTAGTCATATTTATTCTCCCTAATATCTAATAATTTATATACCTGATTAATTTTCTTTTGTATTTTGTATTTTTTGTACTTTGTATACTTTTTAAATTTTAGTTTTTATCTTTTATATTTTATCTTTAGTCTTCATATGTTATTTTAGTATATGCACCTACTACTTTACCTAATATATTAGTAGTATCTTCTCCTCTTGTATATGTTGCAACTCTAATTTGATTTGTTGCACGACTATATTTTGCAACTATATCTAAATGTATATATCTTTGTTCTACATCAAATACTACAATTGAATCTTTTAAGATTCCCTGTTTCTTATATAGATTATTGGTAGATATAAATGCGTATAAATTATCTTGTTTGCTGTATTCTATTGGTACTGAAATATATTGTTCAAAATTTCTTTCATGATAGATGTTTTCTTTAAATTGTATTTTACCTAATAATGGTATTTTAGCAACAAGTACTGTAAGCACCCTATATTTTCTTGCTTCTTCTAATCTTTTTTGCTTTCGTGCCTCATCATCTTCTCTTATTATCTCATACTTATTACTTGCATTTGGTCTTTCTATTTTTCTTAAAAATCCTTTTTGCTCTAATTTCTTAAACAGCCCTGCAATTGTTCCAAGTGCTCCAATATCTGTTCTTCTTACAATTTCTCTTACAGATGGCATATATCCTGTTTTTGTAAATTCTAATTTCAAAAATTTTAAAAGTTTTTTTTCTTTTTCTGATAATTCTTCTTCATATATTGGTTTATCACCATTTCTTTTCATTTACTACTCCTAAATTATTCATACCATTCAAATTCATATCCTGCAATATTTAAAATATCTCCTTCTTTGATATTTCTTTCTTTTAATCTTTTTGTAATTCCCATTTGTTCAAGCATTCTATGTAAATAATGCATAGATTCATTATCAGCAATATTTATTCTTCCCATTAAAGATACTGCTCTTTTTCCATTTACATAGTATGTATTAGTATTTGCTCTTTCTGTTTTTTTAACTTCAATAGTTATATCCTTTGCATCATTTTGCAATTCATATATTTTTTCTTCTTCAATTAATTTTTCTTTTGGAATTTTCTCAAGCATATCAGCTATAAGTATTAATAACTTATCTAAATTTTGATTTGTTGCTCCAGATATTTTAATATATGGTATTTTTAGTTCTTCTGCTCTTTTTACTAGTTTTTCTTGCATTTCTATACTTGCTACATCAACCTTATTTATACACATTATTTGTACTTTTGAAGCTGTTTTTTCATTATACTTACTTATTTCATCATTTAATATATTAAATCTTTCTACTGGGTCTCCTTCAAGTCCTGTAGCATCAACTAAATGTAATAATATTCTACATCTTTCAATATGTTTTAAAAATTTAAAACCTAATCCTACTCCTTCACTAGCTCCTTCTATTATTCCTGGAATATCTGCAATTACAAACTGCCTATTATATTTATCTTTTGATACTCCTAAATGTGGTTCTAATGTTGTAAATGGATATCCTGCAATTTTAGGTCTTGCTGCTGTAACTTTTGATAATAATGTTGATTTTCCTGCATTTGGAAATCCTAAAAGTCCTACATCTGCTATTGATTTTAATTCAAGTACTACTTCAAATTCTTCTGTTTTTTCTCCATCTATAGAAAAGTTTGGTGCTTGTCTAGTAGAATTTTTAAAATGTGTATTTCCAAGTCCTCCACGACCACCTTTTAATACTAAATATTTTTTATCTTTTTCTGATACATCACAAATAACTTTTCCGTCTATTGATGAAACTACTGTACCTTCAGGAACTCCAAGTATTAAATCTTCTCCACTTTTACCAGTACAATTATTACCTGCTCCATTTTTACCATTTTCTGCATTATATAGTTTATTCCACCTATATTTTCTTAATGTAGATTGATCTTTATCTACAACAAAATATATACTTCCACCATGTCCACCATCTCCACCGTCTGGTCCTCCATCTGGAATATATTTTTCGCGTCTAAAACTTGTGGCACCATCTCCACCTGAACCTGCTTTTAATCTGATTTTTATATAATCTACAAACATTTTTTCTCCTACATCTAATAATATATTTTACTAATTTAATATTAACATATAATATATTTAAAGTAAATATATCACAGTATATATTAGCTATATATATTTATAAAACACTAACATATTTAACAAAAATATATAAAAACTATTATTTGCTAATTCTACTTAACATAATAATAGTTTTTATCTTCTTATATATTACTTATTTTATTTTAAATTATTTTAAACTATTTTAACTTATTTAAAATATATTCTTCTATTTCACTTATTTTAATTGTTTCTTGTTGCATACTATCTCTATCTCTAATAGTTACTTCATTATTTTTTAAAGTATTGTCGTCTACTGTAACTACATATGGAGTACCATTTATATCTTGTCTCCTATATCTTTTTCCAATACTACCACTTTCGTCATAATCAACTGTAACTATTTTTGCAAGTTCTAAATATAGTTTTTTAGCATATTCTGAATGCTTATTTTTTAATAATGGTAATACTGCCAACTTATATGGTGCAATTTTAGGATTGAATTTCATAACTATTCTAGTAGTTCCGTCTTCTAATTCTTCTTCATTATATGCTTCATAAAGTAATGCTAAAGTTGCTCTATCTGCTCCAACTGTTGATTCAACAATATATGGTATGAATTTTTCTTTAGTTTCTTCATCTAAATATTCCATACTTTTACCAGAATATTCTTGATGTTGTGTTAAATCATAATCTGTTCTATCATGTGTACCATTTATTTCTCCATATCCAAATGGGAATAAATATTCTATATCACATGCTGCTTTTGCATAAAAAACTAATTTGGCATGGTCCATAAATCTTAATTTTTCAGTAGGTAAACCAATGTCATTAAAAAACTTTAATGCATAATCTTTATAAAATTCATAAAGTTTTAAATCTTCTCCCGGTTTACAAAATGTTTGAAATTCCATTTGTTCAAATTCTATTGTTCTAAATGTTAAATTTCCAGGTGTAACTTCATTTCTAAAAGCTTTACCAATTTGCCCTATACTAAATGGTAATTTTGCTCTTGAACTTCTTAAAACATTTAAATAATTTACATATTCTCCTTGTGCATTTTCTGGACGTAAATATATAATATTTTTATTTTCTTCAAGAGTACCTCTATATGTTTCAAACATTTGACTAAATTTTCTAACTTTAGTAAAGTCTTGTCCTCCACAATGTGGACACTTTCCATTATTCTCTTTTATATATTCTTCCATTTCATCATAACTAAGTGCTTCCCCATTTACTGTACCATTAGATAATTTATCTATATATTTATCTACTCTTATTCTTGCCTTACATTTCTTACAATCCATTTTAGGGTCATAAAATGATGCGACATGTCCTGATGCTTTCCAAACTCTAGGATGCATTAATATATTTGCATCTATTTCATATGAATTCATTTGTTCTTGAATAAATCTTTTTCTCCAAGCGTCTTTTAAATTATTTTTTATTCTACTTCCTAAAGGTCCATAATCCCATGTATTTGCTAATCCTCCATAAATATCTGACCCTGGATAAATATATCCATATTGTTTACAAAAAATTGCCATTTGTTCTATATTTAATTTCTTTTCCATAAAATTCTCCTAATTACTGTATTTATATTTTAAATATTTATTATATTATTATATTATTATCTTATTATTTTGTTTTAAAATTTTTATACATAAATGCCGAGAATTTTTTCCCAATGATATATTAATATTTTTTTAATTTTAACTTTAACTTTTTCTTTCATAAATTTCTCACTTAATTACTTAATTATATACATGATACTATAATATGAGTTAAAAAGCAACTTATATAAAATTAAATATATTGGAAAGTTGTAGAAAACACAAACATATTTGACAGAAATATATAAAAAGCTATTATTAGTTAATATTACTTAACATAATGATAGCTTTTTTTCTTATTTTCTTTTATTTTTTATTGTTTTAAATTATTATTTAAATATTCTACTAAATTTTTAATTTCTACTCTTTCTTGCTCCATAGTATCTCTATCTCTTACAGTTACTTTTCCATCTTTTTCAGTATCAAAATCTACAGTTACACAATATACTGTACCTATTTCATCTTGTCTTCTATATCTTTTTCCAATACTTCCTGTTTCATCATATGTAGTCATAAATTCTTTTTGTAATAAAGTATATACATCATCTGCTTGTTCACTTAATTGTTTTGAAAGTGGTAATACAGCAACTTTGTATGGTGCAAGTCTTTTATCTAATTTTAATACGACTCTTGTATCTTCTCCAACTTTTTCTTCATTATATGCATCTGCTAAAAATGCTAAAAATACTCTGTCACATCCAACTGATGGCTCTATAACATGTGGTATAAATTCTGTACCATCTAATCTTTTAACTGCCATTGATACTTTTGAATAATTTTGGTGTTGTGTTAAATCATAGTTTGTTCTATTTGCAATTCCCCATAATTCTCCCCAACCAAATGGAAATAGGTATTCTATATCAATAGTACCTGCACTATAATGTGATAATTCTTCTTTTTCATGTGGTCTTTTTCTAATATTTTTTTCTGTCATACCATGATTTAATAACCAATCAAAACAATAGTTATGCCAATATTCAAACCAATCTTCTTTAGTTTCTGGATCAAAGAAAAATTCTAATTCCATTTGTTCAAATTCTCTAGTTCTAAAAATAAAGTTACCTGGTGTTATCTCATTTCTAAAACTTTTACCTATTTGTGCAATACCAAATGGTAATTTTCTTCTTGTTGTTCTTAAAGCATTTTTAAAGTTTGTAAAAATACCTTGTGCTGTTTCTGGTCTTAAATATACTTCTGATTTTTTATCTTCTGTTACTCCTTGAAATGTTTTAAACATTAAATTAAATTTACGTATATTTGTATAGTTTAAAGCTCCACATTTTGGACACACTATATTATTTTCTACTATATAATTATACATTTTTTCATCTGACCAACCATCTGCAATTCCATTAATTCCATTTTGAAACATCCATTCTTCAATAAGTTTGTCTGCTCTATGTCTTGTTTTACATTCTTTACAATCCATTAATGGGTCTGTAAAATTTGCTAAATGTCCTGACGCTTCCCATGTTTTAGGATTCATTAATATTGCTGCATCTAAGCCTACATTATATTTACTTTCTTGTACAAACGCTTTTTTCCATTCAGCTTTTACATTATTTTTTAATTCTAATCCTAGAGGTCCATAATCCCATGTATTTGCAAGCCCACCATAAATATCTGAGCCTGGATATACAAATCCTTTTTCTTTTGCAAATATCATTAATTTTTCCATATTTTCTATCATATCTTACCTCTCTTATTTAAAAATTTATCTAAAACAACTTATTGTATGTTATAATTATATATATATAATATACAAACAAATTAAAAACATAATCAACAAGTAATAGACACTAATTTAATATTAACATAAAGTATAGATGTTGTAAAGACATCTATACTTTAATTTACAGTTATTTATTATATATTATTTATTTTGTTTTTAAATTTTTATTTTAAAAATCATTTATGATATGTTTCATTATTTAATATTTTGAATCCCCTATAAATTTGTTCTAGTAATACTACTCTCATTAATTGATGTGGTAATGTTATTCTACCAAAAGATATCATCTTATTAGATTCTTTTTTTAATCTTTCCATTATTCCTAGTGAACCACCAATTATATAGACTATTTCTGAATATCCATTTATAGATATATCATTAATGTCTTTGGCTATTTCTTCAGATGTTACAAGCTTTCCTTCTATTGCTAATGAAATTATATATTCTTTTCCTTTTATGTGTTTTAAAATTTTACTCGCTTCTTTTTTAAGTATTTGTTCTTTTTCTTTTTGTTTTGCATTTTCTGGTATTTTTTCATCTTGCACTTCTATTATTTCTACCTTAGAATATTTGTTAATTCTTTTAGTATATTCTTTAATTGCACTTTTCAAATATTCTTCTTTTAGTTTACCAACTGTAATTATTTTAATTTTCAATTATTACCTCTATATAGCTATTTATAGTTTAATATTATCTATGTTTTCTTCTATAAACTTATTTGTTTTTTCAAACTTAGTTTCCATTTCTTCAATGCTCTTGTTTTCATCATTAACTCTAATTATTTCTTGCATTATTAATTGAGTTTTATGTTTTTTATCATTTTCGTCTAATGATAATGATAATTCTAGTACATCTTCTAAGCTATTTATCATTTCTGATACTTTTGCACTTAATTCTACTCTTTGTTTTTTTACTAATTGTACTTTAACGACTAAATCTTCTTTTAAGTCTTTAAATAATTCGTTTTGATTTATTTTATCTAACATTTCTGGATTTATTTCTAATGCATTATTTAAAGATTCTATAGCTTCTTCTTTCTTATCATTAACTATATATATTTTAGCTAACTGATAATATGCTACATCTGAGATTTCTTTACATTTTGTTGCTTTTTCTAAATATTTTGTTGCAGTCTTATATTCTTTAAATATCATTAAAAGTTGACCTAAATTCAATAATGCTGCATATCCTCTAACATTTAATGAATATGCTTTTTCTAAATATTCTTTAACTCTTGAATAATCATTAAGCAATACTAAATTATATGCAATATTATAGTAATATTCATAATTATCTTTGATATATTTTTCGCCTTCTAAATAGTATTTTAATGCTTCTTTAGGTTGTCCAAGTAGTATCAAATTATCACATAGCATAAAATATGCTTTTGTAAAGTCTGGTTTTAATTTTATTAATCTTTTAAGTAAGTCTACTACTTCTTCTTTCTTATTTATTTCTTGCATTAATATTGTTAATTTAAAAAATGTTTCATAATCTGCTTCATCTATTTCAAGTACTTTTACATATTCATTAATAGCTTTCCTTATTCCACCTTCTGCTTCATAAATTTCTCCCATTTTTTTATGTAATATATATGATGAATCATTTTTTTCTAAATATCTTTTAATGATATCTTTAGCTTCCTTATTATTTCCAAGCATCTTATTTAAATTATATATATTTATTATAATAAACTCACTAAAATGTAAATTACTTGCATATTCTACAATTGCAATTATTAATGGGAATATTATTCCAAATATCACAGTAAACACTATAACCCATATAGGTGTTTGTTCAAAAATTATTGTATATGTTGGTAATAATAATACTCCCACCATATTTATAATTAATGATGTAATATTTATAACATTTTTTCTACCAATTACTTTTTTTAAGTTTAAATAGAATAATATTATTCCAACTATACTAAATAATAATAATATTAATATCATATTTTTCCTTTCTATACATTTTATCTATACATTGAATTTAAAGTCTACAATATCTCCTTCTTGCATAATATATTCTTTTCCTTCTAATCTAACTAACCCTTTTTCTCTTGCTTTTTGTATACTTCCATATTTTACTAAATCATCATATGATACTATTTCTGCTTTAATAAATCCTCTTTGTATATCTGAATGTATCTTTCCTGCTGCAACTGGTGCTTTAGTTCCTTTTTTAATTGTCCATGCTCTAACTTCTACTTCTCCAGCTGTTAAGAATGACATTAATCCTAAAATATCATAGCTTTTGATTATTAATGTATCAAGCCCTGATTCTTTAAGTCCCATTGCTTCAAGCATTTCTTTCTTTTCATCTTCTTCTAACATAGATATTTCTTCTTCTATTTTAACAGATAATGTAATTACTTCTGCATTTTGTTCTTTTGCATATTCTTTTACTTTAAGTACATATTCATTTTCTGTTCCTATTTCTGATTCTGATATATTAGCTACATACATTATTGGTTTCATTGTTAGAAATTGTATTTGATTTATTAGTTCTAATTCTTCATTACTTAATTCTAAACTTCTAATACTTTTTCCGTTATCTAATGCTAATTCTAATTTTTCTAATACTTTATCTGTTTCTATATAGCTTTTATCTGCTTTAATTTGTTTTTTAGCTTTTTCTCTTAATTTTAAAACTGTTTCTAAATCCTTATATATCAATTCTAATTCTATTGTCTCAATATCTCTAATTGGATCTATTTTACCATCAACGTGTACTATATTATCATCTTCAAAGCATCTTACAACTTCTACAATACTATCTACTTCTCTAATATGTGATAAAAACTTATTTCCAAGTCCTTCTCCTTTGCTAGCTCCACGTACAAGTCCAGCTATATCTACAAATTCAATATATGTTGGTACTATTTTTTTTGCATTATTTATTTTTTGTAATACATTTAATCTTTCATCTGGCACAGCTACAACCCCTACATTTGGTTCTATTGTACAAAATGGATAATTTGCACTTTCTGCTCCTGCTTTTGTTATTGAATTAAATAATGTTGATTTACCTACATTTGGTAATCCTACTATCCCTATTTTCATGTTTTCCCCTTTATTCTACTACATTATATTTTTCTTCTAATACATTTTCTAAATATTCTATACTTTCATATGCTTTATTCATTCCAAGTGCTACTCCAATTAAAGGTTCTTTTGCTAAGTTGAATTTTAATTCTACCTTTTCACTTAAATATTCATCTATTCCTGAAAGTAATGACATTCCACCTGTTAATAATACTCCATTATTAACTATATCTGTTAATAGGTCTGGTGGGGTTTGACTTAATACATTTTGAATTTCCTCTGCTAATTCTTCCATTTTAGGTAATATTGCTTTTTGAATTTCTTCACTACTTAATAATACTTTTTTAGGTAATCCTGTTAATATTTCGCGACCCCTTATTTCCATTGTTTCATTTACATATGCTTTTTTTAATGTTGCTATACTTTTTTTAATTTCTTCTGCTTTCTTTTCAGTTATAATTAAATTATGTGTTTTTCTTACATATTTTACAATAATTTGATCTATTGTACTTCCAGATATATGTATACTTTTTGAAATAACTGAACCTCCTAGTGAAATTACACAAACATCTGTAATACCTTCACCTATATCTACTACTGCATTTCCTTCTGCTTTAAATATATCTATATCATTTCCAAGTGCTGCCGCTATAGGACTTTTAATTAAAAACATTTTGCGTGGTCCTACATTAATAATTACATCTATTATTGCTTTTCTTTCTACTTCTGTAATTTGAGCAGGTATTGATACCATAATTTTAGGTGAAAATATTCTAGCATTAGATATTTTACGTATATATGTTTTTAATAATTTTTCAGTGATTGTATAATTTGAAACTACTCCTTTTTCAATTGGATGTATAGTTATAAATTCTTGGGGTGTTTTACCATTCATTTTTTCCGATTCAAATCCAACTGCTAATGTTGTTTGTCTTTTCTTATCTATAGTTATACTTGTTGGTTCATTAATAATTATTCCTTTTCTTTTAACATATGCTACTAAAGTTTTTGTTCCTAAATCTATCGCTATTTTTTGTCCTACCATCTTTTTTCCTTTCATTTATTATTAATTATCATCTTCTATTCTTTTGTAATACATTTGTTAAAGTTTTAAGTTAATCTAAAATTTAAAAAATTAATTAAGAAATTAAATATGTTATTAAAACAAGTACATAAAAAAATTAAAAATATATTGTAGATTTAACTATTATTTACAATATACATTATACCATTTTTACAACTAATTGTAAATTTTAAAATGTGTATTTTTCTCTATATTTGTAGAAAATACAAACAAGAATTTATATATTAGAATATTAAAATATTAAATATAAAAAAGGCTAAAAGCCTTTTTTATATTTTCATTTTTAGTTCTTTTATTTTTTCTTCTGTCATCTATAATCTCCAATTACATTCTTTGAAATAATGGTTCTATTTTTTCTAATTTTATCTTATCTTGTAGTATTATATATTTCCATATATTCTTGTCTATATTTAAATAAGTATTTAATTTTTGACTAGTTTTTGGCATAAATGGTTCTATTAAATTTGAAATATTAGCTATTATTACTGTACAAGTATAAATAGTATTATTAAATTCATCTATATCTTCTTTATATTGTATCCATGGCTTTCTTTCATCATAAAATTTATTAGCATAATCTAATAATTCAATTATACTTAATGTAGCTTTTCTAAATTCTATGTTTTCTATATAATCTGATATTTCTTTATATTTATCTTTTATATAAGTCTCTGCTTTTTCATTCATAACTCCTACTGGTATTTCTATTAACCCTTTATAATTTAATGTTCTATTAACAAAATTTCCTAATTTATTTGTTATTTCATTATGTGTATTTTTATAATCTTCTTCTGAAAAATTTGAGTCTCTATTTTCTGGTCCATTTTTTATTAAATGAAATCTTATAGTTTCTGTATCATAAAGGTCCAAGGCTTCTAATATTGTTAATCCTATTCCCTTACTTTTTGAAAATTTTTGATCATTAAAATTTAAATATTCTGTTGATACTATTGAATCTGGTAAGTGCATATCTTCATTTAATCCTATTAATAATCCTGGAAATATTAAGGTATGAAATACTATATTATCTTTTCCATGTACCATATACATTTTTGTTTTTTTGTTTTGCCACCATTCTTTCCAATCAAGATTATTTTTTTCACAATATTTCATTGTAGCAGTTACATATCCAAAAACTGCATCTATCCATACATACATTTTTTTATCTTCAAATCCTTTAATTGGAATATCAACTCCCCATTCTAAATTTCTTGTAACTGCTCTTTCTTTTAATCCTTCTTTTAAATATTTACTAGTTTCATTTTGAGCATTTTTTCTCCAATTTTTAATGTTTTTTTCTACATATGTCTCTACAGCATTTTGCAATTTAGGTAAGTCTAAATATAAGTTTTTATTTGCTTTAGTAATTGTATTACTATCACAATCGTTACATATTGCATTCTTTAAATCTTCCTTTGTTGGAACATATCCACAATCACATTGATCGCCTTTTGTTTCATTGCCACAATTTGTACATATTAATTTTAATTCTCTATCAGCTACAAATTTATTACATTTTGGACAATAGTTATCTTCATCAATTTTTTCAAATATATATCCATTATCATATATTTTTTTAAATAGTTCTTTTACTTTTTCTTTATGATATTCATCTTTAGTTTTGGTATATAAGTTATAAGAAAAATTCATATTATTAAAAACTTCTACAAACTCTTTATGATATTTTTCTGCTATTTCTTCTGGACTTATTTTTTCTATCTTTGCTCTTTCTGTTATTGGGGTTCCATGACAATCAGTTCCAGATATATATATAACTTCATCATTATTCAATCTATGATATCTAGCTAATACATCTCCTGAAATTAATCCTGCTAAATGTCCTAAATGCAATGAGCTATTTGCATACGGCCACGCTCCTCCTATAAGAATTTTTCTATTCATACTTTCTCCTTTATATATTTAAATTATATAGTAGATTTAATGTTAAATAACAAATACTAATTATAATTTATATTATCATAATTTTTTTCTGAACACAACTTTACAACTTAAAATAATATACTTTTAATTGTAGAAAATACAAATAATAATTTATAGATTAAAATATACTTTTAGTTTTATTAATTTATACATTTATACATATATATATTTAATTTATCTTGTTAGTTTGTCTAAAACATGATACATAACTACACTTGCTGCTGTTGATACATTTATAGAGTTGCACATACCATATATTGGTAGATGTATACTATAATCTGATGATGCTATAACTTCTTTTTGTACTCCATCATATTCTCTTCCTAATACTAAACATACTCCTTTACTACTATTTGGTATATATTTAGTATATGGTATACTTTTGTCAGTTATTTCTACAGATACAATCTCAACTCCTTCTTGTTTAAGTTTATTAATAATTGTCATTGTATCTTCTACATATTCATATGGTACCCACTTTTCAGCTCCCCTACTACTTTTTTTAATTTTTGCATTTGGTGGAACTTTTGTTGTACCACACAAATATACTTTTTTAGCTAATATTGCATCTGCAAGTCTAAGTACTGTACCTACATTATGATGTACTTTAAAATTATCTAATACCACATATATATTATTTCTAGGTATATTATTAAATTCTTTTCTATCATATTTTAATGTCCTTAATTCTTTTTTACTCAATTGATGTTCCATTACTTCTCCTTTTAAGGTTGCCTGTTATATTTATTATAATAGCTTAACATTATTTAAGCAAATAATATATTAATTAATATATATTATTTCTCCTTCTCTATCTGTTCTAGATATTTCAGGTAATAACTGCATTTGTTTTTTCCTTTTTTTATTATTTGTATTTTTAATTATTTCTTCATATCTTTTAAGCACAATCTTACTTGGATGTGAAAAATTATTATTTTTTCCACATGATATTACAAACGCAGTTATATTAAATTGTTCTAAAAATTGTATTGTACTAGATGAATTTGAACCATGATGTGCAGATTTTAATATATCTATATTTCTATTATTATTTTGTTGTTTAATATTCTCTACTATTTTATCTTCTGCTATTTTTTCAATATCTCCTGTATATAATATTTTTAAATTTTTTGATATGTATTTTATTTTAGATTTATACATCATCTTATTAAAATTATCTGTTTGTATAACGTCTTTATTCTTAACTTCATTATATTTATACATATTATTATATCTATATCTATATCTATTAATATTAAAATAATTATTACTTTTTAATACTTCTACTAATGCTACAACTGAATTATTATTTAATGAATTTTCTGCTATCTGTTGTATTTCTGGAAACATTATATCTATCTTAACATATTTGCCAATTTTAAACTTATCACCTTTTTTTACATATATTATTTTAACATTTTTCTTTTTTGCACTCTCAATTATATTATTGTATTGTTTTGACATCTTTAGCTGTCTTCCAATTATTAAATTTTTAACTTCTAGTTTTTCAATTATATTTTTAGCTCCACCTGAATGGTCACTATCAAAATGTGATAACATTAAATAGTCTATTTTAGTAATACCTTTTTTTAATAAGTATGGATAAAGTATTTTTTTACCAGCAGGATATCTAGGACTTTCTCCTTCTCCACAATCTATAACTATATTCATATTATCTTTTGTAGTTATAACGCTTGAGTCTCCCTGACCTATATCTACAAAAGAAATTGTATTTCTTTTTAAGTTAAATACTATACTAAATATTTTTAAAACACTGTATATTATTAAAAATATTATTATTATTTTTTTAAATATTTTAAACAATTCTAAATTTAATATATTTAAATTTAATATATTTTTTGTATTTTTTCTATATAATTCTCTGAGGTATTTTGTATATAATTTTGTATATTTCTTTGTATTTTTAAATATACATATATCAAAAATATATAATATATAACTATTATTAATATATTTGGTGTAGATACAGTTAAATTTAAAAAATTTAATTTTTGTAATTTTGAGATTATATTTAATAGTAATGATATACTCTTATCTATAATCATACATATAACTGTCAAAAAAGCTTCTTTAAATATATATTTATTAACTATACTAAGTATAGGAAAAAACATTAGATACATTAATCCAACCACTATAATTATTCCGAAAATTGGTAATAATAATATATTTGCAAATATGAAATTTAAGTTGATTGTTCCAAAATTATACCACATTACAGGAAGAATAATTATTGATACTGCTATAGAGTTTAAGATTGCAACAATTGTAATACTAATTATTTTTTCTAATATATATATATTAATTTTTTGTATTTGAAAAAATATATCTTTCATTCTAACTTTACTATATCTATTAAAATGTTGTATATTACTTCTACTTGTTTCTTTTAATTGATATCTCATTTTTAATCCATTTAATTTTTCTGTATATATATAGTAATAGTTATATATTTTAATAATGCTATTAATAATATTATTAATGATGTTATTCTTATTCTTCTTGTTTGTGTTATTCTTAGTGTTAGTATATGTTAATCTAAATAACTTTTTAATATCTATTATTAATATATTTGTATAAATTATACTTATAGCTCCTAAAAATGATAAATACAATCCTATATCTATAATCTTATATGGTCTTAATATTAAAATTATACATAATATACAAGATAAATAATATTTAAAGTCTGCTTTAATATTTAATAGTTCTAATATACTTTTTAAAATCACTATACCACCTGCTCTTAAGACAGATGATGAAAATCCAACTATAACTATAAATGGAGAGATTATTAATATATATATTAAATTTTTAATTATTTTACCAACTTTAATCTTGTTTGAAATTGTATCAAGTATCAATATTAAATATGCTAAATGTGTTCCAGATACTGCCAGTATATGATAAATGTTAACATTTTTAAATTCTTCTTTAACCTCTTCATCTATATTATTAGTATCTGCAATTATTAATCCTTGTATTATTGCACTATTTTTAAATCTTTTAGCTATTTCACTTTTAAAATCCTCCCTATATCTTAATATTTTTTGTATTATTTTGTGTTTAAACAATATTAATTTTAAAAAAATATTATCAATACTAGAATTATTTTGTTTATAAATATTATCATTATGATTAATAATCTTAAAATATATTTTTTTAGAATAATTTGCATATCTTAAATTATACCCCTTATAGTTTCTTTTAAAATCGTATTTTTCAAGCCTTCCTTGTACTAAATATATTTTACCTAATTCATAATCTTTTTTAGTTTGTATTTCAGAAAATACTGTTGTATAACAATTTTCACCATTACTTTTAAGTATCGCTACAATATATTTTTTATTATTTTTTTGTATCCTTTTATCTAAGAAATATACTATGTATTTTCCTTTACCAAGTGTATGGATTTCTTGTTTCTTATATTTTTGTTTCCATGCTTTAATATCATCTTTCAAATAATTTTGCTCTATATATTCTGTTTCTTCTATATATTGATTATCCTTAATATTATTACTCTTGCTCTTACTATTTTTAGGAACAAATCTAATAACTTTTTCTGCTATCTTTTTTTCTTGCAATATATTATCATGTATATACATTTTTTCTATATACATATTGTTTAATGAAAAAATAATAAATGTTAATATACTTACAAAAATTATTATTTTTATTCTTTTCTTATATATTATTTTGTTATTATATTTGTTATTATATTTTAAACTATATTCTATACTTTTCTTACTATACATCACATAAATATATTGTATTAAAATGTGTATTAAAATATATATTAAAATTAAGAATATTATTAATAAACATAACTTTATTATGATTAATGTATATTCTATTTTTAAATACTTACTTATTATCTGATTCAATATTTTTGTGTTGGAAGTTTTTAGATATATTTTCTGTAAGTTAGTTATTTCTGTTATGTATTTTTTACTATATATTTTATCTAATATTTGATTATTAAAAAAAGTTGGGAAATCCATTATTCCCCAACTTATACCTAATATTATTCCAATTAATATATTATACATTTAATATTTTGATTGCCTACATTATATTATTGTATGATTATATTTGTTTTGTAAAATCTTTTAATATCCATGTTTCTGTGTCTTCTACTTCTATTTTTATCCATCTATTAATTTCTTCTACAACCTTATACTTATTTCCTTTTTTAAGCTTAGAATTTTCTAAAGCATATATTACAGGAAATGTTCTTCCTACTGTATCTTCAGTAATTTCTATTTTTTCTGTTATTTTAGATATTTCTTCTATCTTTTTATCTTCTTTCTTATTTTCTTCTTTTTTCTTATCTGTATCTGCTTTTTTATCAGTAGTATTTTTTGAATCTTTTTTATTTTCTGTCTGATTATTATTTGTTGTGCTTTTTGTACTATTTGTACTATTTGTATTATTTCCATTATTTAATTTAGGTATGTCTTCTTTTTTACCAACTAAAGTTACAAATTCTTTTTTCATATATCCTTTAGTTCCTTCATAATCTAAATGATACCACTCATCATTTTCACCTAATATTTCTACTACATCTGTTAGAAATAGGTTTTTAACTACTTCTGAATTTGTTGATGGTTCTTTTCTTAAACGAATATTACTTTCGTTTACCTTTCCTGTAACTGCATATGATTTTAAATTATACATACCAAACATAAATGTATTTAATATACTTAATATTATTATACTCACTAATATTTTTCTTACTTTTTTACTCATAATAACCTCTTTATTAACATCATAATTTTTATTGATATAGATACCTATATTTTATCTTCTGTTTCGTCTAGTTGTAAATGTTCTTTAATTACTGAAATATGTAATTCTTCTAATTGTTCATCAGATATTTTTGAAGGTGCATCAATCATTTGGTCTCTTGCCTTCTTGTTTTTTGGAAAAGCTATAACTTCTCTTAAGTTTGTTTCTTCATTTAAAAGCATTACTATTCTATCTAATCCTGGTGCTGCTCCAGCATGTGGTGGTGCTCCATACTGAAATGCTGTATACAGTGCTTTAAATCTTTTAAGTAATTCTTCTTTTGTATAACCAAGTACTCCAAAAACTTCTTCCATCATATTAATATCATGATTTCTAACTGCTCCTGATGTTATTTCAAACCCATTACATACTACATCATATTGATATGCTAAAATATCTAAAGGATTTTTTGTCCTTATTTCTTCTAATGTGCATTGTGGCATTGAAAATGGATTATGTGCAAAATCTAATTTTGCATCATCTGTTTCTTCATACATTGGAAAGTCTGTTATGAAACAAAACCTATATTCATTAGTATCTATTAATTCTGCTACTTCTGCTAATTCTATTCTTAAATTACCTGCAAGTGTTTGTGCAACCTTTTTGTCTTTATCTGAAATTACAAATAATGAATAATTTGAATAATCAGATATTATTGTTTCTTTTGTTTCTGCAAGTTTTGTATAATTATTATCTATTGCTAATTGTTCTGTTTGTTTATGTTTATTTATTAACTTAGTATATATATCATCAGTAATAAATTTTGAAATTCCTCCTGAGCGTTCATTGTTTTCAATTTTAACCCATCCAAGTCCTGTTGCTCCATAATCTTTTTTTAACTTTTCTGTTAATTTATCATATGTTTTTCTACTAAATGTTTTTGGTAATAAAATCATATAGCTTGTATTTTGACTATATATATCTACATCTTTTAATTCTTCTGTTACATTAACATTTATTAATGGATGTCTTAAATCTGGTTTATCTATACCATATAATTCCATTGATGTATTATATGGTATTTTTCTAAATGGTATTTTATCTACTTTTTTTGTAGTATTTTTTGTAAATACATCATATAGTAATCCTTCTAAAACTTCAAAAACGTCTTCTTGAGTTGCAAAACTCATTTCAAAGTCTAATTGATAAAATTCACAAGGTGATCTATCTGCTCTTGGATCTTCATCTCTAAAGCATGGTGCTATTTGATAATATTTATCAAATCCTGATACCATTAATAATTGTTTAAATTGTTGTGGAGCTTGTGGAAGTGCATAAAATTCTCCTGGGTGCAATCTACTTGGTATTAAATAGTCGCGCGCTCCTTCAGGTGATGAGTTTGCAAATATTGGTGTTTGAATTTCTAAAAATCCTGCATTATCCATATATGCTCTCATATCTTTCATTATTTTAGCTCTTCTTATAATATTTTGATGTATCTTATTATTTCTCAAATCTAAAAAACGATATTTTAATCTTAAATCTTCCTTATTATTTTTATATTCTTCATTAATTTCAAAAGGTAGATTTTTAACTGCTACTGATAAAACTTCAATATCATTAGCTATTACTTCTATATCTCCTGTATATATATTATTATTAACACTTTCTCTTTGTACAACTTCTCCCTTTATCTTAATTGTACTTTCTTTTATTAAATTACTAGCTATTTCTTTTAGATTTTCATCATGTACTACTATTTGTGTAATACCATAATGGTCTCTTAAATCAATAAATATCATTGAACCTAAATCACGAACTTTAGCAACAAATCCTGCTAGTGTTACATTTTCACCTATATTATTTTTTGTTAATTCATTACATGTATGTGTTCTATACATTTCTTACCTCTATCTATCTTTTATTATAATTATATCTTATCACATATATATTTTTTTTAAAATACTTTAATACAAAGTTTACATAGATTTTTCTAATATATCTACAAATAATATGTTTTGTATTCTTTCACTTCCTTCTTTTAAAATATATGTTACCATTTTTCCTTCTACTTTTTTTAAAATCTTATCATACTTAATATATTTTTCTAATATATCTATTATTTCTTTAACTAAGTTATCTATGTCTATGTCTATATCTATATCTGTATTTTTATTTATATTTATATTTTCATCTATATTATTATATAACAAACTAATCTTATTTAAATATTCTTTTTTCCACTCTATTATAGTTTTATCTATATCTAAATTTTCTTTTAAATCTTGTTCTGAATCTTGTTTTAAATTATCTTTTAAAAAATATGATATTCCATATTTTGTTCTTAATCCTAATATATGTTTTTCAATAATATAGTCTTTTAAACTTTGTTTTTCTTCTATATTTAATATACTATTATTTAATAAATTATTACTTAATTTAGTGTTTAATTTGTTGTTTACAATATTAGTATTAGTATTACCATTAATACTATCAATATATCTATTAATATCTCTTATTGTTGATATCCTTAAATTACCTAAATATGAAGCAGATGATACTCCATAACCTATATAGTTTTTTTGCATCCAGCAATTTAAATTATGCTTACATTCATAACCTTTTTTAGCATAATTTGAAACTTCATACATTAAATAATTATTTTGTTTTAATATTTTTTGTGCTAGCTCTATTTGTTTTTCTTCCTCATCTGTATCCAAATTATATTTGTTTTTTTGTATATCTTGATACATCTTTGTTTTTTCAGATAATATTAATGAATATAGTGAAATATGTGTTGGATTTTTATCTATTACTTTTTTTAATGTATCTTCTAAATTTTTGGTAGTTTGTGTTGGCAATGCATACATTAAATCAACATTTATATTTTTAAAATATTTAGACACAATATCATATGCATATTCAAATTGCTGATATGTATGTATCCTACCTATTGATTTTAATAATCTATCATCTGCAGTTTGTAAACCTATACTCACTCTATTTATCCCAGTTTCCTTATATTTTTTAACTTTTTCTTCTGTTATACTTTCTGGATTACATTCTATAGTTATCTCTATATCTTTATCTAAAATGTATTTAGTTTGTATAGTTTTTAATATTTTTTGTATATCTACTATTTCTAATATACTTGGAGTTCCTCCTCCAAAAAATATTGTATCTATAGTAATATTATTTTTAACTGTTTTATCATCTATTATATATTCATTTTGTATTTGATTTATCAATGCATCTATATATTTATTATATATTTCTGTATTAAATTTTTTTGAGTAAAAATCACAATATGTACATTTTTGTTTGCAAAATGGTATATGTATATATATTCCTACCTTTTCATTATGTTTTTTTTCATTATTTCTAATCATCCTACTTACTACTTTCACTATCAATTTTATTCCTATGTTCTATATATATATCTTCAATTAACTTAAACCTATTTGTTGCTGAAGTTTTTGATATTTTTAATATATCAGCTATTTCTTTAAAACTTGCATCTACATTTTGTTTTCTAACTTTAATAAATTCTTTTTGTTTCTCAGATAGTCTATTAATTAGATTATTTTCTTCTAAATAATCTATAACTTTTAATTGATATGTACTTGTTTTCATTTTTTTAGCTAAGTTTGCAACTTCAAAATTAACACTCCTGTTAATATTACCATTAATTTCTTTTGCTATCCTAATTTCTTCAAATTCTAACAGTTTTTTAGTTATACCTAAATTTGCAAGTAACATATATATATTTTCTCCTGTACTTAAAATATACGTGTATATTTTTTGCTCATTATTTACTTTAACATTATTTGCTTTAAAACTATATTGCTCAGATATCTTTTTAAAGATATTATTTTTTAAAATTTCTATAGCATCTATACTTATACAATTTTCTAATATATTTAACGAATATTTAAAACTTGCTTTGTATTCTTGTTTTGGATCTGAAATTTTAAAATCATTTAAAAGCACACCTTGTATATATGCATTAATATCAACTGTATCTAACTTACTAATTATCTCAACTATTTTTAAAATTTCTACTTTTAAAATAGTTATACTATATCCATTTAGAAAAGTATTATCAGTACTTTTATAAATAACCTTATCTTGTATATTCAATAATTCTTTTAAGATATCACAATATATTTTTAAAACATTTTCATTTGAATTAGTATATATATATTTATTAGTATCATACATTTTTAAATTTGTTGATGTTATCATAGATAATAGTATCAAAAGATTATTGTCTATTGTATTTTGTTTTGTCTTATATATTTTTTTTAAAATTTCTATTTGAATTTGTTTTTTAAAACTATTAACATCTTTAATATTATTTTTCATTTATCACCTTATCTATTTAGTTACATTTTACTTTTAAATTTTTATTTCTATTTTCTATTTATGTTTATCTATTTTAAAGTTATTATACATACTCTATCTCTACCTGCTAAATCTTGAATAGTTTCCACATTCAGATTATTTTTATTACATATATTTTCTATCTCTTTTCTTTGTTTGTACCCTATCTCAAGTAATATATATTTTGACATATCTTTATCTATATCATCTTTGTTTACATCTGTATTTTTTAAATACCTATTACCTTTTTCTAAAATTTCTATATAATATTTTAATCCATCTTTTCCACCAAATAGTGCAATATGTGGTTCTTTTAGAGTATCTAATTCTAAGATTTCATCTTCTCTAATATATGGTGGATTTGCAAATATTATATCAAAATAGTTATAGTATTCTTTTGACAGATTTTTAAACATATCTGAACATATTAAATGTATATTATTATCCAAACTATATTTAGATATATTTTTTTTAGCTATTTCTAATGCTTTTTTTGATATATCTAATGCATATATATTAACATATTCTAATATTTTATCACCATATTTTTTTTCTAATTCTTTTAATACACATATACTAAGTGCTGCACTTCCTGTACATAATTCTAGTATCTCTATTTTTTCTGTTGTATTTTTATCTATATTTTTTTGAATCTTTTCACATATTTTTTTAATTGTACTATGTATTAATATTTCACTATCATATCTCGGAATAAGTACATTTTCATCTACATAAAATGAATATCCATATATATATGCTGTGTTTGTAATGTATGCAAGTGGAATATTTGATGCAAATTTCAATAACATTTTTTTAATTTTTTGATAATCTTCTTCTGATATAATTATCTTTTCTGCTACATTTTTTAAATATTCTGTTTTTGAAATACCAGTTACATTTTGTATAATTTCCCAAATAGCTTGATATATATATTCTGTGTCTTCCATATCTTCTATATCTTCTATATCTTCTGTATTAAAATTATTAGTTATATTATGCATTTTCGCTATTGTAAATTTATATAATTCTTCTACTATTTCAAGAATTGTTTTTTGTAATCTTTCAAGTATAATATATTTTCTTTTAACTTTCATATTATTTATACTACAAACTCCATATAGTTTTGATGATATATATATTAAATACTCTCCATCTATAAAGTCTGGTATATCTTTTCCATTTAATTTTTGTATATCTTTTTTTAAAAATTCTAAATTTGTATCAAGTCCTTTTAAATATGCATCTTTTCTAAATTCTGGTAAATATATTTTAGGCATTTTAGTATTTTCTAATATTTCTGTTTCTGTAAATATACATCTTTTATTTTCTTGATTTAATACATCTTGATTTAGTTCTTCTAGCTTTATACTATTTTCTTTACTCATATTTGATACAGCTATTCTTTCTAAATCTGTCATTACAGCTACTGTACCTAATTTTTCTGCAATATCTGAAATTACTTGCCTAATATATGTTCCTGAACTTACATGTAATTCAAATTCTAACTCATACTTATCTACAAACTTAATATTACATATATCATATATATAGATTTCTTTTTGTTTTTGCTTTGCTTTTTCTTTAGCTAATGAGATATCTTTTCTAGCTATTTCATATAGTTTTTGCCCATCAATTTTTCTAGATGAAAATATTGGAGTTTTTTGTAATTGTTTTCCTTTCATATTTTCAATTACATTAAATATTTCTTTTTTAATTTCTGATATATTTTTAACTTTTTTAAAAAAATCTTTATCTTCAAAAATCACTTTCCCTTCTAAATCTAAAGTATCTGTAGTTACTCCTAATTTCATTCTAGTAATATATTTTTTGTCTTTTTCTATTAAATAGTTTGCAAGTTTGCAACTTTGTCCTAGCAATATTGGTAACACTCCTCGTGCTTTAGGGTCTAATGTTCCAATATGTCCAGCTTTTGCATTTAATTTTTTAGAAACTATATTAACTGCGTCTCTTGAAGTAACTCCTTCTTCCTTATATATTACTATTATTCCTGAATTAATCTTTTTCACTACTCACCTTCCTAATCTGTATAATTATATATATTTAATCTAATATTGTTTTTATGTCATTAATTATATTTTCTAAAATTTCATCTATTGATTGTGTTGGATTTTTTACAGTTATTCCACTTGCAGACACATGTCCTCCACCACCATATATTTTAGCAATTTCATTTAATTTAATCTTACATTTTGATGTTTTTCTAAGTGAAAACTTATACCCATCTTCTATTTCTCTTGCAAATATAGCAACTTCTACTCCTTTAATATTTCTAACTTGTGCAACTATTCTTTCTGTTTCACCAACTTTTGTATCACATGCTTTTTCTTCTTCAAGTGTTATTATTGTACTTGCTATTTTCCCATTATTTGAATATTTAATTTTACCAAATGCAATATTCTCTATTTTTAATTGTGAAATAGGTATCTCTCCTTCTATTTTTTCAAATATTTCTGCAATATCTACTCCTTTTAAATATGCATTTTTAGCAAAAGTAAAACTATCTGCATTTGTACTACTATATTTAAATCCACCTGTATCTGTAATAAGTCCTGTTATTAATGATTGCATAACTTTTGTGTCTAGTGCGTCTTTAGATACTTCCTTTAATATCTTATATATTATTTGTGTAGCAGATGGAGAATCTTCTTCTACATACATGTTATCCACAAATTGTCCACATCTTACATGATGATCTATACATATTTTTTCTGCATTGCTTGATAACAATATATCTACATTTGGAAACCTACTTGCTTCTCCTCCATCTACAAATATTATTTGATTAAATTCAGATATTTTTTTTAACATTTCTTCACCATTTAATACAACTACATCTGTTAAAAGAAAATTGAATGTTTCTGGTATATCTTCTAAATATACATATGCTTCTTTTCCAATTTTTTTTAAAAATTTAGCTATACCTACAGAACTTCCAATTGCATCTCCGTCTGGTGATATATGTCCAACTACTAAAATTTTTCTCATATTTTCATTTTTTAATTTACTAACTATATTTTCCATATATTTTTACTCCCTTTTATATAATTTAAATTTAAATTCAAAAATTCAATTTAAAAATATTTACTTTTTCCTTCAAGTCCTTTAAAATTATTTTGTCTTAATATCTCATATATAATTATATTAACACTGTTTGCTAAATTAAGTGAACGCAATGTTTTTTTCATAGGTATTCTAATTGTGTTTTCTAAGTTTTCTTTTAATAACCATTCTGGTAATCCTTTTGTTTCTTTACCAAATAATATGTATATATCTTCTTTAATATTATTATCAGATAAATTATCATTTTCTATATTTTCAAAATATTCTATATCTGAATAAATATTTTTTGCTTTTGTAGTTGCATAATATGTCCTACAATTACCATATTTTTTTAAATATTCTTCTAATGATTCATGATATTCAATATCTAATTTATCCCAATAATCAAGTCCTGCTCTTTTTAACATTTTATCATCTGTATTAAATCCAAGTGGTTTAACTAAATGTAATTTACAACCTGTTACTGCACAAGTTCTTGATATATTACCTGTATTTGATGGTATTTCTGGTTCTACCATTACAATATTTATCATATTTACCTTCCATTTCTTAAAAAATATTTTATTTAAAAAAGCAAACAAAATATGCAATCTGTTTGCTTTTAATTATGTATTCATATTTTGCCTTATAGTTTCATATATTAATATTCCTGCAGATACTGAAGCATTTAATGATTGTACTTTTCCAATCATAGGTATTTTAACTAAAAAATCACAATTTTTTAAAACTAATGGTGATATTCCTTTTTCTTCATTACCTATTACTATACAAATATCTCCTTTTAAATCACATTTATTATATGTTATACTACCTTCTAAACTTGTTCCAACTACCCACATTCCATATTTTTTACATGTATTTACTGCATCTTTAATATTAGATACTCGTATGATTGGTATATGTGCAACTGCTCCTGCAGATGTCTTATATACAATTTTAGTAACTTGTGCTGCGTTTCTTTTTGGAATAACAACACCTATAAATCCTGCTGCTTCTGCTGTCCTAATAATTGCTCCTAAATTATGTACATCTTCTATTTTATCTAAAATTACTATATGCTTATTTTTTTTATATTTAGAATTTTGTAATACTTCTTCTAAATCATAATACTTATATTCTGAAATATTTGCAATTATACCTTGGTGTCCTAATGTAATTTTATCTAATCTTTGTTTATCTACTAAATCAAACATTATATTATTTGTTTTTAATATTCTAATATATTTATCTAAATCTGATTTTTTTAAATCTTTTTGTAATAACACCCTATTTACTTCAACATTACTATCTAATAGTTCTTCTATAGTATTTTTACCATATACATAATTTGATAAATCTATTTTATTATTTATACTATTCATATTGTTTTTACCCATATTTTATCTTGTAAGCCCCATTTTCTTTTTCATATCTTCAAATTTTGCTTTAGCTATTTTTTGAGTATGTATTCTTCCTTTTTCTAATATCTCATCTAATTCTTCACTATTAATTAATTCATAATATCTTTTTTGTATTCTACTTAGTTCTATAGAAACAACTTCTGCTACCGCTTCTTTAAACTCCTTATATGTACTGTCTTTAAAAGTTTCTTCTGCTTCTTGCATACTTACACCTTTTAATGCAATATATATATTTAATAGATTAGATATTCCTGGTTTGTTTTCTTCATCAAAATATACTTTCATCTCTGAATCTGTTTCTGCTTTAAGTATTTTTTTCTTAACTGTATCTATATCATCTAATATCCTAATAACACTATTTGGATTATCACTTGATTTACTCATTTTCTTAGTTGGATTTTGTAAATCCATAATTTTAGTTCCTTCTTTAGTTATTAATACATCAGGAATATTAAATGTATTTCCATACAACTTATTAAATCTTAATGCAATATCACGTGTTAATTCAACATGTTGTTTTTGATCTACTCCTACTGGAATAATATCTGCATCATATATTAAAATATCTGAAGCCATTAATACTGGATATGTGAATAATCCTGCAGAAAAGTTAGCATTTTTTTGACTTTTTTCTTTAAATTGTATCATACGTGATAATTCACCAAAATATGTTGTACATTCAAGTAACCATGAAACATTTGTGTGATATTCATTTTCTGATTGAAGGAAAATAATATTCTTAGTTGAATCTACTCCTGCTGCTAAATATATTGCAAGTAATTTACGAATATTTTCCTTTAATACTTTTGGATCTTGCTTTATAGTTATTGCATGCATATCTGCAATAAATAGGTATGAATTTTCATATTTATCTTGATTTTCAATAACCTGTTTTATAGCTCCTACATAATTTCCAAGAGTTATTTCTCCTGTTGGTTGTAATCCTGTTAATATTGTCTTGTTTATTTTTTCCATGTTTCACCTCTTACTTTTAATATATAATTATTATACATTTTTTATGTGTATTTTACAATAAAAATCAATAAAGTTATACAATTTTTTAACTATTACAAAACTTGATATAATTTACATAATATTGTATAATATTAATAGTTTAAAAATTAGATAATACAATAAATAATTATTTTTTGTAGGAGGTTTAACATGAGTAATAAAGTTGGGGTTATTGGTAGTAATAATTGTAAAAATGACTTACTAATGTATTTAATCAATGAAAAGGGAGTTCAAGATCTTGTACTATTTGGATATCAAGATTTTGAACACAATTCAATATCATTTCTTAAATTAGATGATAGCTTATTATCAAATGATATTGATACAGCATTATCATATTTAAGACATTGCAAACAAATCTATCTTATTGCAGGAGAATATCCTTTAGAGATAATATGCAAAATCATAGAGTTTGCAAATACTAATGATGATATTCATTCATTCATTCTAAACAAGGTAAGATACAATAACAATGAATATGTAATGATATCTAAATAAAAAGGAGCATATTGCTCCTTTTTTCATTTACTTTTGTTTTTTACTTTTATTTTTTAACTTTTTTATATACTTTCTTATTTTAGTATTTATTCATTTTATATTATATTATCCTAATATTATACTAGTCTTTTATCTTCCACTCTCCATCACTTACTTTTTCTAGCATACTTCCGTCTAAATATACTACAGGTCTTAAGAATCGTGCGACACGTATGTCCTGAAAAAGAGAATTAGCATAAGTACTAAATATAGTACTATTATTGATATTTCTTCCACCAACAGCATAAAGATTAAAAAACGCAGTATTAGAGTTTGCACCTACAAAGCGAGAACAAATCCAATACCAATCACTTTTAAATATATGATTTTTTAATTTTTCCTTATTTGCTTTTACCTTTGAATCTACTACTAATTCTTTATCATATTCTCCATTTGTATCTGCATGTATGTCATAATGTTCATTATCAAAACTTCGTTTAGTTATACTAATAGCATTTTCAATAAAACTATTTATTGTTGGATAATACACTTTTTTACTTGTATATGCCGGGTCTTTGTAATGGTGTTCATCATCAAAATAATTCTTTTCATCATCTGTAAAATCTGTATGTTCTTCCCCTTTCATTATTTTAACTACATCTTCCATTATAATACTTCTTGCCCCAGAATTATTTAATGTTCTTGTTTTAGCTTCTCCTATATACTTATTACCTACTTGATATGTTGTATTAGTAGGTACTGCTCCTTTACCATGTCCATATATACTACAAGCTTTATGTAATTCTTCTTCTGCATATAACCAACCTATTCCACCATGTAATGTAAAAATATTATTATCTCCACCTACTACATCACCTAATGGTTCTTTACTCATTACTTTTATTTGATTATTTGCAGTAGATATAACTACCCACTTGTTATTATTCGCTTTTGCAGTTACTGTTTGCACGCCATATCCATTACCACATATTTTAGCAGTTCCTTTTTGTGAAGTATATGTCAGTTTAGATTGTTCACTTACTCCTTTTGTTGGGTCATAAGTTATTATGTCTCCAACTTGTATTCCTGATTCTGATGATTGATTTTGCACTATTAATTTTCTTTCTATTCTACCATCATCTATTTCATACTCTACTGTATATCCATTGTTTTTTGTTTTAAATTTTAGTAATTTTCCATTTTCTTCTACATTTATTTCTCCTTCTAAACCTATACCTTGTTTATCTAATTCATCTTTAAAAGTAACTTTATTAAATTTTCCATCTTTATTTGTAAAACTTGCACTATATGCTGTCATTATTCTGTCTTTTTCTTGTGCTATTTCTTGCTCTTGCTTACTTTCTCTTGACTTAAATATTAATCCATTTTGCCCAAGTGCTAAACTAAGTGCTACTCCTGCAAGTATTAGTAATACTATTATTGTAAGTACTAATGCAATTAATGTTATACCATTATTTTTGTTTGTATTTTTCTTACATTTTTTCATTTGTAATCCCCTTTCAATATAATTAATGGTATCAATATATTTTTTAGATATCAATATTTATATTATATATTATTATCTTTTTAGAAAAATGTAACACAAATATAATAATAACAGAAACATAATAAAACTCATATCAATTATTAAATTGTTATGAGTTTTTACCTTTTATTTTAATTTTTTATATACTTTTTTATTTTAATATTTATTCATTTTATTATTATATTATACTAGTCTTTTATCTTCCATTTTCCTTCACCTGTTTTTTCTAGCATACTTGGATTTAAATATACTACTGGTCTCAATAATGCATTAGCAGATGCTATTGGAGAATCAGAACCATAATCACCAATATAAACCATATTGCCATTGATATAGCTTGAATTCACAGCACGTATATAAAAATATACATCACCTGTGTTATAATTAAGCGGAGTACGAGAACTAATATAATAATTATACATATTATATATATGATTCTTTAACTTTTCCTTATTTTGTTTAATTTTTGAATCTGTTACCAATTCTTTATCATAATTTGCTAGATCTATATGATACCATTTATTATCAAATATTTTCTTAATTCTACTACTTCCAACTAGTTCCGTGCTACTTACTGTTGGATAAAATACCTCTCGGCTTTTTTTAGCTGGATCCATATATTCAGAATAGAATCCTTTCTTTTCTTCATCTGTAAAGTCTGTATGTTCTTCCCCCTTCATTATTTTAACTATATCTTCCATTGTCATACTTCTTGCACCAGAACCTGTTAATGTTCTTGATTGTGCTTCTCCTGTTTCCTCATTACCTACTTTATATGTTGTGTTTGTTTTTATTGTTCCTTTTCCATGTCCATATACGCTACACGCTTTATGTAATTCTTCTTCTGCATATAACCACCCTATTCCTCCTTTAAATGAGAATTGATTATTATTTCCACCTGAGACTTCACCTATAGGTTCTTTTATCATTACTTTTATTTGATTATTTGCAGTAGATAATACTATCCATTCATTTTGATTTTCTTTAGCTTTTACTGTTTGTTCTCCATATCCATTACCACCTGTACTTGGTGTTCCTAATTGGCTTTTGTATGTAAGCTTAGATTGGTCAGTAACACCTTTTGTCGGGTCATAAGTTATTATGTCTCCAACTTGTATTCCTAATTCTGCCGAATGATTTTGCCCTATTGATTTTCTTTTTAGTATACCCTTATCTATTTCATATTCTACTGTATATCCTGTGTGGTTTGTTACAAGTTCTATTTTAAGTGGATTATCAGATATTGTTTTTAATTTATCCTTATCAAAATTTACTCCCGATTTTCTTAATTCTTGTTCAAAGGTACCTTTTTCAAATTTTCCTTTATCTTTTGCAAAACTTGCTCCATATGCTGTCATTATTCTGTCTTTTTCTTGTGCTATCTCTTGCTCTTGCTGACTTTCTCTTGACTTAAAAATTAATCCATTTTGCCCAAGTGCTAAACTAAGTGCTACTCCTGCAAGTATAAGTAGTACTATTATAGTAAGTACTAACGCAATTAATGTTATACCATTATTTTTATTATTATTTTGCTTTTTATTACATTTTTTCATTTGTAATCCCCTTTCAATATAATTAATGGTATCAATATATTTTTTAGATATCAATATTTGTATTATATATTATTATTTTTTTAGAAAATTGTAATAGAAATATAATAAAACTCATAACAATTATTAAATTGTTATGAGTTTTTACTTTTTATTTAATTTTTTAATTTTATAATATATTTCATATTTTAATATCTATTTAACTAAATTAGTTACTTCTTTGTATAAGCTTGTATTTTGTAATCTTTTTCCTACTACATCTAATAATATTGATAAATCTTGTGGTTTACTTATTTTTTTAGCTTTTGATTTATCTGCAGTTATTTCTGCTACATTTCCTTTAACATTATATTTTGTTTTTGACTCTATTACTATATTTATAAAATCTGAATTAAGGTTTATATTTAATCCTTTAATCCTATTTTTAAAGTCTAATTTTGCTTTCATTTCTATATCTACTGTAGGTAATGTATCTACTTTTTTATCTATTTTTTCTTTGTCTTTTTTCTTTTGTTCTGCAGTTCTTGGTTTTACATTTATTTCATTAACTCTTTTTTTAGCGTCTTCAATTCCTTTTTTAACTTGAGCTTCATTTAATTCAAAGAAATCATAATCCTTATTTGCTTGTACTTTTTCTAATAGTCGTATATATGTTCTTATAACATCTTTTTGTAATTCATTATTATCTTTAGCTTCGTTTTCTAAATCTAATCCTATTTTCATTAAATCTCTTAAACTTGAATTAAATTTAATTTCATTTAATGTTGAACCTTTAAATTTCTTTTCTAATTCTAATGATATTTTTTTAATTTCTTTATGTTTTTTTGACATCTTGTTAATATCTTGATTGATTATATCAATATATGGTACTATTTTTTGTATATCTTGTTTTTGAAGTACTTTTGAAATATCTGTAATATATGTTAAATTACTATCTCCATATAGTCTTAATAATCCTTCTTTTTCTTTTAAATTAGCATAATGTTCTACTTTTAATAATTGTTCATTTTCTTTTTTTACATCTAAACTAACACTATTTTTATCATTTTTTTGCATTATTTTAGTATTTATAGTAAGTTTGTTAATTATATCATCAATTGGTTTTGCTTGTGTTTCTGGTAACCCTAAAACTTTTTCAATTTTAGCATCATATACTTTTAATGTTGTTTCTGTTTCTAATGTTTCTGACTTTCCTGTTTCAACTAAGATAGTTGATATTTTTTTGATAGGTGACATAAA
This sequence comes from Clostridium sp., assembly GCA_052174015.1. GTDB lineage: Bacteria > Bacillota > Clostridia > TANB77 > CAG-508 > JABCPO02. The sequence continues at coordinate 60,410 of JBQMXM010000004.1, forward strand.
TAATAGTTTTGTTTTTCTATATGTTAAAGCAAATGCCGCTATTAATATAACTAATATTATTGTTACTATAGTTATTATTTTCTTATTATTTTTTAATTTTTCTTTTAATGCCATATTACACCTCCTAATTTATTGTATATTTTAATTATATATTTTAATTATTAATATATCAATCTTTTAACTCAATATTTCATACAAATAATATTTAATGCTTTTATCTATTATTATTTTATTCTGTAATTTCTTTCATTGATAATCCTAATTTTCCGTCTTCGTCTTTCTTTATAATCTTAACTGTAACTAATTGTTCTTCTTTAAGTACATCTTCTACATTTTCTATTCTAATCTTTGATATTTGTGATTTATGTAATAATCCTTCTTTTCCTCCACCTAAATCTACAAATGCTCCAAATGTTGTTATCTTAGTTACTAATCCTTTTGTAATATCTCCAACTTCATATTCTTTTGTTAATATTTCTATCATTTGAATTGCTCTATTTTGTTGTTCTTGATCTATTCCATAAATTAATATTGTTCCATCTTCTTGAATATCAATTTCTACACCTGTATCTTCAATAATTTTTGTAATAGTTTTTCCACCTGTTCCAATTACATCACGAATTTTATCTACTGGTATTTTAAATTGTGATATTTTTGGTGCATATTTAGATAATTCTTTTCTTGGTTCTGCTATTGCTTTTTTCATTACATCTTCTATTATCATTTTTCTAGCTGTATATGTTCTATCTAAAGCTTCTTCAATAACTTCTAAACTTAATCCATCATTTTTTATATCTACTTGTATTGCAGTTATTCCATCTAATGTTCCTGCTACTTTAAAGTCCATTTCTCCAAAAAAGTCTTCTATACCTTGAATATCTGTTACCATTTGATATGTTCCATCTTTTCTTGTAAATAATCCTGTAGATATTCCAGCTACCATTTTTTTAATAGGTACTCCTGCATCCATTAATGCAAGTGTACTTGCACATATTGCTCCTTGTGATGTAGAACCATTAGAACCTAAAACTTCTGATACTAATCTCATTGTATATGGGAATTCTTCTTTACTTGGTAATACTGGTATTAATGCTTTTTCTGCTAATGCTCCATGACCAATTTCACGTCTTCCTGCTCCTCTTGATGGTTTTGCTTCTCCTACACTAAATCCTGGAAAATTATATTGATGCATATATCTTTTTGTTTCTTCTAAATCTAAACCATCTAATCTTTGTTCTTCACTTAATTTTCCTAATGTTGCAATTGTTAATACTTGCGTTTCTCCTCTATTAAATAATCCTGTACCATGTACTCTTGGTATTAATCCTACTTCTGATGATAATTCTCTTACTTCATTATCAAGTCTTCCGTCTACTCTAGTATTTTTTTCTGTTATTAAAGTTTTAACTATTTTTTTCTCTACTTGTGTTACTGCTTCTTTTATACATTTTATATATTCTTTTGTTTTTAAAATATTATCTATATAGTATTTATCATTTAATCCATTTTCTTTTAAATAATTAATCTTTTTATCTATTATCTCCTTATTTATTTCAATATCACTTATTTCAAAATCAAAGTTTTCTAAATATATTTTTTCTACAATATTTTGAATTTCTTCATCTAACTTTTGCTTATTTTTTCCATTTTCTAATAATATATCTTGTATTTGTTGTGCATATTTTGAATATACAAATTCTTCCATTTCTTCATATTTTTTAAATTGTTCTGTAGGTATTTCAAATTTTTCTTTCCCTATTTCTGATGCAATCTCATTAAACCAATTACATATTTTAATGATTTCTTCATGTCCCTTTTTTATACATTTTAACATTATATCATTTGGAATTTCATATGCTAATGATTCAATCATAGTAATTTTTGATGTATTACCTGCTAAAGTTAAATGTAGTTTTGATTTTTGCTTTTCTTCTTCTGTTGGATTTAATATTATCTCATCATCTATATAACCTACTTCAACTGCTCCAAGTGGTCCATTAAACGGAACATTAGATACCATAGAAACAATCATACTTGCAAGCATTCCTGCAACTAATGGTGAATGATTATAGTCTGATGATAATACTAATAATGATATTACAACATCATTTCTTAAATTTTTAGGGAAAAATGGTCTTAATGGTCTATCTATTGCCCTTGCATTTAAAATTGCTTTATCTGTTGGTCTTCCTTCCCTTTTATTATATCCTCCAGGTATTTTTCCAACTGCATATAATCTTTCTTGATAATCTACTGATAATGGGAAAAAATCTAAATCTGTTTTAGCTTCTTTTGATGCTACAATTGTTGCTAAAACTTGTGTTTCTCCAAACTTTAGCATTACAGAAGAATTAGTTTGATTTGCATATTTTCCAAATTCTAATTCTAATTTTCTTCCAGTATATTCCATTTCATATTTTTTATACATTTTTACCTCTTTCATTATTATAGTTTCTATTACTTTTTGTAAGTAATATATGATTTGTCTGTGTTATTTGTATTGTATCTTGAATTAATAATCCATATTCATCATCTACATATATTATTGGTTCTAATATTAATACCATATTTTCTTTAAATGTATTGATTATTCCATCTTTTTTAATCTCTATCTCATCATTATCCAAACCTATACTTCTAAATGTTTGGTAACTAATATTCCAATTAATTCTTTCAAGTTCAAAATACATCTGCATATATTTATCATATATATTGTTGCCATTTTTAATTTCTCTAAGCATCTCATCATGTAAATTATATAGTTTTAAATATTGTTCTTTCATTTTAGGATTTTTATCTAATATATTGCCAAAAAATATAGTTCTTCCTATTGTTGATAAATATCCAGTATTTTTGTCTTTAGCTGTAATTGATATAATTATTATATCATCTTTTTTAAGCCTATTATTTGTTGGTTTTAGATATTGTTTAGATGTATTTTTACCAAATGATATTTTAGGAACCTCATATAGTTCTAACATATTAATTTTTAATAATTTTTGTACTTCTAAATAGATATCTTTTTCTGAAATTCCTACCTTTAACCCTTTAACTATTAAACTATATATGTCATCTAATTTTTTAGATACATTTGATATACTAGCTATTTCTTCATTATCTTTAACGCTTCTCATACTGATTATACTATTACCAAAAGGTACTAATTCTGATTTAAATAACTGCTTATATTTAGTATATTCTTTAAAAGTTATACTCTGCTCTTCTATACCAAGCACAGAATCAGCTTCAAAAAAAACAGAATAATCAAATATTTTTTCTATCACCTTAACTATAACTTGCTTATCTATTGTAAGTAGACTATTAACATGCATAACATATCTCTGATATGTTATATATATATTATCTTCTTTAGTTATAAGTAATATACCTTTAACATCTATTCCAGTTAAATAATAAATACTTATAGGGTCTGTAATTATCATTCCATCTAGATTATTATTTGCTATTTCTTGTCTTAATTTTTGTATTCTTGAAATCATATATACTCCAATATACTATATAGTTTTAAATATTTATATAATATTATTAATATAATATCATAAATATATATTTTTTTAAATACTTATTAATTTAATCTATATATTTAGTGTAGAAAGTTCAAACATATTTGACAGAAATATATTTAATAATAATATATGTAAT
>JBQMXM010000005.1:0-63987 GCA_052174015.1 Clostridium sp.
ATTTTTTATCCATGTCAAAAAACGATACTTTTGTTTTTCCATTTGTTCTTCCCATATATATTCCCATGATTTTAGGAACTCCATCAAAACAGAAAAATTTATAATCTCTAAGTTCTTTATATTTTGAATCTTCCATATATGCTTCTGCTATTATTCTTGGTTTAACATGCTTGTATGCCCATTCTCTAGCAATATAATAAAAGTCTGTATATAAATATTTTTCTATTTTTGATTTTATTTTTTGTTTATCCATTTCATTTTTATTTTTTACAACTACTGTACTTCCACAATCATGTGTACATTTTAATACAAATCTATCTGGTAATTTATTAAAATCTATATCATCAAATTTATCCCAAACTCCTAATAATGGAATTACATATTCTTCACCTATTTTATCTGCTATATATTTTTTTACTTCATATTTATCTACAATTTTAGGATATAATGGATTTTTATCATTTAACTTTAACCATTGTAATTTTTCATTATATGTTTTTGGGTTTTTAAAATTACATATTTTATGTATTGTTAGAATATAATACAATTGTATATATAATTTATTAGGTAAAAATTGTAGAAACTTTTTAATACTCATTTTTATAATACTCAATTTTTTCTCCTTTTTTTATTTATATTTATTTTTATTTATTTGTTTTTTGTTTTTCATTTTATCTTTTATCTTATTTATTATACTTTTCTCTAATTCTATAACTATACTTTCTTTAAATATATTTAATAATATTCCAAATATTGTTGTATAAATTAATCCTAATACTAATATTGATATAAATATATTTGAAATATGTACATAATATTTAAATATTACTAATACTAGCATTGATATACCTGTTGATATTAATATTTTAAAAATATTAATAAAATCAAAATAATTTTTAATTTCTTTTCTTAAATATATTGCTTGGAATAATAATATAGAGATTGTACTTATTATTGTAGCAATTGCTGCACCTATAGCTTTAAAGTAAGTTATAAAATAGATATTACATAATATATTTATTATTATACCTAATATATTTGAGTATAGTGTTATTTTTTCTTTTCCTTTAGCTACTAATATACTTGTACCTATTAAAAAAACAAGTCCATTTAATAATGTATCTATCACAATTATTTGCAATACTGGTATTGATGGTAAGAATTTATCACCTGAAATAAATATTATACTTTCTTTTGAGTTAATTAAGAAAAATCCAATAAAATATAGTGATGCTACAAATATGAAATTTGTATTTTTCTTAATTAAATTATATGCTTTTTCTAAATTTGCTTCATTAAATATTTGAATTACTCTAGGAATTAATACTACACTTAATGATGTAATTATGCTTATTATTATAGCCTTTATTTTAACTGCAACTCCATAGTATCCTACTTCTTTATTATCAACTAAAAAACCAAGCATTGTTGTATCTATATTTGTATACAATATTGCTGATATTGTAAGTGCAAAAAATGATAATAATGGAATTATATGTTGCTTCAAATTATATTCTTTAAATGGTTTAAATATTATATATTTTCTAGCTCTAAACATATTAATTATATATGAACCACAACCTGCTAAAATTACTAAAACTGCATAATTTATATAATCTGTTTCAGTTTTAACTAGAAAAAACATTAATATTATTGAAATAATTTTAAATATTAAACTTCTAATAGCTATATATGAATATTCTTCTAATCCTTTAAATAGCCATTCCATTCCTAATATTAAAAATACAACTTTTGAAGACAATATTAAAAATAATTGCCATTCTAAATACAGTTTAGGAATAAATAATACTAAAAAAAACAATAGCATTAATGATATTACTCCTAAAAAAATATTTATCATCATTATTTCATGTACTACTTTTGATAATTTATTTTTATCATTACTATTTAATGCTGTTACTTTTATTCCATATAATGGTATACCTATCATAGCTATATTTATAATATAATCTACAATAGAACTTACAAAATTTATTCTTCCATTTCCTTCTGCTCCTAAAACTCTAGATACATATGGAAATGTTATTAATGGAAATATAAATGCTGATAACATCAATATAGTATTCATTATAAAATTAAGTTTAATTGATTTTTTCTTCATTTATTTTTCTACTTTCTATATTTTTTATATTATTATATCGTCTTATATTTTCATATAATTTTAAATTAGAATTTACCCAGGCATTTATATCAAATCCTTCTTTAGCTGATTGTATTTGTTTTTCTTTAAGATTTTCTAATTCTTCTATTTTCATTTTAGAAACTTCAATTATTTTTTTTGTTAATTGTTCTACATTTTCTAATTCCACCCAATTAATCCCATCTATAATTTTTAATGTATCTTGACCTATAATATCAGAAGCTATAATTTGACATTTAGAATTTGTTAAACTTGCTTCTAATACTGCATATGCAAATGTTTCACGCCTTGATACAGATAAAAATAAGTTCATTTTTTTATATAATGCTCCTACATTTGTTACAATTGGTATCACTTCAAATATATCACCTAAATCTTCTTCATTTTCACTATGTTTTAATACAAGTTTTTTTGTTTCTTCTATTTTATCTGATGTAATATATAATTTATATTTATTATATATTTTATTTTCATTTTTTTCATTTATATCATTAACTTTATTAATTGCTTGAATTGCAATATCAACTGATTTAGTATAAAATGCGCTTCCAAAAATTAAAATGTTATAATTTTTAGGATCTAAATTTAAATTAATATCTATATCTTCACTTCGCAATTCTAAGCTTTCAAAATCTATTGCATTTGTTATCATATCAATATTTTTATTTAAAAAATAGTATTTTTGAACTTTTGGTAAATATGTTGGGCTTACTACAATAATTTTAAGTCCCATATATGCTAAATTTCTGACAATTCTTTTAATTTTACTTATAATTTTATTTTTTTCCTTTTTCATAGCATTATGAAAATGTATAATTATATTTTTTCTTAAATAATGCTTTTTTAATTTAAATAAAATTATTCCATCTACAAAATGTGTATGTATAATTGTTTCTTTTGGTTTAAGTACTTTTTTAAATTCTTTTAGCTTCAAATCTAAACCTTTAGAATTAAAATTAATAAACATTATATTTTTTTTATCTACAGGTAATAATTTTAACCATTCTTTATTTTTTGCCATTTCTGGAAAAATATAGTACACTTCTTTATTTTGCTCTATTACTTTTTTTGATAATAATACTAATGAAGAAATAAAGTTACCTGGATATTCTGCTGCATAATTACATATATATATAACATTTTTAATTGCCATATCTACCATATCCTCCATAATGTCCATATGATAAAATTGATTCATCAACCTTATTTAAGATTATTCCTAAAAACTTTATTCCTGTAAGCTCAATATCTTGTTTTGCTTTTTTTAATTCTTTTTTCTGTATTCTTCCAGCTTCTGTTACAAGTATTGCTCCATCACATTTTTTAGCAAGTATTGCTGCATCTACTACAAGTCCAATTGGAGCAGTGTCTATAATTATATAATCATATACTTCTTTGAATATTTCTAACATTTTATCTATCTTACTATTTTGTAATAAGTTTGTAGGATTTGGAGAATATTTACCAGATGGTATTATGTCTAAATTTTCTACATCTGTACCATAAATTGTTTCTTCTATTGTAGAAACTCCTGATAAATATGATGTTAATCCATTAATTCTTTGTTTTGCTTTTACTCTTCCTACTAATACAGAGTTACGAATATCTGCATCTATTAATAATACATTTGCTCCTATTTTAGCAAAAGCTACAGCTAAATTTAATGAAACACTACTTTTTCCTTCACTTTCTTTTGATGAAGTTATTAATATTGTTTTCATATCACTGCCACTAAATTGGATATTAGTTCTTATCCTATTATAATGTTCTTCTGCTTGACGGTTTATTATTTCTTTATTCATTAAAATTATTTTTTCTTTCATTATTTTCTTCCTTTTCTCTCTTGTCTTAATGGTATTATTCCTAATAATGCCATATTTAAATTTTCTATATCTTCTGGTTTTTTAATTCTATCATCCATAATTTCTATCATAATAAAGTAAGCAATTGATAATACAAGTCCTATTAACATAGAAATTATTGCATTCTTTCTTGTATTTGGTGAAGATGGAGAATTAGGCATTTTAGCTTTTTCTAATAATGTTACTTCATCTACTGTTGAAATTTTTTCTTTTATTTTTTTAAACGCTTCTTCTCTTACTTCATTTGCTATTTCTACTACTCTATGTTTGTTACTATCCTCAGCTGTTATACTAAGTACCCTAGTATCTGGTAGAGCTGTTATAATTAATTTTGCTTTTAAAGCATCTGTAGTTATCTTCCATTCCGGATGTTTTTTAATAACTTCTTCTAATACTAAATCTGATAAAATAATTTGCCTATAATCTTTTAATATTAAGTTACCCACTTGTAATTCTTGTGCAGTTGTCTTTTTATTAGTATTTTCTTTTGTAGTAATATATACTTTTGTTGTAGACCTATATTTAATATCCATTAAGTATAGACTTCCTACAACTCCTAACAATCCAAATACAACTAATACAAGTACTATTATTATTATATTATTCCATATATTATTTATTATTCTTCTTGTATCTATTTCAAAATATTCTTCATATTCTTTTTCCATTTATTTCTCCTTATTATAATTTTTTTACTATATTTCTTCTCCTTTTAATACTCTTAAAGGATTTTCTTTAAAATATATTTCAGCTTGTTCTGCTCCATATTTTTTTAAAATTACATTATATGCTTCTTTCATTTTTGGTTTTCTATTATCTAGATTATGCATATCTGAAGCAATTATATGTATCATATCTTTTTTTAATAAATATTCTGCTCTTTTTTTGAATATTTTATGTGCATCTTTAAATAGTTTTTTTGGTAATATACTTTCTGAATTTACTTGTATATAACATCCCATTTCTATTAATTTTTTAACATATTTTTCATTATATTCAACTGCTCTATATCTTTCAATATGTGCTATTATTGGTGAATATCCAAGTAGTATTATTTCTCTTAATTTTCTTGTCATATCTTTAAAACTTATTGAGTAATTAAATTCTACCAATAAATATTGTGTATTATTCATTGTAAAAATTTGTTTATTTTCTATTTTTTCAAATATATCTTCTGTACAAAATAATTCATTACCTAGATATATTTGTAAATTTGGGATATACGCCTCTACACTTTTCTTTAAATCAATGAAATTTTCTTTTATAATCTTATTAGGTGTTTCAAACATACCTTTTCTTCTATGTGGTGTTGCAATTATTTTAGTTACACCTTGAGAACTTGCTTCTTTTAACAATTCCATTGATTCTTCTTTTGTTTTAGGCCCATCATCTACCCCATATATTATATGTGAATGTATGTCTATCATATTCCTCTTCTTTCTAAGTTACTACATTTTATTACTTTTTTTGTAATATAACTGCATTTATTAATATTCCTTTTTGTTTAAACATTTGCTCATGTTCTGTCTCTATATTTTTTTCTCCTAATATCTCAAAATATATATCTTCTTTATCTAAATTGTTTGTTTTAGCTAATATCTTAAGATTTGTTTTTTTAAAATATTCTAAACTATCATTAAAAAAGTTTAAATCATCTGTTTTAAATAAGATTAAGCCATCTTTCTTTAAAAACTCTTTGTATTTTTCTAATTTATCAATATATGTTAATCTTCTTTTATTATGCTTATCTTTAGGCCAAGGATTTGAGAAATTTAAATATATTCTTGAAACATTATCTGATTTATCAAAATATTCAGATATTTTTTCTGCGTCTGTATTTAATATATATATATTTTTAAAATTTTCTCTTTTTAAGTTTTCACACATTATCTTATTATATATATCTTTTAATTTAGAATTATTATTTAATTCTTCTTTTAATACAATGTATTCTTTTTGTTCTTTAAATTTCATATAATAATTTAATTTATTAAAATAATCATTTAATATTTTTCTATCTGATTTATCAATATTTAAATATACTTCTTCTATTTCTCTTTTTGCAAGTCCTAACATTGCTTCAATCATATCAATACCTATATAGAAGTTTTGCTTATTCTTTGATTCATTATTTGTTTTACTTTCTTTACTTAATTTTAAATCATTATATGCTAAGTTAGAAATGAATTTTCCTTTCCCCATACCTATTTCAATTATTAGATTTATATTTTCTTTTGATATATCTAAATTATTATCTTTTATTACTTTTTCTTTCCATTTACCTGAAAGTTTTTCGTTTCCATCTAAATATATTGGGGATGCTTTAAGTTCTTCTTCTGCCCATTTTTTTCTTCTAATTCTCATATTATTCCTTATTACTGATAGTTATTTTTCTTTCTTCTCCATTTTTTAATTTCTTTATATTTGACCTATGATTAAATACTACAAATAGTGCTATAAAGATTGCAAACAATATAAAATATATATTATTATTTCCCTTTACAAGTGATGTATTTTTATCATTTAAAAACATCATTAATATTGGAAATAGTAATGCTCCAAATATTGAAGCTACAGACACTAATCTTGTAAATATTATAATACTTAATGCAAATAGTACTACTATTAATACTATTGTTGGATTTATAACTAATACTGCTCCAACAGATGTGGCTACACCTTTTCCTCCTTTAAATCCAAAATATATTGGAAAAGTGTGTCCAATAACTACTGCCATTGCAGATATTATACTCACAATTGAATTATCTAATTTTAAATAATGTGCAAATAACAATGATAATAGTACAGCTATACTTCCCTTTGCTATATCTGCAATCAATGTAAGGATTGCTACTTTTTTACCAGCTGTTCTAAGTACATTAGTAGAACCTGCATTATTACTACCTTTTTCGCGTACATCAAACCCTTTTATGCTTTTTGTTAATATAATTGCAGGCATTATTCCTCCAATTAAATATGAAATTATTGCGATTAATATATATACTACCATTATTCATTCCTTTCCCTTATATTTAATTTTAATCTTACTCCTGTAAAGTCTGCACTCTTTCTTATATTATTCATAATATATCTTTGATATGAAAAGTGAAATAATTCTTTATCATTTATAAATAATGTAAATGTTGGTGGACATATTCCAGATTGTGCTCCATAATATATTTTAAGTTTTCTGCCTTTATCAGATGGTGGTTGTGAAAATGCAATTGATTCTTCTATTATTTTATTAATATCTGCTGTTTTTAATTCTTTTCTAGTATTTGCATAAACTGTATTTATCATTTTAAATATATCTGATATTCTTTGTCCTGTTACTGCAGATGTAAATATTATTGGTGCATATGAAGCATATTTAAATCTAAATTCTACTTTTTTCTTATATTCATTATATGTATGATTATCTTTGTCTATCATATCCCATTTATTTACTACAATTATAATACCTTTTCCTAGATTATGTGCTTCTCCTAGTATTTTAGTATCTTGTTCTGTTGGGCCTGCTTCTGCATCAATTACTAATACACAAATATCTGCTCTTTCAATTGCAAGCATTGAACGAATAATACTATATTTCTCTATTTTTTCTTCTACTTTTTTACTTTTTCTAATACCTGCTGTATCTATAAATATGTATTCTCCAAAATTATTTTTTGTAAATGTATCTACTGCATCTCTTGTAGTACCAGCAATATTACTTACAATATTTCTATTTTCTCCTACCATTTTATTTATTAAGCTTGATTTTCCAACATTTGGTTTTCCAATCATTGCAACTTTTATTACATTTGAATCATCTGTATTATTTTCTTTAGGCAAATATGAAACTATTTTATCTAACATATCACCTAAACCTGTTGCATTAGCTGCAGATATTTGTAATGGTTCTTCACTTAATTTATAGAATTCATAAAATTCTAATGGAACTTCTCCTAATTTATCACATTTGTTTACTGCAAGTACTGTATTCTTTTTAGCTTTTTTTAACTTTTTAAATATTTCTATATCTTCTGCATGTACTCCTGATTTTACATCTGTTAAAAACAATACTACATCTGCAAGTTCTATTGCTGCATCTGTTTGTATCATCATTTGTTCTTTAATAATATCACCATTCGCTTCTTCTACACCTGCTGTATCTATTAAATCAAATTCAACCCCATTCCATGAAGTTTTTGCAACTATTCTATCTCTAGTAACTCCTGGTGTATCTTCTACAATTGATAATCTTTCACCTATTAAATAATTAAATAATTTTGATTTTCCAACATTTGGCCTACCTATTATTGCAACTATTGGTCTCATGTTATATTTCTCCTTCTATTTTATATATTATACACTATTTTTATATTTTTTTAAACACTTTTACATGCTTAGTAATAATAATATAAAAAAAAGAGTGAACTTTATAAAGCTCACTCTATTAAGTAGAATATTAGGCGAAAATAACTTGTGGCTTGTACTCACCTGTACTTGCGTCATAATTCATTAAAGTCAGAGACACGCCATTTCTAGCGCAAACTCCTATTAATTCAGCTGTGACGGCTGTAAGACCCGTCACATACACTATTAATGATTTTTCACCCTTAAATACTAGGTAATCACTATAATCTGCTGAATTCATAGCGACTCCCATGTTCTTTTTAACATGGATTTTGCTTTCTACAAACTTGCAGATGTTCTTTCGGATACTTTCATAAGCATGTACATCTTCAATTGCTTCGTTGAAAATGTAATCTTCTACTGGCAGTTCATGCCTACCTTTAATCATCCCTACTACTACTGAATTGTTCTTTGTTTCCATTTTTTTCCTCCAGCTAACAATAACTTAGTATTCCTCAATACCTGCTAGCTTTAATACATTATTTTATTCAAGTTATGTAATAATTATAACATCATTTCAATATTATGTCAACATACTTTTGAATAATATAATGTATTTAATATTTATTATAATAAACATAAACATATCCTTATATGTTAAGTGGATTAAAATCTACTGATATTTTAGGGTCTTTATTTTTAGATATATTTTTAACTACAAATGATATAAGTTTTGCAATATAGTTTGTCATATTGCATTTAATTAATACTTTCCACCTATACATATTTTGAATTTTATCTATTTTAAATGGTGTAGCTTCATATATTTTTAATTTTTCTAAACTATCTATATTTTTTTGTATAACATTTCTTTTAGTATAATCATTATATATTTCTTCTTTTTTTAGCATTTTATTAAATTTTTCTAATTCTTTTATCTTAATATTTTCTAATATTTTTTGAATTTTTTTAGCATAATTTTCTGCTCTTTCTTCATAAAATGATTCTACCCTTACTTGTATAATATCACTAAATGGTGGATAATTTAATGCTTTTCGTATTCCTATTTCCATTTCATAAAATGCTTCATATTCTGCATTTTGTGCCATATTTAATACATAATCATCTGGTGTATATGTTTGTATTAATGCTATTCCTTCTTTTTCCCTGCCGCTTCTACCAAGTACTTGCACTATATTTTGAAATGCTATTTCACTAGATCTATAGCTTTCAAAATTAAGCATTGTATCTGCTAAAACTACTACTGATAATGTAACATTTGGAAAGTGATGTCCTTTTGTTATCATTTGTGTACCAATTAAAACATCTATATTTTCATTTTTAAATTTTTCTAGTATCTCTTCATGTGATAATTTAGTCTTAGTTGTATCTAAATCCATTCTAATTGTTGTAGCTTCTGGAAATTCTTTTTGAATCATTTCTTGTAATTTTTGTGTTCCAATACCAATATTTTTAATAATACTTCCACAATTATCGCATATAGTTTGATTTTTTTTAGTATATCCACAATAATGACACTTAAGTGTATCGTCTTCTTTGTGATATGTTAAAGCTATATTACATCTCTTACATTTAATGACTTCTCCACAGCTTGTACATAATGATTTAAATGAATAACCTCTTCTATTTAAAAATATTATTGTTTGTTCATTGTTTTTTAAGTTTTTAGCTATAGCATTTTTTAATCTTTCTGATAATATTCCTTCTTGTTTACGAATATCTACTATCTCTACTTTTGGCAACAACATATTTGATGCTCTTTTTTTCAAAGTATGTAATATATATTTTCCACTTTTAGCATAATAATATGTGTCTATAAGTGGAGTTGCACTTCCAAGCACTAATGGTATATTAGAATTTTTAGCTAAAAATGTTGCTATTTCTTTTGCGTTATATTTTGGAGAACTTCCAGACTTATATGATGAATCATGTTCTTCATCTATTATTATTATTCCTAAATTTTCGCATGGAGCAAATATTGCAGAACGAGCTCCTATTACTATTTGAACATTTTGTTCTTTAATTCTGTTCCATTCTTCAAATCTTCTTCTATTACCAAGCCTGCTATGTAATATTGAAATATTTTGTCCAAATCTCCTATTAAATCTTTCAAGCATTTGTGGTGTTAATGAAATTTCAGGCACAAGTACTATTGCAGTTTTCCCTTTATTTATGGTTTCTTGTATCAACTGTAGATATATTTCTGTTTTACCACTTCCTGTAACTCCATATATTAAATGTGTATTATATCTTTGATGCTTAATATCTTCTAAAATACTATTATATACTTGTATTTGTTCTTCGTTTAATACTAGTTTTTCTTCTTTGTCATATAATTTATAGAAATTAAATTCTTCAAACTCAACTGTTTTATCTACTTTTAAAAGCACTTCATTTTTTACTAATGTATTTATACTTGAAATAGAAAAGTTTAAATCTGTTAATGTTTTTAACTCAATCTCATATTCTTTTAAATATTCTACTAGTTTATCTAAAACTATATCTTTAGATATTGTATTAATAATATTACTAAATATATAGTTTAATACTTCTATCTGTTTACTATTTTTTATATTTAAAGATGTATAAATAGATGGAACTTTTTCTATATTTTTCTCTAATTCATTACATGGTATTATTATATCTTTTAATATACTAATTGTATTTGTACTTAATTTAATAGCTTTTACTTTTTTAGGTTTAATTAAATTATCTATATTTTTTGTATTTAGCTCAGGATTTACCATAAGTTTTATACATTCTGATAAATTGCAAAAATATCTTCTAGACATTATTTTTGCAAGTTCTATTTTTTCTTCAGGTATTTCTTCATTTGATATTATATCTATAATCTCTTTACAATCAAATTCTGATTCATAAACATAGTCTATTACATATCCATCTTCTTTTCTTCCTCTAAAATTAACTAAAACTCTTGAACCTATTCTTAAATATTCTTCTAAATGAGGTGGTATCAAATAATCAAATGTTCTATCTAATTGTTTTGCCTTATTATTTAATATTACTTTAGCAAACATTCTTTGTAATACTCCTTATCTTTTTTTATCTTGTTTCTATTTCTAATATTTTTTGTATTATTTCTATTGTTTTTTCTAAATCATTATTTGTTATTGCATATGTATATATATACATCTTAGATACTTCATAATCATATCTTCCTAATCTAATATCAATTTGTTCTTGTGTTAATTTATCATCTCTATTTCTTAACCTATTTGTAAGTTCTTCTTTGCTTACATTTAAAAATATACTAATTACCTGTATATCTGTATCTTTAAATATCTTTTCTAATGCTTCTGTTCCATTTACATCTATATCTTTTACAATTATTTTTCCACTTTCTAAAATTGAATCTAATTGTTTTTTTTCTGTTCCATAATAGTTATTATGATGTGAAGAATATTCATAAAATTCGTTATTTTGTATCTTGTTTTCAAATTCTTCTTTTGAAACAAAAAAATAGTTTTCGTTTTCTGCTTCATTAATTCTTCTTTCTCTTGTTGTAAATGATTTTAATGTAGTAAAATTTTGATTACTCTCAATCAACTTATTTTTAATTGTATCTTTACCACTTCCTGATACTCCTGAAAGTATTAACATTATTTTTTTCATTTATTCCTCCTAATATTTGAATAAAAAGAATAGTTAAAATATATATTTAGATCTACATATATATTTCAAACTATCCTCATTAGTATTTATATTTTATTATTTTAACATGATTATCCTAAATTAAAATTATCTGTTCTCTTCTTAGCAGAGTGAACTAAACCTTCTGATATTTCTTTTGCTACTATTGTAATATAGTTATCATGGTCAAATCTAGTTAATTTATCTGCTCCACCTTTTAATTCTCTTGTTCTTTTTGATATTGTAGTAATTAATTCAAATTTATCTGGTATTTGTTTCAATAATTGTGTTAATGTTGGTTCTAGTATCATATTATCCCCCTTAATAATCTCATTATATCATAACTTTTATTTTTTGACCATATAAATCATTTAATTTATTAATGTTCCTATTTTAGTATCTGTTACAACTGCTTTTAATATACTATTTTCTTCTTTTATTCCAAATATCTTAATTGGAATTTTCCATTCTTTAGCAAGTAATATTGCTTGTTCTTCTATTACATGCATTTGCTTTTCTAAAACTTGGTCATATGTTATTTTTTCTATTTTTTTAGCATCACTATATGTATTAGGATTTTTAGTATATATTGCATCTATCTTTTTTGCAAGCATCACTATATCTGATTTAGTTTCAAGTGCTCTAATAATTGCTGCTGTATCTGTTTTAAAAAATGGATTTGACATTCCTCCTGCAAATATTATTATTGTATCTTTTTCTAATAATTCATTATTTGTCTTATAATCATTTTGAGTAGTTATTTTTGGTATATGTACATCACTTTGTACTATAGATTTAACACCATTTTTTTCAAGTACATCTTGTAATGCTAATGCATTCATAATTGTTGCAAGCATCCCTATATTATCAGAACATACTGTTTCAAGTCCTGTGTTTTCTTTTCTTTTCCAAAAGTTACCACCACCTACAACTATTGATATTTGTACTCCTGTTTTAAGTATTTCTTTTATCTGTACTGCTACTGAATAAAGTGTTTCATAATCTATTCCTTTTTGATTAGTTTTAGTAAATAATGCTCCACTAAGTTTTAATAATATTCTATTATACATATAATCTCTAATCTCCTATTCTATATTATAATGTGTTTGTTTTACTAATATCTACAGCTTCATTTTCTTCTTGGTTATTAGTTTTATTTATAACTTCTCCATTATATTTATAACCTTTCATTTCAGGTTTTTTAATTTCTTTTACTGTACCTATCTTATAATTATATTCTATAACAGTTTCTACTTTTTTTCCATCTGTTTTTTTAGTTATTATTTTTCTTTTAATTGGTAAAAATGTTTTTCTATCTATTGTTAAAATATCTTGTATGTCTTTATCCACTTTAGAAATAGTATATGTTTTTCTTCCAAATATAGATGTTTTTTTCATTTTCAATTCATTAATATAGTTTTTTACTGTAGTGTCTTCTTCCCATGGATTTCCTATATATGTATTAATTTTAAAATTAACATCTTTGATTTTTTTATTTATTTTATCAAATTCTAATATTTCTGTATCACTACCCCAAATAGTAGTATTATTAGTATCAAAAATAAATTTTTCGTTGTTTACTTGTATTTTAATATTATTATCTTTTGACTTTATTTGTGCTTCCCAATTTTTAGAATTTTTTAATTCTTGTGCTTTTTCTATCATTGTGTTATATACTTCTTCTTTATTACTTACTCTAGAATTCACAACATTTGATAATACTGCAATTACTATTATTAATAATGCTACACATATACATATTAATTTTATGTTTGAATTTATTTTTTCTTTTATTTTATCCATTTTTGTTTTATCCATTTTTGTCTCCTTTACTATCTTTTTTAATTCTTATTTACAACTTCTTTAACTATTTCATAGATATTATTTTTATCTACTTTTGCTTTATGATTATAACCATCTTTTTGATATTGATACATTAAATAATCATTTTCTAATACTAAACTATATCCTTTTTCTGTTATTAATTCATTAACATTATTAACTATATCTGTATTACTATATCCCAGCACTTTAGATTTTTCAAATCTTGCATCTGTTAACAAATTGAGCTTAAAAGCTTCATATTCTTTTTGCATTTTTTCTCTAATATCATTATTAATATAATTTGTTTCTGCTTCTTCAGTTATTTTGATTAAGTTATCATTCTTATATATATTAAAAGATATAATACTTAATAATATTGTTGCAATCAAAATAATCATTACAAGTGCTATCAATGTTATACCATTATTGTTATTTATATTTTTTTTAACATCTACTATATTCATTTATCCTCCATTTATATAAATAGATTATTTAAAATAATTAAATAACATCTATCTTATTTTTTCAATTTTTGTTACAAATAATATATACAAATATCTATAAAGTTACACAAAGATAATAAAAGAAACAACCTAAAGTATATAAAATATAATTTAGATTGTTTTAGAGTTTTGTTTTTCTATTTATGTTTTTTAAGTTTTATGATTTTTCATTTTATAATGCTTTTACCATATTATTTACAGGTCATATTTAGCATTATATTTTTTCATATAAGCAATTTCAAAATCTAAATCACCTACACATGGAGTATAATTTGCCAATTTAAAAATCTTTGGATCTATATTCCGTATATCTTTAATCTGTTCCTTAATTATAAAATCAAAGTTCAAGGTGTTCCTTGAAGTCCTTGCAATAATTTTACGCATCTTACCTAAATCTGACTTTTTTACAAAGGCTCTAGTAGTTTGCTGTATAAATTTGCCTGGTTTAAGATCTAAGATATTGCATAATATATTAACTAATATACCATATTTAAATTTATTCATAGCATCTACCCTATAAAAATTTGTATTTACCTGCGTAACTTTCATATGTAGCTTTTTACCTTCTAGCACAAAATGTAGTTCTTTTCCCCTTAATATATTTTTTGTTGTAGGATTATACAAATTTAATACATAATCCTTTTCAGGATGTTCCTTAATTTTAAGCAAGTTATCTATTTGTTCCTCTTTAAAAACATATTTGAACTCTGCTCTTTTGTATTTATTATTTCCTAACATATATACAATGTTTTCGTATAACTTAATATAGTCTAAGGGAAATAATGTTACTATTGGTAAAGTGGTTTTTTCCAAACTATACTCTTCATTACAGAAATTAATAAATAATTTATCTGTAATTTTTTTGTCTTGGGCATTTCCTAAATACCCATTCTTAATAACTTTAGATAAAAAATTATCATATCTACTCATAATTCCTCCCAGCAAGTCATATTACACAAAGATACCGCTATCTTTAACTTGCTTTAATATATAATTTACATAACTATTATATACTACTTTCAGGAATTTTACAAACATCTACCCATGAACTACTTTTTGAGTATTTTTCTATTTCTGTTGGTGTTAAACTTAAAATAGCATTTGATTCTCCTGCCGCTATATGCAACACTTTAAACCTATTTATTTTTTCATCTAAATATACTTGAACATTTTCTTTAAGTCCAAATGGGCATATTCCACCACTATTATGTCCTAATATATCATTTGTTTCTTCAAATTTTATCATTTTAGTTTTAACTTTAAATCTTGCTTTAAACTTCTTATTATCTATCCTTGCATCTCCACATGTTACAATTACTATAGGTGTATCATTAACTATAAATCCCATTGTTTTTGCAATTTCTGCTTCTGTACAACCTATAGTTTCTGCCGCTTCTTTTGCACTTTTAGTTGTAGCATTTTCAAAGACTATTATCTTATCTTGTGCATTAAATTCTTCTAAATGCTTTTTTACTTCTTTTAATCCCATATTAATCCTTAATCTCTATTTATTTTTCTTTTTTTAGTTGTTATTTCTTTTATATCATTAAATGTTTCTATATATTCTTTTTTTGTATAATAATACATATATATACATTTTGCTATATAATACATAGCTATAATTAAAGCATATGTTAATACAATATTTTTATTTAAATATACTTTTTTTATCATAATATTATTACTAATATTCTTATTATATATTATATTTATTTGATTAACATATAATATATAAATATATGTTAAAGCATTTAATTCTAAACCACGTACAAAATATATAATACTTGATTGTTTAAATGATTTCTCATATAAGTAAATACTTAAAACTCCTAATAATATTATAATTATTTGCATAAACATTATATTTAGAATGTTTTTAAGTATAAATGTTGCTACAAATATTAATATTAATATTATAGGTATTTTTAATTCAAATAATACTTTTTTTATTAAGTTTTCTTTTACTTTTCTATCTAATTTAAATCTTTTAGAATATTCTTTTTTTGCAAGTTCAAATTCTTTTTCTTCTTGTTCTTTTTGTTTTTCTGTTGCTTTTGTTTTTTCTTCTAACTCTATTTCTTCTGAAAAATCTAATTTAAACAATTCGTTTGTATCTGTATCTTTTTTTAATGATTTTCTTTTTCTATTTTTTATTGTTTCTTTTATATCTTTTTTTTCACTTTTTTTAGTTTCAAGTATATTAGAATTTTTTGTAATTTTTTTTGTCTTTTCTACATTATTTGTTTTTTCTGTTTTTTCAATCTCTTTTATATTTCCAACATCTTTTATATTTCTATTAAATTTTTGAGTTTTTAAATCCGATTCTGGTTTAATTGGATTTAATTCTACTGTTTTTATATTTTGTTCTTCATTATTCAATTCTTCTTCAACTAATTTATCTATATTAATTTTCTTCTTTGGCATAATTAAATTCTCCACATTCATATTTGATTATTGTAGCAAGTACTAATCCTGCTGTTTCTGTCCTAAATATATTGTTTCCTAATGTTATAATTTTAGCACCAATATCTTTAAATTTACAAACTTCTTCTTCTGTAATTCCACCTTCTGGCCCTACAATTATATTTATATTAATTGTTTTTGATTCAACATCCTTTATTTTTATGCTTTCTAATAGTATTTTTGATATTTCTTCTTTTAAGATTGTATCTTGTTCGTTTTCATATAATACTAATGTATACATTTCTTGATTATTATTTTCTGAATTTTGTTTTGATATTATTATATCTTGTATAATATTTTCTACTATTGAAATCTCAGGTATAAATATTTGTTTACTTTGTTTAGAGGCACTTTCTGCTATTTTGGTCCATCTTAATATCTTATTTTCTTTTTTCTTATCATCATTTAGTTTAACTATATTTCTTGCAAATTCTACAAATTTAAACTTTTTTATTCCAAGTTCTGTACCTTTTTCTATCAAATATTCTAACCTATCTTTTTTAGCTATTGCTTGATATAGTACTATATTTAAGTCTATATTAGATATAGTATTACTTGTTTTTTTATTTACTTTATTTAAACTTTTAGTTAAAACAATATTTAACTCTAATGGATCAATATTTAATATCTTAGTTGTATATATATTATTATTAATTGTATCTACAACTTCTATTATATCATCTTTTTTCTTTCTCATAACATTTAAAATATGATGAGAATTCTCCTTATTTGATATATATATATTATTATCAATCACATTGTCATATTCTTTAATAAATATCCTCATTATTCTCCTTAAACCCTATTATATATCTATATTAGTAAAATCGTTTAGATTATCAATATTATTAAAATTCAGATTATTATTATTTTTTTCTTGTTCTGATATTAATTGTTGTAACATTGCATAAAATATTTCTGCATCTTTTTTTCTTAATGTTATATTTAATGTTTCTTTTATTGTATCTATATTAATTGTTGAAAAAAATATCCTATCATGTTTAGTAATATCATTTAAATATTCTAACTTAACTGTTGTTGCTGATTTTTTTATTAATATAATTCCACTTCTATTTACAACAATAATTCCCCTATTTGTTAATGCATATGCTGAAAGTTCACCCCAAAACTTCCAAAATGGATGAAAGAATGAAGCTTTTTCTCCAACAGTACCTATAAATACCATTTTAACATGTTCATCTTCTACTAAATTCTTCTCTATAATTTTAAATAATTTTTGATAACCTATATCTGTCATACTCATTCTATGTATATTCCTATTTTCAATATACCATTTTGTCATCTCTTCTGCTGTTTTCATAATTTCTCCTTTAAATCTAAAAATATTATATCATACTATTATATATACAACAACTAAAAAAATATAAGTAAGGCTGTTACTATATTAATTGCAAAGTTTGCAGATGCATGTACTAAATAGCTTGGTATTATCGTTTGACTATTTTTGTCTAAAATATTAAAAAACATCCCTACAATAAATAATCCTATAACTAATAATATTATCTGATACCATACTACAAATTTATATAATATAGCTATATGATATATACTAAAACATATTGCTGATATTATTCCTGAATATTTAAATAAGTTTGATAGCTTTAAATATATAAAACCTCTAAAAAATAATTCTTCAAATAGTGAATTAAACAGTATTATATATGTGTATACATATATATAATTACTCTTAGTTATATTTTTAGATATGGAGCCTTGTAAAATATTTTCAACTGATATAAATTTTAATGACAATATATACCCAATTATAATCAGCAATATTATACTTAATTGTAATAATACCACTTTTATATAATCTATCTCTCCTCTACTTTTAATAACATCATTATCAACTATATTATTAACTATATCATCACTTTTTATATATTTTAATATATATTTACACAATAAATATGTAGTTAAAAAGCCTAGCACTTTAAAAAATGATTTAATCCAATACTCATATTTCAATAAATATCTTAAATTTCCTTTTTTAGATATCATTTCAAAAAAAGAATTTTCTAATACCCCTAAAACTCCTAACCCTACTATTATTATAGTAATAATAACTAACTTATATCTGTTTAATTTAACTTCATTATATATCTTTTTAAACATATCTACAATTTTAATTTTTTCAATCATATTTTTCATACTAATATTATATATATTCATACATTACTTATCAATCCCAACATATTATAAGTAAAGAAAAAGTAATAACTACAAATAAGAAATAGAAATAGAAACTGAAAGAAATAAAAGTAAAGTAAAAAAAGGAAATATAAAAAACAAAAATAAAGACAAAAATAAAAGACAAAAATAAAAGACAAAAGCTATAATGCTTTTGTCTTCCTTTTGTATATATATAGTTTATTTATTTTTTATATATTTATTAATATCTATATAGTTATATATATTTTAATTTTAATTTTAATTTTAAGATTATATATATGGTTCTGGATTTATTCTTTGCCCATTTACTCTAATTTCAAAATGTACATGTGGTGCAGTTGTTCTTCCTGTATTTCCAGAAAGTGCTATTGTTTGACCTTTTTTAACCTTTGTCCCTACAGCTAATAAGTTTACATTATTACAATGTGCATATAATGTATGTACTCCATTTCCATGGTCTACAACTATGTATCTACCATATCCTGTAGTACCATTTTTTTCTTTAATTATTGTACCACTTTCTGAAGCTCTTACAGGAGTATTTTCTGCAGTCATTAAATCTGTTCCTGTATGTCCTGGATATCCTCCATAATGTGCTCCAAATCTTTTATGTGGTAATGGATTTCTCATATTTAAATTTTTTAATTGTTCTCTTGCCGCTGATGAGACTGAACCTCTAATTTCTCCACCTCTTGAAGCAAGTTGTTGCTGTTCTTTTGCTTTTCTTGCTTCTTCAGCTTTTTTTCTTTCTTTTTCTGCTTTTACACGTCTTTCTTTTTGTATATTTTCTACATATTCAAAAGCTTGTTTTTTAGCTGTTATATAATCTGTATTACTATATTGTTTTGTCTTTATTCCATCTATTTTTAATTCTTTAAATTCTCTTTCTTTTTTTATCTCATCAACTATTTTTTCTGCTTCATCTTTTGATGTTACTTGTGCAATTATCTTTTTATCTTTTTTGATTTGATAAAATTGATATGTCTTATCCATATCATTATTAATTATATCTAAAACTTCTTTTTGATCTTCATTTAAAATATTTCTAGATACTAATTTGAAATCAAATTTTGGCTTATTCTTTAATTTAAGTTCTGTTACTGGTAAAGTTGGATGTTCTAAACTATCTTGTATTGATTGTTCTGTTTTTTCCTTATCTTTTACCATACCTATTTCTTTATCACCAAGCATAACAACATATGTTGGACTAAATTTAAATAGCACAAATGTCATTAATATTAATAATGATAATGTTAGCATTAATAATAGCTTGATGATGTTTTTAGAATAATATTTTATTTTTTTCTTAATAATTTGCTCCTTTTTATATGTCTATAATATTTATATATTATATTCATAATTTCATACAAATATATATTACCTAATAGAAATCGTTTTGTCAAATTATGCTATGCAAATTGTAATCTATATATTTTTATTACTATTTTCTAACTTTTAATACTTCTTCTAAATCAATTTTATTTATTTTTCTTAACAATATTTGTTTTAATACTGTATATGTTACAATTCCTATTAACACTACATATATAAATGCTGTCATCTTTATAGTTGGCTCTATATATCCTTCTAGTTTTGATGTAGATACTTCTAATATATGTTCTACTAAAAATTTTTCTAGAGGTATTAGTATTATCATAAATACATATATTGCTATACTAGATACCCTTATATATATCTTATTAATTGTTTTTTCACTATATCCAAGCACCTTTAATAATGATATTGAAAGTGATTGTTTTTCTATAATATTTTTAGTTAATATATATATTACAATAAAATATATTGTTATAGCTGTTATTATTATTACAGGAATAACTACTTCAAACATTTTTATAAATTGTTGGATTGCTTTTTCTGTTTCTTCTTTATTTATTTCTTGCTCTATAAGTCCACTATTTATTTTTAATTCTTGATTTGAATATATTCCATTAAAATATTTTTCAGATTTATCTATCATCTGATTTAATGTTTTATGATCCATTAATAATGCTATTGATGTAATATATTTATCATTATATCCAAGTACTCTAAACTTGTAGTATTCTCCATTATATTTATTATATAATTCAAATACATCTCCTGTTTTTAATTTTCGTCTTTCTTTTAATCCTTTTGATATATATACTCCATATATCTTATCTTTATCTTTCTTTTCTTCATTATTTTTTTCTTTACTCGTATTTTCTTTATGCTCTACTTCTTCTACATTTTGTGGATTTTCTATACGATTTGTAATTCCTTTTTTAAATACTTCGTTTTCTAAATCTACTCCAAATATATTTACATTTGTTTTCTTATTTTTTATTTGTAATACATATGCTGTAAAGCTAGATAAATGTGTACCTTCATTTTCTTTAAGTATATTATTTTGTTCTTTCTCATTTAAATCTGATTTGAGCATTAATTGAGTCTCAAATGGTATTGAATTTTTAGTTGCATTTGCATAATTATCTAAAATTATTGTTTTAAGTTCTAATCCATATATCAATAATATATTTGAAACTAATATACCTATTAATAATACTAAATAACTCTCCTTATTTTTTAAGAATAGTCTTAATCTAAATCTTGTTAAAAATTTAAAGTTAGGTATTTTTATTCCTTGTTTTGAGTTATCTTTAGTTACTTCTCCTCTTAAGAAATTAACAATATTTAATTTTAATGCTCTTGTTATTTCAAAATAATTGATAGTTAACATTAATATTATTGGTATGATTGTTGTTATTAAAAATGCATACATATCAAATTTGATTATTGGTGGCAATAATTCGTATGAATGATAATATAATGCTAAATATTTATCTTTCATATATGTATATGAAATTATATTACCTATTACACCAGATATTAATGTTACATATATTGGTAATTTTAAATAATAGCTTTTAATTTGAAATCTACTATATCCTAATGCTAATAATGTTCCTATTTGTTCTGCTTCTTCTTTAATTGTATCTTTAATAATAACCTCAAACACAAATGCCATGACAATATATATAATTATAAGCAATGTTAACATTGTTGGAACATCACCATCCATATCAGCTTTAAAATATGATAATGGTTTATTATCTTCTGCTATATATGCAGAAACTGGTATTTTACCTTTTTCTATAAATTTTTTAGAAATATTTTTTAACTTATCTATTTTTTCTTTAGCACTTAATTTTTCATCGTCATATTTATATGAAAATATTTTTTTTACATTATTTTTCTTTGATAAGTTATTAAATTCATTTTCTGTTATAATTGCAGTTGTAAAGTTTTTAATATCCATTATCATATCACTGTTTTTTCTAAGCAATGTTGTATAATCTGGAAAAACTACTATTCCTACTACATTATATTCTTTGTTTTGTATCTTAATTTTATCACCAATATTTATATTATTATTTACAGAAAATGTCCTTACAATAGCTATTTCGTTATCTTTTTCTGGCAATCTTCCATTTGTTACTTGTTCTTTATTAATTTTAGTTCTGTGTTTAAAAACTCTATATAGTTTTTCTGAATTTTCATTTTTTTCAAGTAAGTCCATAGAAAATTTTTCATCATATTCTACTTCAAACTCTTTAAATACTTCTTCTACTATTTTTTCATCTTCTTTATTATCCCCTACATTTACTAATTGTATTTCTCCTGATTCTACATTCCCTAAATCTGATAATCTTTGATGTGAATCTTTAGTTATTTTTTGAGCCACAAAAAATGATGATAACAAACTTATTGTTATTGTAAGTAATATAAATATTGATATATATCTTCCTTTATTTTTAATAAATTCTCTTAAAATTCTCCTATTTAATGGGTTTTTCATATCTTACCTACCATTCTAAGCTTTCTGCATCACATATTTCATTATTAATAATATTTTCTTTAATGTATCCATCATGCATTTTTAATACTTGATTAGACATTTTAGAAATTGCTTGATTATGTGTAGCTATAATTATTGTTGTTCCATATTTTTTATTAATATCTTGTAATACTTTTAATACTTCATGTGCTGTATTATAGTCTAATGCTCCTGTTGGTTCATCACATATTAATATATCTGGATTTTTAATTATAGCACGCCCTATAGCTGTCCTTTGTTGTTGTCCTCCTGATATTTGAGATGGGAATTTTCTTTCATGCTCTTTAAGTCCTAAAACCTTAATTACTTCTTCAAGTTTTAATGGTTTTTGTGATAAATATTCTCCAGTCTCTATATTTTCTCTTATTGTTAAATTAGGTATTAGATTATAGAATTGAAAAATGAAACCCAATTTGTCTTTTCTATACTTTCTTAGTTTTGATTCTTTCAAATCTTCTAAATGTATATTATCAACAATCAAGTTTCCTTCATCCATTTTTTCTATCCCACCTAATATATTAAGTAGTGTTGATTTACCACTACCTGATGGTCCTAATATTGTACATATTGTACCTTTTTCTATAGAAAAGTTAATATCTTTTAACACTTCTTGTGCATTTTCTCCTTTTCCATAAACTTTTTTTATGTTTTTTACTTTTATCATAATTAATCCTTTCTATATTTTTATAATACTACTTTATTCAATATTTTGCAATATTTCAGGATATTTTTTAACAAATTCTCTTATTACAAATTTAATAATAAAAAAAGAGAGCATTTTAGACTCTCTTAATATGGTCGAGGTGACAGGGCTCGAACCTGCGGCCTCATGGTCCCAAACCACGCGCGCTACCAACTGCGCCACACCTCGTTTTTTATGGTGCGACCGAGAGGACTCGAACCTCCACGCTTTTGACACTAGATTCTAAGTCTAGCGCGTCTACCAATTCCGCCACGGTCGCATTCAACTTACATAAAATATTATATACTTTTAAAATAATTTTGTCAAACTTTTTTAGCAGTTTTGTTAAGTTTTAAAAATTAATTTATAAATTAATAAATTATTAGTAATCTAATTTCTTTATAAAACTTTTTAATTCTTTTGATTTTTTAAATAAACTTTTATAATCCATTCCTAAATTAAAACCTCCATTATATGTTTAAATTTTTCATGGACATTAAATATTTTAGAATATTCTTCTAATAAGCTTATATTTTTATTTTTTTGTTTAAAATAATTATTGATTATCTTATTATATACTTCTAATTCAACTGAATCTGAACTTCTTAATATATCACAAATGCATCGTTCTGCATTATATACTTTTATAGGATTACTATATGGGCTTTCAACCTCAATAATTCCTATTTCAAATTTATCTTTTGAAACATAATGAATATCTAAATTTTCATTTATATTATTATGATTTACAGTAGTTACATCAATTTTATATGGAGATCTATCACTTAATTTCAAAAGAAAGCAAGCTGTATTATATGAAAATACAATATTTGAAAATCTTTTTTGCAAAATATAAAATTCATCCTCTATTAAATTATTATCTATATATATACCATAAGCAACTTTTCTTATAAATTTTTGACTTATTAAACTAGGTATAGACATTTTAGAAATACCTAAACTTTGTAATTCTTTAGTAGTTATATATCCATGATTATTTGATAAAAACTCTTTTAACTCTTTAATTTTCATATTTCTTCCTTTCAATACTCTTTCTCGTATATTATAGCACATTTACGAGAAAGAGTAAAGAGGCAGGACAATTTATACCCATATTAAGAGTATACATGCTAAAAAGACAAAGTGTATTTAAAATATACTTTGCCTTTTATCTCTCTATTCTTTTTATCTATAACTATCTATCTTTAAGTTTTATAATATGTTTATTTTCGTTATCATATCTTACTTGTTCTTTTTCTCCATTATTATTTATATAATATAATGTTTTTTGATTAACTTTTTCTGTAAATACTTTTCCATCAAGATGATCAATTTCATGTTGTAATGCTTGTGCAAGTAATCCTGTTGCTTTTATAATCACTTCATTCCCATTATAGTCAAGCCCTTTAACTTCTACATAATCATATCTTTCAACTTTACCAAATAAGTTTGGAAAACTTAAACATCCTTCTTCTAAGTTTTTCTTGTCTTTCTTTTTGATTATAACTGGATTTATTAATGCTACTTTACCATTTTCTTCTTCTGTATCTATAGTAATTACTCTTTTTAATATTCCTACTTGTACAGCTGAAAGCCCAACTCCATTATATTTATACATAGTTTCAAACATATCATAGATTAATTCACGTATTTTATCGTCTACAATATCTACTTTTCTTGACACTTTGTATAATATTGGATCATTATCATATCTTAAATTTCTAATTGCCATTTTTCTCCTCTTTGTTACATTACATATAACAGTATTGATAACATTTGTAATATACTTGCGATTAATACAAATATATGAAATACTGTATGTGCAAATTTTATTTTTTTCTTTTTACCTATAACATAAAGTATTGCTCCTATAGAATATGAAATACCACCTGCTAATAATAGATAAAATCCTACTCCTAATAATCTATATAGGTCTAATATTTTAAATATAATACACCAACCTAATGCTAAATATAGGAATAAAGATATTCGTCTATATCTTTCCATATCAATTGCATTTAATATTATTCCGAGTATTGATATTCCCCACACAATTGCAAATATTGCCCATCCCATAACAGGGTTATCTTGCCTTAATGTTACTAATGTATATGGTGTATATGTTCCTGCTATTAATATAAATATTGTACAATGATCTAATATTCTAAATACTTTTTTAGCCAACAATTTTGAACCCAAAGCATGATAAATTGTAGACATTGCATATAGTATTATTAATGTTGCAGCATATATACTTCCAGATATTATTCCATATATATTATGATGTTTAACTGCAAATATAGGCATTAATACTTGTGCAACTATTCCTAGTGCTATACCTAAACCATGTGTAATTGAATTAAATACTTCTTCTAAAATTGTATATGGTGGTATTTTTAAATCTTTTAATCTTGTTCTATTTTTCATAGAGACCTCCAACTATTTTTCAAGTTCTGCTTGAATAAGTTTTATTTCTTCAAACCTTTTAATCTTATTTGATGATGTTTTAATAAATTCTTTATTTGTAACTATTAATCCTTTAATATATTTGTATTTTGGCATTCCCTTATTTATTTCTTTAATTTGCTTCCAAATTGCTTCATATATTTCTTCTTCTGTTTCTAAATTTTCTAATTTAGCAATTTCTTCTGAATATTTTGCTTTTACTGTTACTTTTTCATCATCATCATCTTCTTTTAATCCAAATACAAAACATTCCTCTATTAATGATATTGTCATTAATTTTTCTTCTAATTCTTCTGGAAATATTTTTTTACCATTCTTTAATACTATCATATTTTTTGAACGTCCGCAAATATGTAAGAATTTATTATCTGAAATATACCCTAAATCTCCTGTTTTAAACCAACCATCTTGTAATACTTCTTTAGTTGCTTCTTCATTTTTGTAATATCCTTTCATTACACATGGACTTTTAGTATATATATCTCCAATTCCTTTTTCATCTTTGTCTCTGATTTCTACACTTATCTCTGGTAACGCTACTCCTACAGAACCAGTCTTTTTTTCAAATTGTGTTTCTACAGTAATTACAGGTGAAGTTTCTGTAAGTCCATATCCTTGTATTGTCTCTATTCCAAAATCTATTAATCCTTGTTGTACTTCTGGATTTAATGCTGATGCTCCACTTACTATTACTCTTAAACCACCTATTTGTTTTAAAATTGACTTAAAAAATACACGCCTTAAATCTATTTTAAATTTCAATAAAAAATTTGAAATTTTTAATACTTTATTAACTTTCTTTTCAAAACCTTTTTTTCTAATCTGTATAATTACATTTTTGTATAATGCTTCTATTAATGCTGGTACTCCTATAAATGCTGTACATCCATATTCTTGTATATTTTTACCTACATATCTTAATCCATCACAATATGCTGTTTGAGAACCTGCCGCTATAAATATCAATTGTCCTGTAAGTCCTAATGTATGATGATATGGTAAAAACGCTAATGTTTTATCATGATTATATACTTTAACACTTTTATTAATTACTTCTGTATTTCTAGCTATATTTTTTTGTGTTAGCATTACTCCTTTAGCAGATGATGTTGTTCCAGATGTATATACAATTATTCTTACATCATCTTCTTTTAATATAATATTTTTTTGTTTTTCTTCTAATTCAGGTATTTCATTATTTTTTTGTTTTTCTTCTATATCAATAATAATCTTTATTAATTCACTCATATTGATTTTTTGTTTTAACTGACTATTTTCTATATTTAAATCCTTTGTTGAATCAGATATTAAATCTTCTAAAGCTTCATCATATATTAATGTTTCTGAAGCTGATTGTTTTAATAAGTTGTTTAGTTCTATATTTGTTAAACTTTTATCTAATGGTACAATTATATAATCTGAATATAATGTTGCTATATATGTAACCATCCAAAAATAACTATTTTTACCAATAACTGCTAGCTTAGTTGCAAATTCACTTGATTTTTCGCTATCATTTGGTGTACTTATTTTTAAAATATATTTTGATAAAGCTATTATATCTTTGTAAAACATATTATATGTTATTTTAATATATTCTTCTTCTGATATATATCTTTTTTCATATAATTCTACATTTGTTAAATTAGATTTTTTTAATACAAATGCTATTTTTTCCCCATTATTATTAACTGTATTTTCTATTAAATCTCGTATATTTGATAATCTTTTAAATTTATATCTACTTTTTATTCCTTCTATTTTAGACATGTTGCCTCCTTATGATTATTTTACATTAATCTATTATTTATTGCAATAGAAAAAATTAATTTAAATTAACTATATAATAAATCTAATACAAATAGAGAATACCTAATGTATCCTCTATTTAATTAGATTTTATTTCAATAATTGTTTCATAATTCCATTTTGTAGATCATTGATATTATATATATTTTCCATTTTATCAAAAGTATCTTTTAAATTATTTTTTGCTGATTTCCACCCAATACCATCTGTGAACCATATAAATTTAAAACCTTTAATATTATCAGATTCTTCTGATATTAATTTATAACTTCTTGCTACTTCATTTAACTTAGAACCCCCTGAAGCATAAAAATTAGTTTCTATACCATAAATATATTGATCTGTTTTTATAACAAAATCAAATCTTTTTGTAGAATTACTTCTATTACTTATATTTGACATATCTATTTTCCATTTTTCTTCTATTTCTTCTAAATACATTTCTTTAAAATATGTCTTTTCTTTTTTAAATCCTGCTTCTTTAATGAATTTTTCAACTAAATCTTCCATTAAGTGTCCACCACGATTTTTTCTAGCATTTGAATTTAAACCACATTCAACTCCTAAAACATAGTCATATAAATTGTTTATTAAATGTTTTTCTAATAATTCAAATAACCCTGTTTTTCTCATAAACACTATATAATCTGAAATCTTATAATTCATATTATCAAAATTATATTTAAATTTCTTTCCAAAATTATTTAAAACTATAATTTCTGATTCTCTAACTGCTATTAATATAGGTATACATTTAATAACTGTTGGATATTTTAGAATTATTTTTTTAAATTCTTTTTCAATATTTTTACTACCTATTAGAGAGTTTAAAATATTTAATTCTACTTTATATTCTTCTGCATTTTTATATACTGTCTCAAAATCTATATAATATTTATAAGTTGATATACTATCTGTAAATGTAGATAACCATTCTGTAAAATTTCTTTTCATATATTATTCTTCCTTTATTTTTATATAAATTATAAACTAGATACTTCTAACTGCCTTAACATATTCAAAGTATTATTTTCCATTAAAAACATTGTTTTTTTACCTTAGCATTAGTTTTAACTTCATTATAATTAGTTATAAGTAGTTCTGAAATTTCTCCCCTACCTTTTGCATTTGAATTAATTCTTCTTTTAGAATAAATTTCATTTATGTAAAATCCTTTATAAATTTCTTCAAAAAAGTTATCATTTATATTTGTATTTTTAGGATTTGAATTTGATAACATTAGTTTCGCTCTTTTTTTATCTAATGATTTAAAAAAATTAGCTAGTTCTTTTTGATTATTATCATTAAATTCTTCTTTTGTATATGATGTAAATCCCGATGTTAAAGATAAAGGTCTGTATGGTGGATCAAAATACACAAAACTTTTACTATCTATATATTTATCACTATTTGTATAATCTCCAAATTCAAAATTAACATTTTGGATTAACTTTGATAATTTTCTTAAATTAGTTGCATTACATATTTGGGGATTTTTATATTTTCCAAAAGGTACATTAAACTTCCCACTTTTGTTAACTCTATATAATCCATTAAAACACGTTCTATTAAGAAATATAAATTCTGAGGCTCTTTTTACATTCATTTCATTTTCTTCAAGATTATATGAATTATATTCTTTTCTAATAATATAAAAATATTCTGCTGCTTTTTCTTCATTTAAAGTAAAAAAATGTTTTTCTTTTTTTTCTAATTCTTGTATTAAGTTTTCTACATTATATTTAATCACATTATAACAATTTATTAAATCTATATTAATATCAAATGCATAAGCTTCTTTTATGTTATAATTTTGTAGAATATGTATTAATACTGCTCCACCACCTAAAAATGGCTCAATATATTTATCTATTTCATTACCTATATCTATCGGATAATAATCTTGTAATTGTGGTATCAAACTTCCTTTTCCACCCGCCCATTTAACAAAAGGTTTAATAGTGTTCATATTATCTCCTTAATATCTTTTATTATATTAAATTATAATCAGAATGATTTAAAAAATCAATAGGATTGGAATTTTTAATGTATCCTCTATTTAATTATGTTTTATTTATTTTTTCTTTCTTTTAAACTCTTTTGTTTTAGTAGTATTTAAAAATATTTCTATTATCTTTTTAGCTACTGCATCTGTATCATGTTTTATATATTTAGTTGTTTCAGTTATAGTATTTAATTCTTCTATAGTATTACCTTGTATTAAAGATATGTTATGCTCTTTTAAAAATGCTATGTCTTCATCTGTTATTAATACTTGTTCTTGATTCTTTTTTAAATATCTTGAAATTATCTCAGTATTTTTTATCCTGTAATTATTTGCTATTACATAATCTAACTTAAGATTAGGTGCATGTTTAAGCAATGCTTCTATATGTTTAGTTATTGTATATTTTTCTGTTTCACCATATTGTGTCATAACATTCTGTATATATATTTTTTTAGCTTTTGTTTTAGTAAGTGCTTCTTGTATTTCTGATACTAATAGATTTGGAATAACTGATGTATATAGGCTTCCTGGCCCTATAACTATAATATCTGCATTATATATTTCTTCTATAGCTCCGTGTCATTGCTAAAGCATCTACAGGAGTTAACTCTATTTTATCTATCTCACTTTTTTGTTTAATTACTTCTTCTGGTATCTGTGATTCTCCAAAAACCTTATTTCCATTTTTAAGTGTTGCTATCAAATTAATATTTGATGTAGTCATAGGATATACTTTACCTGTAAGATTTAATATATTACTACTTTCAACTACTGCTTTTTCAAAGCTTCCATATACTCCATTTAATGCTGCTAAAAACAAATTGCCAAAACTTTGTCCTTTTAATATTCCTTTATCAAACCTATAGTTTAATACTTTTTCCATTTGTGGCTCTATATTTGATAATGCAAGCAGACATGCTCTAACATCTCCAGGTGGTAACATTCCAAGGTCTTCTCTTAAAACTCCTGTTCCTCCACCATTGTCTCCCATTGCAACAATTGTTGAAATATTATTAGTAACTTTTTTTAATCCTTTAAGCATTACACTGTTGCCAGTTCCTCCACCTATTACAACTATTTTAGGATTAATAGTAATTTTATTCATATTATTCATCTCCTAATATTAATATTTTTTTAAACTTACTTGTATATATCATTGGTATAATTATATATTCTGGATATGCTTTTTTTAATGCATACATATATATTTCTAATTGCTCGTAATATTTATCTATAAATTGTTCTTCATATCTTAAATTATCCGTCTTGTAATCTAATAATAATATCTTTTTTTCGTCTTCAAGTACTATAAAGCTATCTATTACTCCTTGTAATACTTGTCCTTTAACTATCTTCTTATTAAATTTCTTGCCAAATTCTTCATCTAGCTCTAAATAGAAAGCTTTCTCTTTATATATTGTACCCTTAATATCATTACAATATATCTTATACATATACTCATAATATTTTGTTTTAATATATTCATATATTGCTTTTTTATCTACTACTTCCAATTCTTCTTCTGTATATATTTCTTTTTCTAATATTTCTTTTAAAAAATTATCTATATACATATATATTTCTTCTTGACTTTTATTTGGTGAAATATATCCAAGCATTTCAAATATTGAGTGGATTATTGTACCTCTTTCTTTACCAAGTATATTTTTAGATTCTTCTTGCATAAATTTAGGTTTATCTACAATTATTTTAACATCATTTGTTTTAACATCATTATTTTCTGTTGTCTGCTCTGTATTTTTATGAACTCTTGAAGTTATTTCACTAACAGATAGTTTAATATTTTTAAATTCATCATTTTTAATCATATTAACACCATTATTTATGCTATTATTTTCAATTAAAGATAATTTATCTAGAATTAAATTTCTATTTTTTTCTAATATTTTAAGCGTTTCATTTTCTTTATCTTCTTTATCTTTTGTATATTCATTTCTTTCTGTATTTGATATAACATCTATATTTTCTTTTTTTCCAAGTATTTTATCAATAACCTTTTTTATAAAACCTATATTAAGTGAATCTATAAGGCTACTTTTCTTTGCCTTTTCACTTTGTATATATGATGATAGTATCAAAGCTATTGGATTTACTTCTTCTATCATAGTTATATCTTTTAAATTAGCTATTTCTTTAATATATGTAATTAATATTTGTTTTAAGTATGAGTTTTGTTTTTTTAGATATACTGGTAAAAATTCTTCGTTTTGTATATTTAAGTTATTTAATGACTTAACTTTGTTAAGTACTTCCTCTAGAGTACCTTGAACCTGTCCAACTATAATTAGTTTTTCTATTGCTCTTGTTAATGCTACATAAAGTAATCTACTTTCTTCTTGCATTTCTTCTATCTGTTTTTCATATTGAATTACTTTTTTTAATATTGATGGATATTTAATATTATAATTATTTTCAAATATATCAAATCCTAACCCTAATTCTTCAGAATATACTATATCTGTAATTTCTGGGGGTTTAGATGTTTTTTCTGCTTCAAGTAATATCACTACAGGAAATTGTAGACCTTTACTTTTATGTATTGTCATAATTTTTACAGCATTTTCATCTAATGTGTCTAATTGTACTTTTGGTTTGACTTTATCATCTAATTTTTTCATTTCGTTAATATATGATATATATCGTGAAAGTGTTAATTGTTCATTGGTATTTTTTTCTAATTCATGTGTTTTTTCTAACACTTTATCTAAATATATTAGAATTTTATCATCTTCTCCAGAATGTTCTTTCTTTAAATGTATATATTCATAATATCCACTTTTCATTATCATATCATATAATAATTTATGAATTTCTAAACTTTTTATATATTTTGTATAATATTTAAAATCTTCTATAAACTGTTTTAATTTACTAAAAAGTACTGTATTTTCTATACTAATCAAATTAAACTTTTCTTTTAATTCTTTTTCTGTAAATACTTCAGGAGTATTTTGAATTTTTTCAAATATTTGTATATATTCTAAAATACATTCATAAATTGTTTCTTTTTTTGTTATTAATTTTAATTGTATTAATTCATTTAACTCTACATTTACAAAATATGATCTAAGTACTGCTGCCATATCTAAATCTTGTAATGGATTATCTAAAATTTTTAAATAACTTAATATTAATTCTACTTCAGGTACTTCATATATATTTTGACCTATATCTGTAACAACAGGTATATTATATTGTTTTAATACATTTTCTATTAATGGTGCTGAAGAGGTTACTCCTCTTAATAATATAGCGATATCTTTAAACTCTATCTTCTTTTTATGCACTTTTTCTATATTTTCATCATTTATTAACTCTAATATTCTTTTTGCAATTATATGTGCTTGTTTTTCTTGATTTTTTAGTTTAGATACATTTTCTAAAAAATCATTTGTCTCTTCATCCCACAAATTATACATTGTACCTGTATTTTCTGTTTTAAATTTTTCTTTTTGTAATTTTTGTACATCTTCTTTTATATATTGATCTATTTCTTCATTCTTATTAATTAATAATATTTCTGTTCTTAATGCATTAGATATTTTCTCACTATCTCTATTATTTTCAGTATCAATTATACTAGATACAAACCTAGTTGGATTTAAGTATTGTTCTTTTGTATATTCTACAATACTTGTTTCTTTTTGCATGATATTTTTAAAAATATTGTTTGAAAACTCTAATATATGGTTATAACTTCTAAAGTTTTTAGAAAGTCTAATTAATTTTTTAGGTATTTCTACTGTTTCTATTGTATTATCTGTCTCAGTAGTTACATCTGTGTTTTGAATTTCATATGTATTTTCTTTTTCAACAAACAGATCTGGTCTTGAGTTTCTAAACCCATAGATACTTTGTTTTGAGTCTCCTACTTGAAATAATTTTTTGTTTGTTATTGCTTTTAATATATATTCTTGCTTTAAGTTTATATCTTGATATTCATCTATTTGTACTTCATAATATGTTTTTTGAATTTCTTCTGCTATTTTTGAAAATACATATCCATCTTCTGTTTTTACATATAGTAGTTTAATTGCATAGTCTTCTAAGTCATTATAGTCTAAAAAGTTTTTCTTTAGCTTTTCTTTAGAATACATATCATAATATTTAAATATAATATCTTTAAAAGCTTCATGTGTTAGTAATATATCTTTTAATTCTAAATATATATTTGAAAAAGATATTTCAAATACTTCTTTAATTTCTTTATATACGTCATCTTTTAAACTTGTTCTAATTTCCTTTAATTTATCGGCTTCTTCTTTTAAAGTATTTTTAGATGTGATTGAAGGCCATTTAGTAAACTTGTAATACAATACCATATCTTTTAATTTTATATATTTTTTATATAAGTTTTCTATATCTTCTGTATTGTCTGTATTTTTTTGATTTTCTTCATTTTCTGTTTTGGACATATCAAGATTTTTTAATAATTCTGTATAATGAATTTTATCATTTACAATTGTATCTAATATTTTTTGTACAGTTTCTTTTTCTTTAATATCTAAATTAATACTCCAAGTAGATATATCATTAATTAAATTTTCTGATACTTGAACTAAATATTCTAAGTTTTTAATTACTTTTTTTAATAATATTTGTCCCCTTTTATCTTTTAAAAACCTATATATAGCTTGTTTATTACATTTTTCTAAATCATACTTATCATTATTTAAATTTAAATTATTCTCTCCTATTATGTTTGAGATTTCTGATATTATATTGTCTATCCATTCTTCTTTAAATGGTAATGATTCTAGATTTCTTAATACTTCTTCTATTGCAATTACTAAGGCTTCATCTCCATCTTTTGATACATACTTATTTACTAAATACATGTATTTATCTGACTTTTTTTCATATTCTTCTTCTAATATTTTAAGTAATACTTTTTTTCTTAGAGCAGATATTTCTTCTTCTGATGTTATTTGAATTTTTGGAGATATTTTAAGATTATAGAAGTTTTCTCGTATTAATGAATAGCAAAATGAGTGTATAGTTGAAATATGTGCATTTGGTAATAACTTTAATTGTTTTTTTAAGTGTTTTGAATGTGGATTTTTTTCAATTTCTTTTTGTAATGCTTGTTGAAAACGTTGTTTCATTTCTGATGCTGCTGCATTTGTAAATGTTAATACTATTAATTTATCTATATCTATATTATCTTTTAATACAATATTTATTAATCTCTCAATTAATATTGCTGTTTTCCCAGAACCTGCCGCTGCTGAAACTAAAATGTGTCCTTTTTCTTTTATTGCCTGCATTTGTTCCTGACTCCAAACTATTTCACTCATTTTTTTACCTTTCTATTATATTTTATTATATTTTTTGTATATCTTCCATTTTAATATTTTCATCCATTTTTTCTTCTATTAAATCTATCTTTCCGTCTTTAGTATTTACAGATATTACTCTAACTAATATCTTTTGTCCTACTTCATATTTTGTGTCTTCTGTTCTTTGTGAAATTGGTAATTCTGATTTAAGTTTTTCACTAAATATCATTCCTTCTACTTTTTTACCAATATCTACAAATATTCCTTTTTGTATCTTACCTGTTATAGTTCCATAAAATAGTTTTCCTATAAATTCTTCTACATATTCTGATATTTTTATATCATCATAATCTCTTTCAAGTTTTTGTGCTATTCTTTCTGTATCTGATATATGTTCTGCTATTTTTTGTGCAATTAATATATTATTTTCAGTTTTACCTCTACCTTTTCCTTTTAAGAACTCTTTTAATATTCTATGTGTATAAAGGTCTGCATATCTCCTAATTGGTGATGTAAAATGTAAGTAATGTGTTGCGCCTATACCAAAATGTCCTGTATTTTTTGTATCATATCTTGCTTGTTTCATACTTCTAAGTAATAGATATGATAATTGTTCTATATCTATCTTCTCTTTTGTGTCTTTTAATATATTTAATCCTTTTTCTTCTAATTCTCCTATTTCTTTTAATACTCTTTGATATTCTCTTTGTGGAACATACATTTCTTTTGTTTTTTCATCTTTAAAATGATTTAATCTTATACTGTATTTTTTAAGATTTTCGTTTAATTCTTCTACCTTTTCTACATCTGGTGTTTCATGTATTCTATATATTAATGGTAAATCATTTTCATATTTTTTAGCTACAACTTCATTTGCAGTTAACATTAAATGTTCTATTATCTTATTTGCATATATTTTTTCGCGTGTTCCTATACCTATTGTTCTTCCATTTTCATCTAATAGTACTTCTATTTCATCTAGGTTAAAATTAATATATCCTTCTTTTTCTCTTCTTTTAATTAATGCTTTTGTTAACATATCTAGTAGTTTAAAATAGTTCTTGTTTTCTACTTCTAATTTTCCATCTAATATATCTTGTACTTCATGATATGACATTCTTTTATCTACTTTAATTACTGATTCAAATACATTGCTATCTATTATATTTCCATTTTTATCTATTTCTGCAAATACTGTAACTGCTAATCTTTTTTCGTTTGCATTTAATGAACAAATTTCGTTTGAAAGTTCAAAAGGTAACATAGGAATTACAGTATCTATTAAATATATACTATTTCCTCTTTTTTGAGCTTCTTTATCTAATATACTATTTTCTTTTACATAATTTGCAACATCTGCAATTGATATCCAAACTTTAAAATTTTCTGTTTTTTCAATCGCTATTGCATCATCTAAATCTTTAGCATCTTCTCCGTCTATAGTAATTGTATATATATCTGTTAAATCTTTTCTGTTTTCTAAATCTTTGTGAGTAATAGTCTGATCTATGCTTCTGGCATAAGACAATACTTCTGCATTAAAATCATAATCTATATTTTGTTCTGCAAGTAAGCTTTTAAGTTTCATATCACTATCATCTTTTCTAGCTACAATTTTAACAATCTTACCTTCACTATTATTTTTTTGAAGCCTATTTTTCTTACTATATTTAATAATATCTACAATAACTTTGTCTCCATTGTGTGCTCCAAATGTATTTTTCTTAGATATAAATATGTCTGATAAAAATTTTTCATCATCTGGCACTACAAAACCAAAATTTTTACTTGCTTGATATGTCCCAACTACATGACGTATCTTGCGAACAACAATATTTTTGATTCTTCCGTCTTTTGTTATCCCCTTTTTATTATCTAATTTAGTAACAAGTACTATATCTCCATCTAATGCTGTTTGCATATTATTAAAAGATATATGAAGACTTTCTTTTAATCTTTTTACACTATTTCCATTTATTTTATGCACATTATAGAAAAAGTTAATGTTTTCTAAATTATCATCGTATTCTTTGTCTGTAATTTCATCTACAAACCCAAACATTGAACCTTTTTTACTAAATTTACCAATGTATATATCTGGAATTTTAATTAGTTTTTTAAGTCCAAATATTTTTTTCTTTTGTTTATCCATTTATTTCTCCTAATCATATTATCCATTTAATTATATTATATCTACTTTCTAAAAACAATAAATATATCTATATTTTAGTATAAAAAACACTGTAAAACATTTATATATTTTACAGTGTTTTTGTTTAATTTTTCTTTTATTTAAAATTATTTATATAATATTCTAAAATCTTGATATCTCTAAGTACTATGAATT
The DNA here is from genome assembly GCA_052174015.1 of Clostridium sp. Taxonomy (GTDB): domain Bacteria; phylum Bacillota; class Clostridia; order TANB77; family CAG-508; genus JABCPO02. Next base: position 37,506 of record JBQMXM010000005.1, read on the forward strand.
TAGTTCTATAAATATTATCATATTTAGATGCTTTTAAATTATTTAAAGAGTTTTTCATTTTTTCTATTGCTTCAAATTTATTCATCCAAATATATTTTGTACCTTCTTCTTTTTCTTTTATTGTTAAATTATTATTAGGCAAATCAAATATTTTTTCTGCTATAAACACATATGAAATTTGTTTAAAGTTTTCTTGACTTTTATATTCTTCTGCAGTTCCAATTAATTTTTTAATATCAACTTCCATTCCTAACTCTTCTCTACATTCTCTTATGAATGCTTTATTTATATCTTCGTCTTCTACTCCACCACCAGGTAATTTATATTCATTTTTCTTTTCTTTATATATAACTGCTATATTACCATTTTTATCTAACACTATTCCACGAGCTCCAATTCTAATAGTTGAGCTTTCTTTATTTATTTTCTCTAATATACCAAAATCTTTATCTTCTATTTTAACAATATTTTCTATTAGTTTTTCTTTTTCTAAATTAAAATCAAATTTCATTTTTTTACCTCCATATATTTTCTATACCAAATATCTTTCTTAAATGTATTTATTTTTCTTATATATTATTATACTATTATATAAATTGATAGTATATACTTAAATACTAATTATAGTTAAATGTATAAAATACTGCAAAAACACAAACATATTTGACAGAAATATACTATATACTAAAAACACTGTAAAACATTTATATATTTTACAGTGTTTTATTATTTAATAAGTTATTATCTTAAGTCTATACCTAACTTATTTTTTAATTCTTGAATTATTTTATCCATTATTTCTTTTATTACTATTTCTTCAAGTGTTTGTTTTTTATCTTCTAATTCTATTCTAATAGACATTGATTTTTTGTTTTGTTGTACTAATTCTTCAGAAATATATATATCAAATAATTCTAAGTTTGATAAATATTTTTTAGCATTTTTTTGTATTAATTCTTGTATTTGTGTATATTTAATTTCTTTTGGTACGACTAATGATAAATCTCTTGTTACTTTAGGAAATTTTGATATTTCTGTATACTTAATTTTATTTTTAATATATCTTTGTGCATGTGATAAATTTAATTCTGCTAAAAATACATCTTGTTTAATTCCAAAATTCTTTTGAATTTGTGGATGTAATTTTCCAAATGTAGCTATAATATCACGTCCTACTTGTATATTTGCACATATTCCTATATGATATAATTTATTGTGTGTTTCTTCTACTATTTGATAATTTTTAATTCCAATATTTTTAAGTACTTTTTCTAAATCTGATTTAATCTTGTATACTCCATATTTTAAATATTCCATAGAGTTTGTTACATTTTTTGTTTTTTGCCTATTTGTAGTTATTCCTAAAATTAGATTAGTATCTTCTATTGGTAATTCATTTTCTAATACTTTATCTTTTCCAATATATGTTTTTGCAACTTCAAATAATTGTAAATTTTCATTTTGATTTTTTTCATTAAATGCAAGTGTATTTAACATACTTACACTTAGTGTTGTTCTCATTATCTCATAATCTGGACCTAATGGATTTTTAACTTCTATAACTTGATTTCTGTTATCAAGTTCCTCAAGTTCTAATAATTTTAAATCATTTTTGTTTATAAATCCATATGTCATTATTTGATTATATCCAAGTGTTGGTAATATATTTTTAACTTTTGTATTTACATCAATTATTTTTGTATTTTGCCTATTTTTTAGATATATATTAGGTAATGTTGAATTTAGTTTATCATATCCATAAAATCTAATTACTTCTTCTGCTAAATCAAATATATTATTTACATCACTTCTATTATATGGTGGTATAATATATTTAGTATAATCTTCTGATACTATTGTAAAGTCTAAATCTACTAATATTTTTTCAATATATTCTTTTGGTATATCTACACCTAAATGATTAATTATTTTGTCTATATCAAATGGTATTTTAATTTCTGTTTCTAAATATTCTTTTGCCTTTTTATTTTTAACATCTATAATATCTTTAGATATTTTAGCAATATTATATTTTTCTACTAATTCTATTAATCTAAGTACAGCTTCTTCTACCATTTGAACTGGTAATTTCTTTTCAAATTTAGCTAAAGCATCTGTAAGTATTTGATTGCGTCTTCCTGCATCTCTTAATATTTTTCTTTCAAAGTTTGCACACTCTATAAATACATTTTTAGTATTGTTATCAACACTAGTATCTTTTCCACCCATTATACCTGCAAGTGCTACATTTTTGTCATTAATTTTAATTACTAATTCATTTTCCAAACTAATTTTTGTATCATCTAATAATTCTAATTCTGAGTTTTTAGTTGCTTGCTCTATTTTAAAGTTAATTTCTTTATCATTTTGTATTAAGTTTAATACTTTATCTGCGTCAAATGCGTGCAATGGTTGCCCTATTTCAAGCATTACAAAGTTTGTTAAATCTACAATATTATTAATACTGTTTATTCCTTGTGTTGATAGATAGTATTGTATTTCCTTACTACTTTGAGATATTTTTACATCTTCTAATTTTAGCAATGTATATCTATTACAATTTTTTTCATCTATATCCACAGTTACTTTTTTATTCATATATTCTAATTCTGAAACTGTATTAAATGTGTTTTTAAAATCTTCTTTTTTAAGTACATTACCTTTAAATTTTCTATCTAGTCCTACTGACAATTCTTTTCCAATCGCTTTTACTCCTTGACAATCTTGCCTATTTGGAGTTATTTCAAAATCAAATATATTATCATACATTTTAAATACATCTTGTATATTCATACCAAGCATATTTTCATACTCTTTAGGTAACATCATTATACCTTCTTCTATTTGGTCTAACCCTTCAAAAAAGTTTTTAGATACTCCAAGCTCACCTATTGAACACATCATACCATTTGAAGATACACCTCTTAATGCACCTTTTTTAATTTCTATTCCATTTGGTAATATTGCACCTACTAATGCTACAGGTATAATATCATTTACAGAAATATTTGTTGCTCCTGTAACTATTTGCTCTATTTTACCATCCATACTTACTTGTACTTTTGTAACAACTAATTTATCTGCGCTTTCATGTTTAGTTATTTCTAATATTTTACCTACTACAATATTATGAAATTTTCCTACTGAAACTACTTCTTCTACTTTTGTTCCTGTCATAGTAAATATTTTTTCTAATTCTTCTGGTGTTTTATCAATACAATCTACATATTCATTTAACCATTTTTGTGATACTTTCAAAATACGTCCTCTCTTTCATATCTTAATTAAATTGATTTAAAAATTTAACATTATTTTCATATAATAGTCTTAAATCTGTTATTCCATATTTAGCCATTGTAATTCTATCTATTCCAAATCCAAATGCAAATCCTGAATACTTATTTGAATCTATTCCACAGTTTTCTAATACTTTTTTATGTACCATTCCACATCCTAATAATTCAATATATCCTTCTCTTTTACATACACTACATCCTTTACCTTTACATACAAAACATGTTACATCTACTTCTGCAGATGGTTCTGTATATGGAAAATGGTGTGGTCTAAATCTAATTTGAACATCTTCTCCTAATATTTTTTTAACAAATATTTCTAATGTTCCTTTTAAATCAGATATAGTTATATTTTCTCCAACAACTAGTCCTTCTAATTGATTAAATACAGGTGAATGTGTTGCATCTACTGAATCTGACCTATATACTCTTCCTGGACAAATCATCTTAATTGGTAATTCTCCTTCTAACATTTTACGAATTTGAATTGCTGATGTTTGACTTCTTAAAACTATTTCATCATTTAAATAGAATGTGTCTTGTAATTCTCTTGCTGGATGGTCTTTTGGTGTATTTAACATATCAAAAATATATTCTGTTTTTTCTATTTCTGGTCCATCAATAACTTCATATCCCATTTCTTCAAATACTTGTATTAATTCTTCTGTTACTTTCTCAATAGGATGTTTTGTTCCAAGAAATGAACTTACAGGTAATGTTAAATCTAACTTTTCTTTTAATAGTCTTTCTTCTAATTCTTGTTTTTCAAGTTCTACAATTTTATCTAGAATCAACTTCTCTATACTATTTTTAAATATATTTATTTCTTTACCTAGTTCTTTTTTTTCTTCAATACTTACTTCTTTTAATAGTTTTTGAATTTCCATTATTTCACTTTTTTTACCTAGATATTTAACCTTTATTTCATTTAATCTATCTAGTTTTGCTTTTGTCTCTATAATATTCTCTACTTCTTTTATATCTAATAAAGCTTTATCATTTAATTCTCTTATTTTATCTATTTTCATACTATATCCTCTATATTTTATTATCTAACATTTACATTATTAATATTTGATTGTGGTGCATTTTGATTATTTGTATTTTTCTGTACTTGATTATTTACTTGTCCTTGATTTTGCATAGGATTTGTATTATTCAATTGTGTTGATGAATTAGCTAAATTTTGCATAATAAATCGTTTTTGTTTTAATACTTTTTTAACTTGTGGAAATACAACTTTTGACATTAAATTATCTAAATCTGTTGCACTCAATGTATTTAATAATTGCATTTGTTTATCTGTTTGAATTACTACATTATCTTTAAATTGTATATTATTTTCTATTTGCATATTAAAAACATTATCTTGATTATTTCGTATAATATTTATCTTTTTAAAAGCATCACTACCATTTGATTTTTTTCTTGTAATTTCTAATGTTAGTTTATCTGTTTTTGGTGTTAAATTTATATTTTGTGTGTCTTGCACTTTTTCTTGTTTTTTAATTTCTATATTTGTATATACATTGTTATCATCTTCTGTTGTTTTTAATATAATTTTTTTATCTATTAAATAATTTTCTAAACCTATCTCTTTAGTATTTTTTTCTTTTGATACTTCTAATGTTAATATTTTCTGTTCTGTATTATCATCCTTATTTTGATCATATACATCTATTTTAAAATCTTGTTTTGAAATCATATACATTCTAATATTTACAATCTCTTTAAGTTTGCTTTCTTCAGGTACTAAATACATTTCTAATTTTCTAAGTAATGTATTTTTATCTTGAACTTTTTCAGTTGCTTTTATATTATTATTTGTATTATTATTCACACTATTATTAGTAGTAGTGTTAGTATTAGTATTAGTAGTATTGTTGTTGTTATTGTTGTTAGTATTACTAATACCATTTCTATTATTAACTTGATTATTTACTTGTCCTTGATTATTTGGTGTGTTTTGTGTTTGTGTTTGTGGACTTTGCGTTGTATTTGCTGCATTAAATGGTTGTGTTGGCATTAATGGGTCTGTAATACCTGTTTGTTGTTTAGTATTATTCCCTTGTATATTTGTTTGATTATTTTTATTTAATGGATTTAATTCTTTTAATTGCTTATTTAATTCTTGGTCTTTAGTAAGTGTATTATTTTGTATTGTTGTATTATTCTTTTTTTCTGCTTCTTCTACAATTGTTGAAATTGTTGTATATTTTTCTTTATTATTTTTTATCTCATTTATTGTCTTAGTATATGCAGTTTTCATTATTTCAACATATTGTTTTTTGTTTATGCTTATATTAACATTATCAACTTTTACATCTTTATTTTTGTATTTTGTAGGTACTCTTGTATTTGCTGTAAAGTTTTTATCTTCTATTTTAAGCATTTCTTCTTTCAAAAATTCATTGTATTTTTTTTCAATTTCAATTAACTCACTATATATATTAACTTTTTGATTTGAACTTACAACCTTATTTAAGTATTCTTTGATATTATTAGTATCGTCAGCTATATTAATACTTTGTTCGTTTAAATTATCTATTACTGTTTTAATACTTGCTTTTTCTATAGCTATATATTCTTTAAAAAAGTCATTACTTTGAATTCCAACATTTTTAGCGTCATCTAATAATTCAAATTTTAATAATGTTGTTTCTCCTATCTTTAAATCTATATCTGACTTATACTTATTTTTAATATTATCAACTTTTGATGATATATTAAACATCATTTTATCAAGTGGTAATGATGATGTTTCCATTACATCTGTTTTTGTACCTTTAAAACTAATCTTTGTATTTGATTCTAATGATGATATATTAATTTTATCTGTTAATGTTTTAAACCCTTCTAAATCTGTATATGACAAAAGATTTGTTTTTTCTAATGTTTGCATTAATAATTGTTTTGGATTAGTTATTTTTTTTGGTTTTAAAAATGTTTGAAATGCTATTGTCATAAGTATAATCCATATAATTAACCCTATTACAAATATCTTTCGTCTAGATTTAGTTATTTCTGAATAACTTTTTAATGTTATATCTGGTTTTACTTTTTGGCTTTTTTTGCTTTCTGTTTTTTTAGCCTTTCCTTTTCTCTTACTCTTTATGTCATTAAATATCTTTTGTATTTTGTTTTTACCCTTACTATTTTTTTTATCATTATTTAAATTTGCAAATAATTCATCCATTTTACATACCTACTTTTTCTACATTTTCTCCACCTAATATATGAAAGTGTTGGTGAAACACTGTTTGTCCTGCATCTTTTCCTGTATTTGTTACTACTCTAAATCCTGTTTTATCTATTCCTAATTGTTTTACGATTATTTTTATCACTTTGTTCATATGTAGTAATATATGATTATCTATTTCGTTATCTTCATATTCTAATATATTATCTACATGTTTTTTTGGAATTACTACAACATGTATTTTAGCAAGTGGTTGTATATCGTAAAATGCAACTGCAAAGTCATCTTCATATACTTTTTCGGCCGGTATTTCTCCTTTAGATATTTTACAAAATATACATTCATCTTGTCTTTTATCTATTATATCATTCTGTATTTTTTCTTCCATAATTTACCTCTTTTAAATAATTTTTAAACTGATTTTTAAACTAATTTTGCTTTTATTCTTCTTACACCTTTTGATGATGCTTCTTCTTTAATAATTTTAAACTTTCCTAATTCTCTTGTATTTTTAACATGTGGCCCACCACATATTTCTTCAGAAAAGTCCCCAATCTTATATACAGTAATTTTTTCAAGCTCCTTATATTTATCTTTAAATAGTCCAATAACTCCTTTTTGTAATGCTTCTTGTACAGTTGTCTCATAAGATTCTACATCTAATTCTTTTTGTATTTGACTATTAACTAGATCTTCTACTTGTTGTTTTTCTTCTTCTGTCAATTTATGATCACAATTAAAATCAAATCTTAATCTTTCATCTGTAATATTTGAACCTTTTTGCACAGCATCTTTTCCAACTACTTCTTGTAATGCTTTATGTAATAAGTGTGTTGCTGTATGATATTTAATTGCTTGATGTGAATGTGATTCAAGTCCACCTTTAAACTTATTCTTACTATTTTGTCTTGAGTTTTCTTGATGTTGCTCATAAAGTTTTAATACTTCTTTGCTATCTATTTCAAGATTTAATTCTTTAGCAAGTTCAATTGTAATTTCTATTGGCATTCCATATGTTTCAAAAAGCTTGAACACTTCTTTTGAATCTAATTTATCACCTATTTTTACATTATTTTTTTGTAATAATTTATGAAATTCTTTTTCACCTCTTTTTAATGTCTTACTAAATTTTTGTAATTCATCTAAAATTACATTAACTATTTTTTCATTTTCTGTATCTAATTCTGTATATAGATGACTTGAAGATTTTAATACAATATTAATTAATTCTGTAATCTTATTTTCATCAAACTCCATCTTATATATATGCCTTATAGCTCGTCTTAATAATCTTCTTAATATATATCCTCTATCTGTATTTTTTGGTAATATTCCAGCTGCGATTATTATTGATGAGCTTCTTAAATGTTCTGCTACAATTCTTGCACTTTCTGGTATATCTTTTTTAGAATTTTCTTTCATAAATTCAAGTGCAGATGTAAACATTTCAAGTTCAAACACAGTATTTTTTCCTTGTAATAACATACTTATTCTTTCAAGCCCCATACCTGTATCAACATTTTTTTGCTTTAATAATGTATATCCTTTTTCATCTTTAAAATATTCCATAAATACATTATTCCATATTTCAACATATTTTCCACAATCACATGATGGATTACAATCTACTGAACATTTTTCTTTACCTGTATCATAAAAAATTTCTGTATCTGGTCCACATGGTCCATCTTCTCCTGCTATCCACCAATTATCATCTTTTCCAAAGAAATATATTCTATCTTTTGGTATTCCAACTTCTTCCCAAATTTTAGCAGATACTTCGTCTTTTTCACAATCTTCATCTCCTTTAAAACATGTTACAGATAATTTTTCATTTGATATATTTAAGTGATTAACTAAGAAGTCATAACTCATTTTAATAGATTCTTCTTTAAAATATGAACCTAGTGACCAATTACCAAGCATTTCAAAAAATGTTAAATGCCTATTATCTCCTACTTCATCTATATCTACTGTTCTAATACATTTTTGAAAATCTGCAAGTTTTCTTCCCTTTGGATGTTCTTTACCCATTAAATATGGTACAAGTGGTTGCATTCCAGCTGTTGTAAATAATACTGTTTCATTATTTTCAGGTATTACTGAAGCTGAATCAATTATAGCATGGTCATGTTCTTTAAAATAATTTAAAAATTTTTCTCTTATCTGTTTTGAATCCATATATTTTTATTTCTCTTCCTTTATATTTTAATTTATTTATATACATTTTATTGTAAATTAGTTACAATAAATAATTATATTAATTATATTATATTTTAAGTTTTTTGTACATAACTTATACAAGTTTTATATAAAGTTTTATGTTTATTAATATGTTTATTAAAATAAAAAATAACTATATATTTATACATAGTTATTTTAATTATTAATATTTTATATTTATATATCCTATAGGTTTTATACTTAAATTATCTTCTCTACTTAATTCATATATAGCTTTTGTTAAAACATCATGCATGCTATTAATATATCCTGTCTCTATTGGATTAATTTCTAATTGTACTTCTTCACCTTTTTTTATTAATTTTTTATATCCTACAAAATCTATTAAAGGAATATCTAAATTTCCTTTTTTTGTTTTTTTAACTGTTTCAGAAGATATATATATATCATTATTAGTGTTATTTTTAATTGTATATTTTAAACTCCTATTTTTTTTAATATTATTTTCTATATTTTTAACTACTCATTATCTGAATCAAACTTTAATACTGATAAAAATACTTCTTGTGGAACTTCAACATTACCTATTTGTTTCATTTTTTTCTTACCTTTTTTCTGTTTTTCTAATAGTTTTTTCTTACGCGTAATGTCTCCACCATAACATTTTGCAAGTACATCTTTTCTTACAGCTTTTACTGTTTCTCTTGCAATGATTTTACCTGCTACTACTGCTTGTATAGGTACTTCAAATAATTGTCTTGGTATTTCTTTTTTAAGCTTTTCTGCCATTTTTCTTCCACGAGTATAGCTACTGTCTTTATGTACAATAAATGAAAGTGCATCCATTGGTTCATTATTAATATGTATATCTAATTTAACTAATTCTGATTCTACATTTTCTTTAAATGTATAGTCTATTGATGCATATCCTTTTGTTTTTGATTTTATATAGTCAAAAAAGTCATATATTATTTCATTAAGTGGCATTTCATAATACATAAGTACTCTAGATTCGTCTATATATTTCATATCTATATATACTCCACGCCTTGCTTGACATACTTCCATTACATTCCCTATATATTCTTTAGGTACAAATATTTCAACATTCATTATTGGTTCTAATATCTTACTTATTTCTGTAATAGGTGGTAAGTCTATTGGATTATATAGTTTTAGTATTTCTCCATTTTTTTTATGTACTTCATATATTACTGATGGTGCAGTAGTTATAATTGGTATACCATATTCTCTGTCTATTCTCTCTACAATTATTTCTAAGTGTAGTAATCCTAAAAATCCACATCTAAATCCAAATCCTAATGCTTTTGATGTTTCTGGTTCAAAATTAAATGCTGCATCATTTAATTTTAATTTTTCTACAGCTTCTTTTAATAATACATAGTCTTTTCCGTCTAGTGGGAACATTCCACAATATACCATACTTTTAGCTTCTTGATATCCTTTAAGTGGTTTTTCTGCACGATTATTTTTAAGTGTAATTGTATCTCCTACTTGTACATCTTTTGCATTTTTTATACTTGCCGCTATATATCCTACTTCTCCTGAACTTAGTTCTTTTTGTGGTACTTTTTGTCCTGCTAAAAAATGTCCTACTTCTGTTACTACAAATGATTTATCTTTTGCCATAAATATAATTTCATCATTTACTTTTACTTTTCCATCAAATACCCTTACATATGATAATACTCCCTTATAGTTATCGTATTCTGAATCAAATATTAATGATTTAAGCGGCTTATTATCATCTGTTTTAGGTGCTGGTATTTTTTGTATTATCTGCTCTAAAACTGTTTGTATATTTAATCCTGTTTTTGCTGAAACACATGGTGCATCAGAAGCAGGTATTCCAATTATTTCTTCAATTTCTTTTTTTACTTCTTCTACTCTTGCGTTTGGTAAATCTACCTTATTTATTACAGGTATTATTTCTAGATTATTTTCTAATGCTAAATATACATTTGCAAGTGTTTGGGCTTCAACTCCTTGTGTTGCATCAACTACTAATAATGCTCCTTCACATGCTGCTAAACTTCTTGATACTTCATAATTAAAATCTACATGTCCTGGTGTATCTATTAAGTTTAGTATGTATTCTTCTCCATTATGTACATATTTCATTTTAACTGCTTGTGATTTTACTGTAATTCCTCTTTCTTGCTCTATATCCATAGTGTCTAAAAGTTGGGATTTCATTTTTCTTTTTTCAACTGTTTGTGTCTCTTCTATTAACCTATCTGCAAGTGTTGATTTACCATGGTCTATATGTGCTATTATACTAAAATTTCTAATATTTTCTTTTTTCATACTTCTCCTACTAATTTTAATTTATTTATTATTTGCTTGTTTTAAACTTAACCCTATCTTTTCTGTTTCTTCATCTTTAGTTATAACTTTTAATGTTAAGATTTCTCCAACCTTTACTATATCTGCAGGATTTTTTACAAACTTATCACTAAGTTCTGAAATATGTATAAATCCGTCTTGATGTAACCCTATATCTACAAATACTCCAAATGCTGCTACGTTTCTAACTGTACCTTGTAATTCCATACCTATTTGAACATCTTTTGCATCAAGTACATCACTTCTAAGTAATGGTTTTTCTAATTCTTCACGAATATCTAATCCTGGTTTTTGAATTTCCATTAAAGTATCTGTTATTTCATATTTTCCATATTGTTTAAATTCTTCTGTTTTTAACATTTTATTTATATCTATATTTTTAATTTTTTCATTAATAATATTTTTACCATTTTCATTAAGCATTAAATTAATATCTAAGTCTAAATACTTAAATATTTTTGTTGCAAGTTCATAACTTTCTGGGTGTATACCTGTTATCTCTAATGGGTTTTTTCCATTATATATTCTTAAAAATCCTGCTGCTTGATTAAATGCCTTATCTCCTATTCCTGCAACTTTTTTAAGTTCTGCTCTATTTAAATACTTTCCATTTTCTTCTCTATATTTAACAATTGCTTTTGCTTGTTTTTTGTTAATACCTGACACATATGATAATAGTGAAAATGTAGCTGTATTTAAATCAACCCCCACCTTGTTTACAACATCTTCTACTACATTGTGTAATTGTTCTTCTAACTCTTTTTGGTTAACATCATGTTGGTATTGTCCAACTCCAATAGATTTTGGCTCTATCTTTACTAATTCTGATAATGGGTCTTGTAGTCTTCTTGCAATTGATATTGCTCCACGTATACTTACATTTACATCTGGAAATTCTTCTTTAGCAATTTTGGAAGCAGAATATACTGAAGCTCCTGCTTCTGATACAATGATATATTCTGTCTTAGTTCCACGAATAACATCTGCAACTATTTTTTCACTTTCTCTTGAAGCTGTTCCATTTCCTATTGCCACAACATCAATATCATTTTTTGTAATTAATTGTTTTAATCTTTCTATTCCTTTTTCTTTATCATCTTGTGGCATTGTAACATATATTATATCACTATCTGTAAATTTACCATTTTCGTCTATTGTTGCTAATTTTGATCCATTTCTAAATCCTGGGTCATATCCTAATATTTTAACATTCTTAATTGGTGGTTGCATTAATAGTTCTTTTAAGTTTGTACCAAATACTTTTATTGCAACTTTATCTGATTTTTCTTTTAAATCTGCTCTAAGTTCTCTTTCTATTGAGCTTTTAATAAGTCTTTTAAATGAGTCTTTAACTATTTCTTCTAAAAATGGATAGCTCTTTTTGTTTTGTTTTTCTTCATATTTTAATATATATTCATATATTTTATCTTCCATTAATTCAAATTTAACATATAATATTTTTTCTTTTTCTCCTCTAGTTATTGCTAAATATCTATGACTTGGTATTTTTGATGTTAATTGTTTGAAATCATAATATACTGTGTATACTTTCTTTTCATCTATTGCAGATTTTGACTTTTTAGATATTATTTCTGAGTCTTTTAAATATATTTCTTTAATTTTTTTACGAATATCTGCATTATCTGATATATTTTCAGCAATTATATCACACGCTCCGTTTTTTGCGTCTTCTACTGTTAAAACTTCTTCATTTAAATAATTGTTTGCTTCTAAAAAAACTTCATCTTCTGTTTTAGCTTTTAATATATATTCACTTAAACCTTGTAATCCTTTTCTTTTAGCTTCTGTTGCTCTTGTTTTTTTCTTACCCTTAAATGGCCTATATATATCTTCTACTTCTGTAATTGTTTTTGCTAATATTAATTGTTTTTTAAGTTCTTCATCTAACTTATCTAGCTGTTTTAATATTTTAGCAACTTCTTGTTTTCTTGCAATTAAATTTGTAAGTGTTTTTAGATTATTTTCAAATTCTCTAAGCACTTCGTCTTGCATTCCATTTGTTTTTTCTTTTCTATATCTTGCAATAAATGGAATTGTATTTCCGTCTTCTATCATCTCCACAATATTTCTTACAATCCCTATATTTATATTCATTTTTTTAGATATTTCTTCACATATATCTATATCTAATAATTTAACTAATTTTTCATCTAAAACTATATCTTCTACTTCAACTACCATATTATTTTCTTCCATAATTCACCTCATAGTAAGTATAACAAATATTCCTATTACCTACAATATTAAACATAAAAAAAGAATAAAAACTTCCTGTCTTTATTCTTTATATATTAAATACCTATTATTCTATATTATCCCAGTCTTTTCTTTTCCATTTTCCTTCACTCACTTTTTCTATCATACCAGCATCTAAAAATACCACAGGTCTCAAGAATCCTGAAATAGTATATACATTAAGTGATGAATCATATTGAAAACTATTGCTACCAAGAACATAACTAGTAGATATATAATTAACATTAAAATTAGCAAGAGTATAATATGAATATATATATCTAGAACCAATCCAATACTTATTATTTTTAAATATATGGTTCTTTAACTTTTGCTTATTTTCATTCACTTGTACATCTGGTACTAATTCTTTATCGTAGCTTGTACTGTTATTATATATAACATATAATTCATGGTCAAATCTTTGTTTAGTGATACTAGTTCCAGTATCTTCTGTGCTACTTATTGTTGGATAAGATACTTCTGGGCTTTTGCGACTTGGCTGCATATAAACTGGAGTAAAAAATTTCTTTTCATCTTCTGTAAAGTCTGTATACGCATCACCTTTCATTATCTGCGCAACATCTTCCAAAGTCATACTTCTTGCCCCTGAACCAGTTAATGTTCTTGTTTGACTATCTCCTAAAACTCTGTAATTACCTATTTTGTATTTTGTAATAGTTTTTCTAGCTCCTTTTCCATATCCATATATACTACATGCTTTGTGAAATTCTTCTTCTGCATATAACCAACCTATTCCTCCATATAATGTAAATTGATTGCTTACTCCACCATTTACATCACCTATAACTTCTTTTGATATAACTTTTATTTGATTATTTGCTTTTGACAATACTATCCATTCATTTTGATTAGATTTAGCAGTTATTGTTTGATTATTATGTCCATTACCACCTGTTTTTGCTGTACCTTTTTGACTTGTGTATGTAAGTTTTGAGGCGTCTGTTACTCCTTTTGTTGGGTCATAAATAATTATATCTCCCACCTTTAAATCTGATGGTATTTTATGTATTATTTGAGTTTCAACTAATATTGTATTATCATCTATTTCATAATTTAGTATATATCCACTATGTTTTGTTTTAAGATTTAATTTTAATGGTTTTGCATTTTCATCACCATATATTTCACCATCTAATTCTACTCCTTGATTTTTTAATTCTTGTTCAAAAGTTTCTTTATTAAATTTTCCATATTTATTTGTAAAACTAGCTCCATATGCTGCCATTATTCTGTCTTTTTCTAAAGCTATTTCTTGGTCTTGCTGACTTTGTCTTGCCTTAAACATTAAGCCATTATCTCCAAGTGCTAAACTAAGTGCTACTCCTGCAAGTATAAGTAGTACTATTATTGTAAGTGCTAATGCAATTAGTGTTATACCATTGTTTTTATATATTTTTTTCTTTGTATTACATTGTTTCATCAAATCACCTTTCAATAAAATCACTCTTAATATCTTTATATGCTATCAATATATTTTTTAAATATCAATATTTGTATTATATATTATATTTTAAATACATATTATACTAATCTTTTATCTTCCACTCTCCATCACTTACTTTTTCTAGCATAGTTCCATCTAAGTATACAACAGGTCTTAAATGTCCTCTATGAGACATAGGATTTTTTAGATGATGAATAAAAGAAACAAAAGTAAAATCTCCTCTAATGCTATAATGTTGAATTATTTTCACACCAAATTGTGCATTAGAAGAATCAGTTTCTACATAACGATAGCTAATCCAATACTCTTTCTCGCGTTTAAAAATATGTGGCTTTAATTTTTCCTTATTTGCTTTCACCTTTGGGTCTGATACTAATTCTTTATCATATTTTTCATTATTTTTATCAATATCATAGTGATCATTATCAAATTCTCGCTTACTTAAACCAACTCCATCTTCGTCATCAGTATTTAGTGTTGGATAACCTAATTCTGTACTTTTTTCATTTGGATCCATATACTTATTCCTATAACTAAAATATTTTTTTTCATCATCTGTAAAATCTGTATGTTCTTCACCCTTCATTATTTTAACTATATCTTCCATTGTCATACTTCTTGCACCAGAATTTGTTATCGTTCTTGTTTGAGCTTCTCCAATATACCTATTACCTACTTGATATGTTGTAGTAGTGTTTACTGCTCCTTTACCATGTCCATATATACTACAAGCTTTATGTAATTCTTCTTCTGCATATAACCAACCTGTTCCACCTTTAAATGTAAATAAATTATATTCTCCAGTCGGTATATCTCCTATAGGTTCTTTTGCCATTACTTTTATTTGATTATTAGCAGTTGATATAACTACCCACTTATTATTAGTTGCTTTAGCTTTTACTCTTTGGTCTCCATATCCATTACCACCTGTTTGTGCATTACCTTTTGGACTTATATAAGTTAATTTTGATGTGTCTGTAACCCCTTTTGTTGGGTCATAAGTTATTATGTCTCCAACTTGTATTCCTAATTCTGATGATTGATTTTGTACTATTTGATTATTTATTATTCTACCGTCTTCTATTGTATAAGTAACTGTATATTCATTATGGTTTGTTTTAACTTTTAAGTTAAGTGGAGTAGCATTTTCATCTCCCACTATTTCACCATCTAACTGTATACCTTGTTTTTCTAATTCTTTTTTAAAAGTAACTTTATTAAATTTTCCATCTTTATTTGTAAAACTTGCACTATATGCTGACATTATTCTGTCTTTTTCTAAGGCTATTTCTTGTTTTTGCTGACTTTGTCTTGCCTTAAACACTAATCCATTTTGACCTAGTGCTAAACTAAGTGCTACTCCTGCAAGTATTAGTAGTACTATTATTGTAAGAACTAATGCTATTAATGTTATACCATTGTTTTTATTATTATTTTTCTTTTTATTACATTTTTTCATTTGTAATCTCCTTTCAATATAATTAATGGTATCAATATATTTTTTAGATATCAATATTTGTATTATATATTATTATTTTTTTAGAAAATTGTAACAGAAATATAATATAACATATAGTATAATATATTTTGGTTGCATTTATATTAAACTTGTATTTAATTAAATATGTTATTTTTATGTATTTTTGTTAATTTTTATTGATTTTGCATATATTTTTGAAGTAATATATTAATTGATTATATATTACAAAGGAGAAATACATGAAAGATTTTAAATATCAATTAGATGATTTTAAATTTAATAATTATTATACCACTAATAATGTCAACAATTATGATACTTATACTAAATCTGAATCTGAATCTAAATTTAATTTTTTTGATGAATTTTCTAATAAGTTTTTAGTACAAAAAGAATTAAATTCATTTGAATTTTTAGATATATATAATAATATGGAAAATGTACGAAATACATTAAATATTACAGAACAAATATTATTTAATAGTGATATTAATTCATTTTCTGTAACAAATAATGGAGCAAACTATAATCGTGACAGAAACTATAATAGAAATAGTTATTCAAGACCAAAATATAGGTCGTCTAGTAGTAGATATACTGTAAGTAATTCAAATAATAGGAATATTCGTAGAAATAAAAATGAACAAGTTAAAAATGCTAAAAAACACCTTACTAAAAAGGCTAAAAGTGTAATCGCTGTTACTATTACTGCTGCTGGTTTAATCGGTTGGGTTGCTTTTAAAAATGATAATCATACAGTTACAATTACAGATTTAGATAATACAACTAAAACTATGAATATAGCTGATTTAAATACTATTGAAACTAAATCTCCTACTGTAATTTTTAAAGATGCAAATGATAGAGAAGTTAAAGGTGATTTAAATTGTCTTTTACGTAATTCTAAAAATAGTGATAATGGAATTTTTCAAAAAATGGCTGTTATTATCCCTATATTAAAGGGTAAAACTGATTTAGGTATTAATGGTTCTGACTATAATGATGCTGTTCAAAAAGCAATTGAAAACTATCCTGAATTTGAAGAAGCTATTATGAATCATATTTTAAATGATAATTATGGTAAAGCTTTTAATGATTCTATTGGTACAACTAATCATAGTTTTAATCTTGATACAAATAGAGTTAAAACTTCTGAAAAAAATACTATTGAATTTGAATCAAAAATTAGTGAAAAAGGAGACCCTGAAAATACAATATCAAATTTAACTCTTCCAGTTGAACTTAAAGATTCTATTGCAAATGTAAATATTGCATACTCTAGCTATTACAAATTACAAGAGCTATCAAAAAAAGAAAATTTAAGTAAAGAGGATGAAATTATTAAACAAAGATGTGAAAAAACAATTATTAATTCAATAAATAATCTAAATGATTATTCTTTCAGTTTAGAAGATTCTGAAATTGAAAAAAGTATAGTTGGTTATGATGTTAAAACTAAAAGTTTAGATAATATTATTAAAAGTACTACAAAAGAACTTTTTGACTTAAATATAAAAAAGGATATTGCTGAACCTATGATACATGATGAAGTTGATAATACTATCACAGATACTAGAACAAAAGATGAAATTAAAAAAGATCAAGCTGTTGAAAAAGCAATTGAAAGAGAACGCACTCAAAAATGGCAAGAACAAGAACAAGAAGATAGAAAACATGCTATTTGGGGAGATGACTTAGATAGATAAATTATTATTACTTAGTTTCATTTATTTCTTATATAATACTTTAATGTAATATTTAACTTAAATATATAATAACCACCAATTAAATTGGTGGTTATTTTCAATATATATTATATATTATAAGCACATTATATTATTAATTATATTATTATAGATATTTTATTATTTCTGATGCTTCCCAAAGTCCATGTAAATTACAATATTCATATACTCTAAGTACACTTTCAGTTGATGGTATGTTAAATGTTGCTTTTGGTTCATCTGTTGATTTTAGTTTTTGTATATATGTTCCTTTATTTGTTTCTACTAATATATATAGTATTTGATGTTCTTCTGTCATTGGGTGTAATACATCTCCAACAACAACTGTTACTTTCTCTCCTTTTATTTTAACTACAGGTACATGTTTTTCTGTTGTTTTATCTGCAGTTTTAGCTTCTAACAGTTTTAATCCTGTGGCATTTGATAATACATTATCATTTAATCCTACTACTAATTCTCTATCTTCTGATATATATATATTCATTTTTTATCTCCTTTTTTCTTTATATTTGTCATTATACTTATAATTAATATTATTTAGTTTTAATTACTTCATTTATATTTTCTTTTTCAATATATTCAAATCCTGTAATTATCCATATATTGGTATATCCTGCATATTTTAATGTTTGATATACATTTTGTGATAATTTATATTCATTTGTATATATGTATATTTTTGTATTAAAATCAGGTATCTTATTACCTAATAATTGTAATGATAAATTATTTATCATTATATCTGTATTTTTTATTTGTATGTTAGGTAATTTTTCTGTTTCTTTTTCATATACATATATTATTTTAAATTCTTCTTTATCTTTTTTGTCTGTTTGATTATTCTTAATTTTTTTCTTAATTTGATTTATCACTGTATTTACATCTATCTTATTTTGCATCTTTAGCTCTTTTTCTAATTTTTCTTGTTCTTCTTCAATTTGTATTTTAGATATCTTATCATTTACCTTATTTGCATGTATTTTTTTATAAAACACATAATATCCTACAAATGATATTATTATTGAAATAATAATTAATACAGCAACTCCCCTTATATTTTTTCTAAGTTTTGCTTTTAAATTAATTTTTGTATGACCATTATTCATATTCTTATTTGTTTTCATAAATTAAAGTTATTCCTCCACAGCCATATTTGATGACATAAACACATCTCTCATTTTGTGTTTAACTATTTCTTTTGCTTTTGCTTTTCCGGCTTCTAAATAATCTCTTTGATTAAATGATGATGGTTTTTCTGCTAGAAATTTACGAATTTGACTTGTAAATGCTAAACGTAAGTCTGTATCTACATTAATTTTAGATACTCCTCTTTCTGATGCTTCTTTAAGCATTTCATCAGGGCATCCTTTAGCTCCTGGAATTTCTCCACCATACTTATTACATTCATCTACTAATTCTTTAATTACTGTTGATGCTCCATGTAATACTATTGGTGTATTTGGTAATAGTTTTGTTACTTCTTCTAATATATCAAATCTTAGTTTTGCGTCTCCTTTAAACTTATATGCTCCATGACTTGTTCCAATTGCAATTGCTAGTGAATCTACTCCTGTTGCATCTGCAAATTCTTTTGCTTGTTTTGGATCTGTATATATTGCATTTTCACTTTCAACACTCACTTCATCTTCAACTCCTGCAAGTGTCCCTATTTCTGCTTCTACAGTTACTCCTCTTTCATGTGCATATTCTACAACTTTTCTTGTTTCACGTACATTTTCTTCATATGGTTTTGATGACATATCTATCATTACTGAAGTATATCCATTATCTATACATTCTTTTGCAATTTCAAAACTTGCTCCATGGTCTAAGTGTAATGCTATTGGAACTGTTGAGTTTACAGTTGCAGCTTCTACCATTTGCATAATATATTCCATTCCCATATATTTAATAGCAGATGATGATGTTTGAATTATTACAGGAGATTTTTCTTCTTCTGCAGCTTCTACTATTGCTTGTAATGATTCTAAATTTGTAAAATTAAATGCTCCTACTGCATAATTGTTTTCTTTTGCTTTAAGCAACATTTCTTTTGTATTTGTTAACATATTGGCTCTCCTTTTTAATTTTTGTATTTTTCTTTTGTACTGATTACTAGTTACTATATAGCTACCTACTACAACTTTATCTATTTCAAGTGTGTTTGCAAGCATTATATTTTTATCATTAATTCCACCATCTAATATTAATTCTATATCAAAATCTAATTCTCTTAACCTATTTCTAATATTATATATTTTTGGTACCATTTCTTGAATAAATTTTTGTTTTCCATATCCTGGATTAACAGTCATAATTATTATTTTGTCTAAATATGGCAATACTTCATTAAGTTCTTCTAATGGTGTTTCAGGATTTAATACCATACCTACTTGAATATCATATTCTCTAATATATTTTACTACTTCTAATGGTTTTAATCCTTCTTTTTTTATAGCTTCTATATGTACATATATAGTAGTTGGCTCTATAAATGCAAAAAGGTCAATATTTTTGTATATATCATATGTCATTAAATGTACTTCTTTTTGCATAATACTTACATCTCTTAAAATATTTGCTTTTTTATACATCTCATCTACATTATCTATTCCTGCAAATCTTCCATCTGTTACATCTATATGAAATGTCTGAATTCCTGCTTCTTCTAATGTATGTATTTTTTTAATGAATGTATCTTTATCTCCTTCTATATTTAATATTGATAATAATATGTCCATTCTATCCCTCTTTTTCTTTTGTTATATATTACATGTTATATTTTATATTATTTATTGTTTATTACTTATTACTTATTAATTATTAATTATTATTTAATTTTATTCTTAATTTAACTTTATATTTTTAATTTTTTTAATTTGATATATTCCAAGTTGTCTTATCTTTTAAGTTAATATAGTCATCATATTTTAAGTTTGAATTTATATATATATTTATTCTAACTCTTCCAAGTGCTGATATATTTACTTCTAAGTTTGGATCTCCTTTTCTAATCATTTTTTCTTCTATTTTTTTATCATCTGCTATTACTTTTATTGTTGCTTCTGATAAATCTTTTAAGAAACTGTCTACATTAATTATCGCTTTACCTCTAATTAGTTTTGGAACTTTATTTATTTTAATTGTTACTTTTTCTTTTTCTTTTATCTTAGTACCTGATGATGGTGATTGTTCTACTACAACATCTGCATCTTTATACTCTACATATGTTTCTGAAACTTCTGCAATTAATCCTAATTCTTTTAGTTTGCTTTCTGCTTCTTTTCTTGTTTTTCCTTCTAAATTTGGAACTTCTACATCTTTTCTAGAACTTCCTTTACTTACAATTATTTTTACTGTATCTTTCTTATTTATTTCACCTTTTTCATTTGCATTATATTTTATATCTAAAACTGTCCCTTTTTCTTTTTCTTCATTAAATTGTTCTTCAATACTATATAATATATGTGCTTTTTCTAATTCTTGTTTAATTTCATCTAATGATTTCATTTTTAGATTTTCAGGCATTTTTACAACTTCTGGCCCTTTACTAACTACTATTTTAACTTTGCTTCCCTTTTTTATTTTGTAATTAGGTTGATATTTTGGCTCTTGTCTAATAACTTCTCCTGCTGGTATTTCATCATTAAATTCTTCTACCACTTCTACAACTAGTCCTAATTCTTCTAGTTCTTTTTTTGCTTCTTCTAAAGTTTTTCTTTTACCTGTTAAATCTCCTGCTAAATTAGGAATATTAATATCTGAACCTTTTTTGTATTTTAAGATACCAATTGTAGTAAACATTGCTATAACTATTAATGTTATTGCTAAAAATATTATTAATAATACTTTTAAATATGGCTTTTCTTCAAAAATACTTTTTTTCTTTTTCTTCTTTTCTGAAACTGTAGGTATTATTTTAGTAATACTTTTTTTAATACCTCTATCTAAAGTTTTAAAATCTATATCTGGATTTTTAATCAATAATTCTAAATCTTCTAATAGGTCTATCGCTTTATCATATCTTTCATCTTTATCTTTTTCCATAGCTTTTAAGATAATATAGTTTAATCCTTCTGGTATATCTGGATTGATATTTATTGGTTCTATTGGTTTTTCTTGTACTTGTTTTAACGCTACAGATACTGGTGTATCTGCATCAAATGGCACTCTACCTGTTACCATTTCATATAGTACTATTCCTAAAGAATATATATCAGATTTTGCATCTGTTGCAGCTCCCTTAGCATGTTCTGGTGAAAAATAGTGTACTGAACCTATTGTATTACCATATGCTGTTATTGTTGCATTTGTAACAGCTTTTGCTATTCCAAAATCTGTAACTTTTGCAATACCATCTTCTGTAATTATTATATTGTGTGGCTTTATATCTCTATGTATAATTCCATTTTTATGTGCTGTATCAAGTGCAAGTGCCATTTGTTTAGCGATTCCTACAGACCACTTCCAAGATAATTTTCCACTTTCATTAATTATTTCTTTTAATGTTTTTCCTTTTATTAATTCCATAACAATATAATATAGGTTGTTTCTAACTCCTACATCATATACTGAAACTATATTAGGGTGTATTATTGAAGCTGCCGCTTGTGCTTCTGCATTAAACCTTTTTATAAATTCTGAATCTGTTGTAAATTCATCTTTTAATACTTTTATTGCTACTTCTCTATTTAATACATGACATTTAGCACGGTATACTGTTGCCATTCCACCTATACCTATTTTTTCTAAAATCTCATACCTATTTTCTAACATTTTTCCTTGCAAACTCATATTTTCTCCTTATTTTTTAATAACTATAACAGTTATATTATCTATTCCTCCATTATTATTAGCTTCATCTACTAATTTTTGTGCTATATTCACATCATCTGGTGTATTTAATAATATTTCTTTTATTCTATCTTCTTCTACCATATTTGTTAAACCATCTGAACAAATTAATAATGTATCACCTTTTACAAACTTCTTATATATAATATCTGCTTCTACAATCATTCCATTACCTATAGCTTTTGTAATCATATTTTTATCTGGATGATTTTTCGCTTCTTCTTTTGAAATTTTGCCTTCATCTAATAGTTTTTCTATATAACTATGGTCTTTAGTTAATTTTCTAAATATATCTTTCCTTAACCTATATATTCTACTATCTCCAGCATGTGCTATATATATTTTATCTTGAATTATTAATACTACTTCAAGTGTTGCTCCCATTTTTTTGTATTTTTCATCTTCTTTAGATTTTTCATATACAATCATATTTGCATATTCTACAGCACCATTTATTAGTTTTTGGATGTCTTCTTTATCATTAAATGTAAATTCATAATTATTAACAATATAGCTTTTGGCTGCACTTGTTGCAAGTGCACTTGCAACTTCTCCTGCATTATGTCCTCCCATACCGTCTGATAATACAAAAATATCTATTCCTAAATTTTCTTCAGGAATATAGTATGAATCTTCATTTAAGTTTCTTAATTTTCCAACATCTGATTTCGCAAAAATTTTCATAATACTCCTATCCTTCTAAACTCTCTAGTTTTTGCTTTCTTAATTGTCCACAAGCTGCATTAATATCTTCTCCTAATCTTCTTCTAATTGTTGCAACTATCCCATGTTCATTTAAATAATCTCTAAATTTTAAGATATTTGAAATTTCACTTTCTTTAAATTTAATCTCATCTATTTGATTTATAGGTATTAAATTTATATGACATTTCATTCCTTTTACTAATTCTATTAATCTTTTTGCATCTTCTATACTATCATTTTCTCCATCTATCATTGCATATTCAAAAGATATTCTTCTATTTGTTTTTTCTATATAGTATCTACAAGCTTTTAATAATTCACGAATATTATACGCCCTATTAACAGGCATTTGCTTGCTTCTTAATTCATCAGTTGTATAATGTAATGAAACAGATAATGTTGTTTGTAATTTTCTATCTGCTAATTCATATATTTTAGGTACAATACCTGATGTTGATATACTAATATGTCTCGCCCCTATATTTATAGCGAATGGGTCATTAATAATCTGTAATGCATCTACTACATTATCAAAATTATCTAATGGTTCTCCAATTCCCATAAACACTATATTTGACACTCTAATCTTTTCTATTCTTTCAACTTTTAATATTTGTTCTACTATTTCACTAACTTCTAAATTACCTTGAAACTTTGCCTTTGTAGATGCACAAAACTTACATCCCATTCTGCATCCTTTTTGTGATGAAATACATACAGTATACCCATGATTATATTTCATAAGTACTGTTTCTATTGCATCATTGCTTGTAAGTTCAAACAAATATTTTTTTGTACCATCTTTTGATTCAAGTACTGATAATACATTAAAATTTTCTATATAATATATTTCATTTAATTTAGAGATTATATCTTTAGATAAATTAGTCATTTCTTCAAATGAAACTACATTTTTTCTGTATAACCATTCATATATTTGTTTTGCTCTATACTTTTTATATCCAAGTTCTAATATTTCTTTTTCTAACTTTTCATAAGTTAATGATTTTATACTTTTCTTATCATTCATAATACTTAAATTATATATGTATTTTTTAATTTTTTCAATATTTTTAAACATTTATTAACACTAATATATAATAAAAAAGCATATCTTTTTTGATATACTTTCTTATTTATTATACAATCTCTCCACTAAACAATATTATATTATCTAAATATATTACTGCATATTGTCCACTTGATGGTTTTCTTACATATTCTTTTAATATTATTTTGCAAGAGTTTGTTGTCTTATCTAAATTAAGTGTACATTCTTGTTCTTTTGCATTATAGTTTAATTTAACTGTTAATATCTTATTATTTTCTAATATTTCTTTTAATTTATCTTCTTGTATTAAAAAGTTAATATCTTTTATTAATACTTCTTTTGTTTTTAATTTATCTAATTCTCCTAAATACACTCTATTTTTTTTAGCATCTAATTTTGTAACATATACTTTCTTATTTAATGCTATATTGAGTCCTTTTCTTTTTCCTATTGTATATGAATATATTTTTTTACCCTTAGTTAAATATTTGTCTTCAAAATATATATCTACATCTTTTAATTCTGTTATTTGTTTTGATATTTCATTTTTATTTTCTTGTTCTTGTTCTTTTTTATCTAATACATATTCTTCTATAAATTGTTGATAATTCATATCTTTTATGAAACATATATCTTGACTTTCTTTTTTATTTTGTATTGTGCTTTCTTCATTTTTTGATACTTGTATCTCATTATATATATGAGAATATTCTGCTTTTACTCTTTCCTTATTTTCATATTTAGCAAGTGGAAATATTATCCTATCTAACCAATTTCTTTTAATATTTGCTAAAAAGTATGATTGGTCTTTTGCTATTTCTTCTCCTTTAAGCAATACTTTTCCATATTTTGTATCTTCTATACCTGCATAATGTCCTGTAGCTACATAATATGCATTTTCTTTGTCTGCTACATCTATTAAATATTTCATTTTAATTTTTCTATTACATACCATACATGGATTTGGTGTTTTTCCATTTGCATATTCTTTAACAAAGTATGATACTACTTCTTTTTCAAATTCTTGACTAATATCAAATATTTTAAATTCTATTCCTGTAAATTCAGCTAATTTTTTAGCATCGTTAATATCTTGTTGTTGTTTAATATATGCACTAGTATTTTCATTATGTTTATACATAATAAAATATACTCCAACTATCTCATATCCTTGTTCTTTTAATATTAATAATGAAACTGAGCTATCTATACCTCCACTCATTCCAAGTACAACTTTATTTTTATTCATATCTATATTATTCTTCATCACTTTCTTCATTTAATTTTTGTGTATTTTTTTCATTATCTATTTCTTGCATATCTAATGTTTTTTCGTATTTTTCATATTTTTTAATAATATAATCTAATTTATCAATAAATTCATTTATCATTACTATTTTAATTTGTAACTGCTTATTGTTTACATATTTTAATAATTTTTCTTTTAATTCTAACATTTCTTGTTTTTCTACATAATGTATATTAGTAAACTTTTTAGCTCTTTGTTTTAACTTATCACCTATTATTACTATATCTTCATTACTTGCACATGTAATTCTTTGAAATAATTTGATAACTTCATAATATTTAAATATTGATACTTCCATACATTCTTTTTCAAATTCTTCATAAAATCTTTCCATCTTCATTGGAATATTTTTAAATATTTCTTCTGCAAGTTTTAATTTTTCTTGTTTGTATATATCTTTATTTAATTTATTAAAATGTTCTAATATTCTATCTACTTTTTCATTTAATTCAAGTCCGATTTTTTGAATTTCTTCATCTGCTGTTTCACAATATTTAGATGTTTTAGCTGATTTGTTCATACCATTTATAAATATGTTTTCTAATTCTTCTGTTACATATGTTATAAG